>CAZBTQ010000046.1:0-11105 GCA_964494405.1 uncultured Iamiaceae bacterium
TCGAGCACCTCGTGGACGTCGGGCACGACGTCATGGCCGTCGACCTCGATGACCGTGCCCCGCGGCGCCCGCAGCGCGACGTGCAGGACGGCGCGGTCTTCGGTGGTGTTGACGTGTTCCCCCGCGAAGACCGCGTCGATGCGCTCGCGCAGGCCGACCGCCTCGGCCAGCTCGACCAGCAGGCGGATCGTCCGCGGCGTGACGCGCTGCTTGGTGAGGTCGGCGTGGATGCCGGGCAGGTCGACGGTGAGCGCGTCGAGGCGCCCGGGCTCGCGGAGCAGGTCGCGCAGGTGCAGGTCGGCCACCTCGGCGCGGTGCGCCTGGAGCGCCGCCCACTCGGGCAGCGCGTCGAGCGGAGTCGAAGGATCGGCCATGCGGCGAGCCTATGAGCCGACGAGACGAGCCTGTGCCAGCATGAGCGCGCATGGACCTCGGGATCGAAGGACGCAGGGCGGCGGTCGCCGCCGGATCGGCCGGGTTGGGCCTCGGCACCGCTCGGGCGCTGGTCGACGCGGGGGTCGACGTGGCCATCTGCGGTCGCGACGGCGACCGCGTCCGGGAGGCTGCGGCCGCGCTCGGCGAGCTGGCCGTGCCCCTCGTCGCCGACGTGAGCACACCGGAGGGCGCCACCGCGTTCGTCGAGGAGGCGATCGACGTCCTCGGTGGCATCGACATCCTCGTGCCGAACGCCGGCGGCCCACCGCAGGGGAACTTCGCGTCGACGCCGCTCGACGCGTACGGCCCGGCCCTCGACCTCAACCTGATGTCGGTCGTCGCCATGTGCACGGCCGCCGTGACGCCGATGGTGGAGCGAGGGTGGGGACGGATCGTCGCCATCACGTCGTCGACGGTCCGCCAGCCGGCGCCGAACCTCATCCTGTCGAACACGGCCCGCGCCGGGGCGACGGCGTTCTTGAAGACGCTGTCCGGCGAGCTGGCCGGCACCGGCGTCACGGTGAACTCCGTGCAGCCGGGCGCCCACGCCACCGCACGGATCGCGGCCCTCGGGATGACCGACCAGCAGATGGCGGCGGGCGTCGCCGCCGGCACGCTCGGCGACGCCGACGACTTCGGGGCGGTGTGCGCGTTCTTGTGCTCCGAGCAGGCCGCCTTCGTCACGGGCGTCGCCCTGCCCGTCGACGGCGGCGCCTACAAGGGACTCCAGTGATCCGGCACTGCGTGTTCATCACGCTTGCTCCCGACACGTCCGAGGCTGCGACCACCGCCATCGTCGAGGCGCTGCGGGCACTGCCGGCGCAGATCCCCGAGATCGACACCTACGAGGTGGGTGCCGACCTCGGGCTGCGTGACGGCAACGCCGACATCGCGATCGTGGCGGGCTTCGCCGACGAGGCGGCCTGGCGCACCTACCAGTCGCATCCGGCCCACGTCCGCGCGATCGAAGAGCACATCGCGCCGCACGCCACTGGCCGGGCCGCGGTGCAGTTCGAGGTGTGACCCCCGACGGGGTACCCGAAGCTGTCACACCCCCGGAGCATGATGGGGACATGTCCGACGACGTGCTCGCCACCGATCCGATCGACAGCGACCTGCTGTCGGGCGATCGCGCGCTGTTCGAGGTCGACGGCATCGACACCAGGCCGCGCCACCTCTCGCCGTCGTCGGCGTCGCTGTTCGCCCAGTGCCCACGGCGTTGGCGCTACCGCTACGTCGACCGGGTGGTCGAGCCTCCAGGTGAGCCGGCGCTGATCGGCACGTTCGTCCACCGCGTGCTCGAGGAGCTGTTCACCGAAGCGCCCGAGCACCGCACGGTCGAGCGGGCCAAGGTCGTCGCGCGCGAGGTCTGGCCGGAGACGGCCGACCACCCCGACTTCCGGGGGTTGGGGCTCGACGAGGCCGCATCCCGCCGCTTCCGCTGGTTGGGTTGGCTGGCGGTCGAAGCCGTCTTCGACATGGACGGCCTCGAGCCGCCCACCCAGGTGCAGGTCCACGCCACCGAGCAGCGCGTCACCGCCACCATCGGCGGCGTCCCGTTCCTCGGCATCGTCGACCGGCTCGACCGTGCGCCCGACGGCCTCGTCGTCACCGACTACAAGTCGGGCCGGGCGCCGAGCACCCGCTTCCGCGACGACAAGCTCGACCAGGTCCTGCTGTACGCCGCGGCGGTCGCCGAGGCCGAGGGCGAGGCGCCGGTCCGGGCCCGGCTGGTCTACCTCGGCTCGACGGTGGTGCAGACCGACGCCACTCCCGAGCGCGTCGGTGAGGCGGTGGCGCGGCTGCGCACCACCTGGGACGAGCTCCACGTGGCGGCCGAGTCCGACTCGTTCGAGCCCAAGCCCGGCCCGCTGTGCGGGTGGTGCCCCCACGTCGCCGAGTGCGCCGAAGGCCGCGCCGAGGTCCAGCGGCGCGACGCCGAAGGCCGCATGCGCCAGGACGCGCCAGCCCTCACCCTCCTCGCCAGCTGAACTTCCTCATAGGCTCGACCGGCATGAAGCTGGTTCGCCGCAGGGTCTCGGACCGAGGGCTGATGGCACTTCCCGACGCGACGCGTCGTAGGTGGAACCTCGTCGATGGCGGCTCGGTCGATGTCGCCGACATCGGCGGTGCGCTCGTCGTCGTCCCGGCTGACCGAGGCGGTCTTCGCTGGATGGTGCGGGCTGCCGTCGACGACGCGGGCGGCTATGCGGCACTCGCTCTCACCGTGAAGAGCGACGAGCCCGACCTGATGTGACCGCGCTCAAGGTACTCGCAGTGGCCGGTACCGTGAGAGCACCATGTTTCGGCGAGGGACCCCGTGTACGAGCTGATCGCCCGCAACCGTCGGATGAGCTGGCTGCTGCTCTTCGCCTCGTTCGCGCTGTTGAGCCTGGTGGGCGTCGCACTCGGGGCCTACATGGGCGTCGGGCTGGCGGGCTTCGTGTTCGCCATCGTCGTCTCCGGCGGCATGACCTTCGCCGCCTACTGGTCCTCGGACAAGATGGCGCTCGCCGCCACGCGGGCGCAGCCTGCCTCGGTCGAGCAGTTCGGGCAGCTCCACAACATCGTCGAGGGCCTGAGCATCGCGGCGGGCATCCCCAAGCCACGCATCTACGTCGTGAACGACCCGGCGCCGAACGCGTTCGCCACCGGTCGCGACCCCGAACACGCGGCGATCGCGGTCACGACCGGACTGATGCAGCTCATGAACCGCACCGAGCTCGAAGGCGTGCTCGCCCACGAGCTGAGCCACATCCGCAACTACGACATCCGGGTCAACACGATCGTCGTCGCCACGGCGGGTGCCATCGCCATGATCACCGACATGTTCTGGTGGTCGATGTGGATGGGCGGTGGTCGTCGTCGCGGTGGCAACGACCAGGGCGGCAATCCGATCGCCCTCATCGGGATGGTGTTCGTGCTGGTCCTCGCCCCCATGGCGGCCGCCCTCATCAAGGCGGCTGTCAGCCGCAAGCGGGAGGCGCTCGCCGACGCCACCGCCGTCGAGCTCACCCGCTACCCCACCGGCCTGCGCCAGGCGCTCGAGAAGCTCGCCGGCAACACGGCGGTCGTGCAGCACACCTCCCACGCCACCGCCCACCTGTGGATCGAGTCCCCGCTCGATCGCGACGAGGGACACCAGGGCGCCAAGCTGAACAGCCTCTTCGACACCCACCCGCCGCTGTCCGAACGCATCGACGCGCTGCGCCAGCTCGAAGGGCTGCCGCAGTGGGACGGGCGACCCACGTCGGACTCGCCCGGCGTCGGCGTGCCGCCAGGGTCCGCGGTGCCGTCTGGCCCCGGCCGTCCCGATCCGTCGGCCCACGGCCACCGCCAGCCCGCTCCCATCCCCGGCAGCGCACCGGCCCCCGGCTGGTACGACGACCCCGCCGGCAGCGGCGCGCTGCGGTGGTGGGACGGCTCGACGTGGACCGACCAGCTCCGGTCGCGCTGAACCCCAAACGATCGAGCGCCCGCCGTGCCTGAGCTCCCCGAGGTCGAGACGATCCGACGCCAGCTCGCGCCACGGCTCACCGGACGCACCGTGGTCGAGGCGTGGGGCCACCCGTCGGGCAAGTTCGTCGGTGCACCCGAGGCCACCGGCGCCGCCATCGAAGGGGTCGATCGCCGCGGCAAGTACCTGCTCGTCGAGCTCGACGACGACCGCCACCTCGGCGTGCACCTCGGTATGACCGGCCAGCTGTCGCTGCGTCCCGTCCACGAGGAGCCAGACCCGTACGCGCGCGCCTGGTGGGCGCTCGACGGCGACGAGCGGCTCGAGCTGCGCGACGTCCGGCGCTTCGGGCGCGTCGCGGTGATGCCACGCACCGACCACTCGGCCATGCCGACGCTCGCAGCCCAGGGCCCCGAGCCGTTCGATCCGGCCTTCACCGGCGAGCACCTGTACCGCGCGCTCAAGGCCAGCCGCTCGCACGTGAAGACTCAGCTCCTGTCCCAGCGCCCGGTCGCCGGCGTCGGCAACATCTATGCCGACGAAGCGTTGTGGGCCGCCGAGGTCAACCCGGCGGCCAGGGTGGTCACCAGACGCCAGGCCACGGCTCTGCGCGACGAGATCGTCCGGGTCCTCGCTGCGGGCATCGACCACGGCGGCACGACGCTGCGCGACTACCGCGACGCCGACGGTGGACAGGGGTCGAACCAGCTCCACCTCGACTGCTACGGCCGGGCGGGCGAGCCGTGCGGGCGCTGTGGCACCACCCTGGTCCGCAGGGTGATCGACGCCCGCGGCACCACCCTCTGCCCCACCTGCCAAGGCCGGCGGCGCCGTGTTGACACCGGCTCGGTCGACTGATCGACTCCGCTCGACATGGCGACGACGACCCCACCCTCCCTTCCGGTGGCGCTGCACCTCTCGGGGCGCCGGTGCGTGGTGGTCGGCGGCGGCAACGTCGGCGTGCGACGTGCGCTCCAGCTGCGAGCCAGCGGCGGTGACGTCCACCTCGTCTCGCCCGAGATCTGGCCCGCCAGCGCTGCCGACGAGCTTCGTGTCCGAGGTGTCCACCACGTCGCGCGCGACTACCGCGATGGCGACCTCGCCGACGCGTTCCTCGTCGTGGCGGCCACCGGCCGCAGCGAGATCGACGGCGCCGTGCTGGCCGAGGCGGCCAGGGTCGGTGCGCTCGTCAATCACGTGAGCGACGCCGACGCGGGCGACCTGTCGTTCGTGGCCACCCGCGACATCGGACTCATCCAGGTGTCGGTCTCGACCGACGGGCGCACCCCTGCGCTCACCCGCTACCTGCGCGACCGGCTCGCCGACGAGGTGGCCGACGGCTACCCGGTGCTGGTCGAGATGTTCAGCGATGCGCGCGACGAGATGCGAGACGCTGGTCGACGCACCACCCACCCCGGCTGGGACGCCGCGCTCGACGGAGGCATCCTCGACCTGGTGCGGGCGGGCGACCTCGACGCGGCGCGGGCGCTGCTCCGCGAGGCCCTGGAGCTCGACGGAGGCAGCCCGGCGTGACGGTCCACCTGATCGGCGCCGGCCCCGGTGACCCCGGCCTGCTCACGGTGCGAGGCGCCGAGATCCTGGCCCGTGCCGACGTCGTCGTCCACGACCGACTCGTCAGCGCCGAGGTCCTCGCGCTCGCGCCGGAGGGCTGCGAGCGCATCGACGTGGGGAAGCGCCCAGGCGGCCCGGGCACCACCCAGGACGAGATCAACGCCCTGCTCGTGGAGCGGGGCCGCACCCACCAGACCGTCGTGCGCCTCAAGGGCGGCGACCCCTACGTGTTCGGCCGGGGCGGCGAGGAGGCCGAGGCGCTGCGGCGCGCCGGCGTCGCCTACGAGGTCGTCCCGGGTGTCACCTCGGCGGTGGCAGCGCCGGCCGCGGCCGGCATCCCCGTCACCCACCGCGACCACTCGAGCGGCTTCACGGTGGTCACCGCACACCTCGACCCTGCACACGACCGCTACCTCGACTGGGAGGCGCTGGCCCGGCTCGGCACCACACTCGTCGTGATGATGGGAGCGGCGCGGGCCGCCTCGGTCGCTGAGCGCCTCCTCGACGCGGGGATGTCCCCTGACACGCCGGCGGCCGCGGTGCAGCGCGGCACGCTCACCGACCAGGTGGTCTGGCGCGGCAGGCTCGCCGACCTCGGACGGGAGCCCGTCGCGGCGCCGGCCACGCTCGTCATCGGCAGCGTCGCCGCCGAGGACCTCAGCTGGCCAGGGCCTCCGCCAGCGGGGTGAACGGCCGGCCGAGCGCCTCGGCCACCGCGGGGTTCGTGACCGCACCGCCGTGCGTGTTGACGCCGAGCGCGAGCGCAGGGTCGGTGACGGTCGCGGCAGCCGGTCCCAGGCGGGCGAGGTCGACGAGGTACGGCAGCGTGGCGTTGGTGAGCGCACGGGTCGACGTGTTGGGCACCGCACCCGGGATGTTGCCGACGGCGTAGTGCAGGACGCCGTGGACCTCGTAGGTGGGGTCGTGGTGGGTCGTCTCGTGCGACGTCTCGACGCAGCCTCCCTGGTCGATCGCGATGTCGACGATCGCCGCCCGCGGCTTCATCTGGCGGACCATCTCCTCGGTGACGATCGTCGGCGCGCGACCACCTGCCACCAGCACCGCGCCGATGACCAGATCGGCCTCGGCCACTGCCCGCTCGACGGCGCCGCGGTTCGACGCCAGCGTGGTGATGCGGCCCCGGTGGATCTGGTCGACGAAGCGCAGACGGTCGAGGTCCTTGTCGAGCAGGTGCACCTCGGCTTCGATGCCGGCCGCGAGCCACGCCGCGTTCCACCCGACGTTGCCGGCGCCGAGCACCACCACCCGCGCCGGCCGCACGCCCGGCACCCCGCCGAGGAGCACCCCGCGGCCGCCGTGGTGGCGTTCGAGCAGGCTGGCCCCGATCTGCACCGCCATCCGTCCCGCCACCTCGCTCATCGGCGCGAGGAGAGGCAGTCCGCCGTCGGCGACCTGCACCGTCTCGTAACCGACCCCGGTCACCCCACGATCGAGGAGCGCGTCAGCCACGTCGGGATAGGCCGCCAGATGCAGGTAGGTGAACAGCACCAGGCCGGGCCGCAGCCGATCGAGCTCGTCAGCCTGGGGCTCCTTCACCTTGCAGATCAGGTCGGCCCGCTCCCACACCTCGTCGACCGAGACGACCGTGGCGCCGGCGGCGCGGTACTCGTCGTCGCCGATGCTCGAACCGGCGCCCGCCCCGGCCTCGACGAGGATCTCGAGTCCGGCCGACACGACCTCGCGCACACCGTCCGGTGTGACCGCCACGCGGTTCTCGTCGGTCTTGAGCTCGGTGGGGACGCCGATGCGGAGCATGCCGCGAGTCAAGGGGACGACCGGGCGCGACGCAAGGGTCCCGCCGCGAAGCAGCACAGGTAGGCCACACCCGACAGCTGGTATGGGAACAGGATCGCCATCAGGGCCAGCACCCCCACGTGGAAGAGCCAGGCGGCCGCCACCCACGCCGTGCGGACGCGGCCACCGAGGAACACGACGGGCGCGCCCAGCTCGACCGCGAGGCTGACGACCGCGAGGGGACCGAAGATCCACACGTGGTCGAGCGCCCACGCACCGAGCGGCGAGTACCAGTCCCCGACCAGGACCTTGCGGAGGTTGTCGTGCGCGACCTGGCTCGCCAGCGCATCTCCATCGAGCCATGCCAGGCCGCTGGTGCGCAGCTTCGCCACGCCAGCCAGGACGTAGGACACCACGACGACGACCTGCATGGCCTGGGCGGGCAGGTCGGCGGTGCGCCGCCCGGGTCGGTCGCCGTCGAACGCAGCCGCGACGCCGAGGATCGCCAGGTGCAGCACCAGCAGGTTCTCGGTGTGGAAGATCTGGCCCCACGAGCTGCGGTAGCTCGTGAGGACCAGCACACCGATGGCGGTCGCCGGGCCGGTGAACCGCCACCACCTCCCCCACGTCGCCAGCGCGGCGACGGGGATGGTCAGGACCAGGGCGGCGCGCACGACCGACGGCGACCACGGGCTCGACCACCAGACGAGCGGTCCGACGGGGTCCCACCCGTCCGGGGCCGACTCTGCAAGTCGTGCGACGTTCCACAGGTGCGGCGCGCGCACGACGAGGTAGACGAGGGCGAAGCCGGTGACGCCGATCCGCAATCGGACCAGCCACCGGGCGTCGCGTTCGCTGTCGGCCGCAGCCTCCCGATCGTGGGTGGTCGAGTCCGTCACGGGCGGACCGAGCACCTGGCCACGACATCCACGTCGAGCGCCGGCGCGTCGTCGGTGAAGTAGGCGACGACGTCGTGAGTCTCTCGCCGCACCTCGACCGCGACCACGTCGGCGTCGTCGATCCGGGCGGACACCTCCTGGCACCATGCCTCACCGCGGCCGTCTCGCACGGCCGCGGCCGCGGTCGAGATCGCCTGCATCGGCTCGTCACTGCCCGCCAGCACCTCGGGCGACAGACGCACCTCGGAACCGTCGCCGGTGAGGCCGACCGCGGTGGCGATCGTCGACGTCTCGCCACGGTCGCGGGCGAACATCGGATAGGTGGAGAGGGGGAACCCGTCGGTGGGCGGGCGCCGCAGCGCAGGGATGGCCATCACCAGGGCGACAGCGACCAGGACGGCGACTCGGACCCAGGTGCGCACGGACCGACGGTAGGCGCGACCGGTAGGGTCAGCCCGATGGGAGCGGGGACGGTCCGACGCCGGGTCGTCGGCGCGGTCGGCCTCTGGGCGGTGGTCCTGGTCGGGGTGCGAGCCACGGTCCTGCTGCCCGAGGATTGCCCGCCGATCACCGTCGACCAGCTCGACGCGTCGGTCGACGCCGCCGTCGCATGGTTCGAGCGCAACCAAGCGCCCGACGGCACCTGGCTCTACCGCTACGACCGGGCCGCCGACGCCGTGATCCCCGACTACAACGTCGTGCGCCACTCTGGCGTGACGATGTCGCTGTACCAGGCCGCAGCCGCGGGACACGACGGCGCGCGCGCCGTCGCCGACCGTGGGGCGCAGTGGGCACTCGCCAACCTCGTCGACACCGGCGACGGCGGGGCGGCGTTCGAGCCGGGGACGGGACGCCCCTCATCGGGCGCCAGCGCGCTGCTGCTCGCGGGCCTGGCCGAACGACGGACCGACACGGGCGACGAGCGCTTCGACGACGACATGCGCTCGCTTGCCCGCTTCCTGGTGTCGATGACCAACGACGATGGCGCAGTGCACGCGGCATGGGATCCGCGTACCGGCGCTCCGGTGCCCGATGTGTGGTCGACCTTCTACACGGGTGAGTCCTTCTGGGCACTGGCGCTGGCCGAGCGAGAGCTGCCGGGCGAGGGGTTCGGCGAGGTCGCTCAGCGGATCGGCTCCTACATCGCGACCGAGCGCGACGACGTCGAGGGCTACTTCCCCGATGTGCCCGACCACTGGGCCGCCTACGGGTTCGCCGTCCTGGCCGACGACCTCGACGTGACGCTGTCCGACGAAGAGGCCGACTACGTGCGCCGCCAGGCCGCGTTCGGCGGGATCCAGGCCCGCTACGAGTCACAGCGCAGCGACGACTGGCCACGGTGGCTGTTGCGCGGGCGTCGCACGCTCGCCGCTGGGCTCGGCACGGTCGGCGAACAGCTCGGCAACATCGAGCGCGTCACCGTCAGCGATGAGCGGCTGTCCGACCTCGGCCCCGACGTCGCCGAGCGTGCGGTGTGCGTCGCGGGGATGTTGGCCGAGCGCCAGGTCGACGTGGACGAGGCACGGGCCTGGGCAGACGCGAGTCGCGCCGAAGGCGCGTGGTTCCAGTTCGACGTCACGCAGATGGACGACCAGCAGCACGCCCTGTCGGCGTTGCTGCTCGCCCGACCGTTGGTCGCAGCGGACGTCACGGGCCACGAGGACGGAGGCTGAGATGTCGGGTTGGTTGGTGGTCATCGCGCTGGTCGCCGGCGTGAACGCGGCCCGGCTCACACCCGCGCTCCCCCGCGTGGACCGCGCCATCGGCGAGCGGGTTGTCGTCGCCGGCGTCGGGGCACTGGTGGCGTGCACCGTGCTCGGGGTCCTCGTCGCCGCGGGCGACGCCGCCGCGAGTTGGCTCGACGTCAGCGCACCGACGTTCGCTGTCGCCGCCGGCCTCGTCCTCGTCCTCGGCGCGATCGCTCAGGCCGTGCGCGTGCCACGCCCCGAACCGTCACTGTCGGGACGGCAGGCGGCGCTCGTGCCCGTCGCGGTGCCGTTCGTCCTGCGACCGGACCTGGGACTTGTGTGCCTCGCCGCTGGGGCAAGCGACACGGGGCTTGCGGCAGCCGTCGGGCTCGTGCTGGTGGCCGTCACCGTCGTGGCGGCTGCCGCGATCGACGTCGACGGCGTCCCCGGCCGCGTCGTGCGATGGATCGCGTGGGGCCTCGTCGTCGCAACGATCGCCGTCGGCATCGCCATCACCGTCGACGGCGTCCTCGCCGTGTGATCGGCCGGCGAGTCGATCAGATCTCGAAGATGGCGACGTTCGAGTGCCCTGCCGCGAGTCGTTGCAGGTCCGCGTGATCGTGCGTCACCACGATGCCGCCTCCGAACCGGATCGCAGTCGCGACCACGAGCGCGTCGATCGCCATCTCGCTGCCAGCACCGGTCCCGGCAAGCAGGTGACCAGCGATCCTCGCCATGCGCGCACCAGTCGTCACGACCTGGGCGAATCCTCGGGCGAGCACAGCGTCGATCGCTTCGCCGGTCCCTCGGCCTCGGTAGAGCTCGACAAGGACCGCCGCCGGGATCCGAATCGGCGCGTTGCGCGAGTGCGCGCTTCGCATCGCGGCTCTGACCCGCTCGTGGCGTACCGGATCCACCCGCGGGCGCGCAAGGGCCGAGACAGCCTCGCTGTCGAGGACTAGGACGGCCACAAATCGTCGACCGACTCGACCATGCCGTCTGGGAGCGCCCCGAACTCGGCGTCGAGCTCGCCGAGGTACTCGTCGAGCAGATCGCGCTCCAGCTCGTGCTCGACGGCTCTGGCGACGAAGCCGCTCAAGCCTCGATCCCCGACGCGACGCTCGACGCGGGCGGCAAGGGTCTCTTCGACGCTGACGGACCACTTGGTGACGGGCATGGCGGAAATCCTACCACGGTAGGAAACGGAGACCCCTGCCCGATCCGGCCGGCGGTGACGAGCTGGTTCAGCCGGCGGCGGAGCGGAACGCCCGGGACAGCATCGGGCTCTGCGCGTCGAGC
>CAZBTQ010000046.1:11205-18595 GCA_964494405.1 uncultured Iamiaceae bacterium
TCAGCCGGCGGCGGAGCGGAACGCCCGGGACAGCATCGGGCTCTGCGCGTCGAGCCCGGGCAGTACGGGCCGGACCGTGCGCTGGTCGGCGAGCGTCCATCCCCGTGGCGGCGACAGGCGGCCGCCGTGGGTCTCGCACAGGTCGTGACCGGGGCCGGTGGGGTCCTCGATGAGGTCGGCGACCCACACGGTGAGCGCGGCAGGCTCGAAGGTGAAGGTGACGATGGCCGGAGCGGCGCAACCGGGTCGTGAGCAGACACGCGCCATGACCATGAGGCTACTCCCGGTGGTGGACGGTTCCCGGGACGGTGCCCGGGGCCCCGGCGAGGCGCTCCCGCACCAGGTCGAGCACCGCGCCACCGTCGACACCGAGCGCCACGTCGATCGCTGGGCGCTCCGCCCACGCCGGGTCGCGATGCCCCGGCACGTTGGCGATCGTCTGCCCCGCGGCCAGGCCGTCGGCAACCACACGCACCGCGAGCGGTTCGGTGCGCACCAGGTCTGGGCGCACGAGGTGGACGATCGTTGCGACGTCGTGGCAGTGGATCCCGTCGAACCCCTCGGTGGCGACGTGGAAGTCGACGTAGGTGGCGGCCGTGTCGCACACCAGGCGTGCGGCCGGGGTGTCGATGGCACCGATGCCATCGAGCCATGAACGGTCAGCGGCAAGGTGCCTGGTGACGTCGAGGCCGAGCAGGGTGACCGGCCAGGAGGCGCCGAGCACGATGTCGGCGGCCTCGGGATCGTTCCAGATGTTCGCCTCGGCCACCGGGGTGACGTTGCCAGGCGAGCGCACCGCGCCGCCCATCACCACGACGCCGGCGACGAGGTCCGCGATGCCCGGGTCGAGGCGCAGCGCGAGGGCGAGGTTCGTGAGCGGACCGATCGGCACCAGCGTGATCTCACCCGGACGAGAGCGCACCAAGTCGGCCAGGTGGACCGCGGCGTGCACGCCGACGACCGGTGGCCGCGACGGCGGCGGCAGGCCAGCGTCGCCGAGGCCGTCCTCGCCGTGGACCGCGGTCGCCGGCGCGTGGCCATGGCGCACGAGCGGTCCGTGCGCGCCGGGAATCACAGGCACCTCGGGACGTCCGAGCGCGTCGAGCACCCGCTGGGCGTTCGCCGTCGTCACCTCGACGTGGTGGTTGCCGAAGGTCGTGGTCAGCGCGACCACGTCGAGCTCGGGCGACGCGAGCGCCACCGCGATCGCCATGGCGTCGTCGATGCCGGGGTCGGTGTCGATGACGATGGCGCTGGGCTTCACGGACCTGGGAGCGTACCCCTCGCCGTGCCCGGATCTTGCTGGAGCTCACGGGCGATCGCCTCGCGGGCCGCCGCCGCGTCGGCCGCATCGAGGTCGGGGCCGTTCTCCGAACCCGCGGTGGGACGGCGACGGCGGTTGGACGCGTCGGCCTCGACGGGCAGCGGCACCGGCGTCTGGAGGTCGATCAGGTCGTAGGGTCCGGCGGTGAAGCTGCGCTGGTTCGACTTGTCGCTGACGTTGATGCTGCCGTCGGGCAGCACGGTCGCCTCGTGAACCCGGAACCACCCCTGGTTCGCACCGTCACGGGCGACCACGTCGCCGCGGCGGACGTCGCGTGCGCGCATCTGCACCACGTGCACGTGCCATCTCGCCACCCTTCACCACCTCGCGTCGTCGGTCGGCCGCGCTCCTGCAACCGAAGCGTTCGCTCCTCCTGTCGGCAGGAGCGACCCGGACCGTAGCCCTCGCCCCGACGAATCACCGTCAGCGGCCGTAGGCCTCGAGAGGTGGGCACGAGCACATGACGTTGCGGTCGCCGTGGGCGCCGTCGATCCGGCTCACCGGTGGCCAGTACTTGGACGCGGGATCGACGCCGTCGGGGAACGCCGCCGCATCCCGGGGATACGCCCGGGTCCAGTCGGCGGACAGCAGGTCGACCGCGGTGTGCGGAGCGTGCACGAGCGGGTTGTCGTCGACGGGCAGGTCGCCGGAGGCGACGGCGTCGGCCTCGGCCGCGATCGCGACCATCGCCTCGGTGAAGCGATCGAGCTCGGCGAGGTCCTCGGACTCGGTCGGCTCGATCATCAGCGTGCCCGCCACCGGGAACGACATCGTCGGCGCGTGGAATCCGAAGTCGATGAGCCGCTTGGCGATGTCGTCGACGCTGACCCCGGCCCGTTCCTTCATCGGGCGGATGTCGACGATGCACTCGTGCGCGACGAAGCCGTCGGGGCCCGTGTAGAGCACCGGGAAGTGAGGGCTCAACCGGCGGGCGAGCACGTTGGCAGACAGGATCGCCACCTGGGTGGCACGGGTGAGGCCGTCTGGCCCCATCATCCGCACGTACATCCACGAGATCGGCAGGATGCCGGCGCTCCCCCACGGGGCCGACGACACCGGGCCCACACCGCCGTCGGCCCGACCCGGCGACGCGATGTCGACCACGCCGTGCGACGGCAGGTAGGGCGCGAGGTGCTCGCGCACGCCGATCGGCCCGACACCAGGGCCGCCACCGCCGTGGGGGATGCAGAACGTCTTGTGCAGGTTGAAGTGCGAGACGTCGGCGCCGAAGCGGCCAGGTCGGGCGACACCGACGAGCGCGTTGAGGTTGGCGCCGTCGAGGTAGACCTGCCCGCCGGCGTCGTGGACGCGCGCGCAGATCTCGCCGACGGCCTCCTCGTAGACGCCGTGGGTCGACGGGTAGGTGATCATCAGCGCGGCGACGCGGGGGCCATGCTCGGCGAGGCGACGGTCGAGGTCGTCGAGGTCGACGTTGCCCTCGTCGTCGCACGCGACCACGACGACGTCCATGCCGGCGAGCACCGCGCTGGCGGCGTTGGTGCCGTGGGCCGATGAGGGGATCAGACAGACCGCGCGCTCGTCCTCGCCTCGCGAGCGGTGGTACGCCCGGATGGCGAGCAGGCCCGCGTACTCGCCCTGGGAACCGGCGTTGGGCTGGAGCGAGACCGCGTCGTAGCCGCTGACCTCGGCGAGCCAGCGCTCGAGGTCGGCCACGATGCGGGCGTAGCCCTCGGCCTGGTCGAGCGGCGCGAACGGGTGGACGTCGCTCAGCTCGGGCCAGGTGATCGGCACCATCTCGGCGGTGGCGTTGAGCTTCATCGTGCACGAACCGAGCGGGATCATCGTGCGGTCGAGCGCGAGGTCGCGGTCGGCGAGGCGGCGCAGGTAGCGCAGCATCGACGTCTCGGAGCGGTGACGGTGGAACACCGGGTGCTCCATGAACGGCGACGTCCGGCGGAGCGCGTCGGGGATGCCCTCGCCGAACGGCTCCCCTGTCGAGGCTCCGGCGTCGCCGACGATGGCATGCGCGACCGCACCGATCACCGAGTCGGAGTCCGAGGTCACGACGGTGACGGCCTCGATGAGTCGGCTGATCACCTCGTCGGTGGTGGTCTCGTCGAGCGTCACGCCGACCGCGTCGGGTCCGAGGGGACGGAGGTTGATGTCGCGGTCGAGCGCGGCGGCCACGAGCGCGTCGCCGCGACCGGGCACGTCGAGCACGAGCGTGTCGAACACCTCGCGGCTGCGCACCTTCACGCCCCGTGCATCGAGCGCGCCGGCGAGCTGCATCGTGCGCTCGTGGACGTCGAGGGCGATGGCCCGCAGGCCGTCGGGCCCGTGGTAGGTGGCGTAGAGACCGGCGATGACCGCCAGCAGGACCTGCGCGGTGCAGATGTTGCTGGTGGCCTTCTCGCGGCGGATGTGCTGCTCGCGGGTCTGGAGCGCGAGGCGCAGCGCCGGGCGGCCCTCGGTGTCGACCGAGACCCCGACGAGGCGGCCGGGCAGCGCCCGGACGTGCGCCGATCGCGTGGCCATGAACGCCGCGTGCGGGCCGCCGTAGCCCATCGGCACGCCGAAGCGCTGAGCGGACCCGATGACGATGTCGGCGCCCTGCTCGCCCGGTGGCACCACCACGCAACAGGCCAGCAGGTCGGTGGCGGCGACGACGATGCCCTCGGCGTCGTGCACCCGCTTCGCGAGCGGCGCAAGGTCGCGGATGCGGCCGTCGGTGCCGGGGTTCTGCACCAGCACCGCGTAGGCGAGGTCGGTGTCGAGATCGGTGTCGGGATCGCCGACGACGAGGTCGATGCCGAGGGGCTCTGCCCGGGTGCGCACCACGTCGATCGTCTGGGGGTGGGTGGCCGAGTCGACGAAGAACACCGAACCCTTGTGGCGCCCGATGCGGCGAGCCATCGTCATCGCCTCGGCCGCGGCGGTGCCCTCGTCGAGCAAAGAGGCGTTCGCAATGTCCATGCCGGTGAGGTCAGCCACCATCGTCTGGAAGTTGAGGAGCGCTTCGAGGCGCCCCTGGCTGATCTCGGGCTGGTACGGCGTGTAGCTCGTGTACCAGGCGGGGTTCTCGAGCACGTTGCGCTGGATCACCCCCGGCAGCACCGTCCCCGTGTAGCCCATGCCGATCAGCGAGGTGACCGTCCGGTTGCGCGACGCGACGTCGCGCAGCTCTGCGAGGGCCTCCTCCTCTGACACCGAGGCCGGGAGGTCGAGGGCATCGGCGGAGCGGATCGCACCCGGCACCGCTCGGTCGACAAGCTCGTCGAGGGACGCGACGCCGACCTCGGCGAGCATCGAGGCGAGCGCGGCGTCGTCGGGGCCGATGTGGCGATCGGCGAAGAGGGTCATGGTGGCTCCTGGCTCAGCGGCGGTAGCGGTGGGCGACGAAGGGAAGGTCGGCGACGGTGACCGGCAGCTCCTTGCCGCGCACGACGGCGACGAGCGAGGTGCCGGTGGCGGAGGCGGCGGGCGCCACGTAGCCCATGGCGATCGGTGCACCGACGCTCGGCCCGTAGCCGCCCGAGGTGACGACGCCCACCTCGGATCCGGTGGCGTCGACGAGCGTCGAGCCGTCGCGCACGGGCTGGCGGCCGTCGGGGCGCAACCCGACCCGCACCCGGTCTGGCCCGTCGGCGATCTGGCGCTGCACGACCTCGGCGCCGGGGTAGCCGCCCGACTCGCGGCGGCGCTTCTGGATCGACCAGACCAGTCCCGCCTCGACGGGCGTCGTCGTCTCGTCGAGGTCGTGGCCGTAGAGGCACATGCCGGCTTCGAGGCGCAGCGAGTCGCGGGCGGCGAGGCCGGCCGGGCGCACGGTGCCCTCGTCGGGCGAGTCGCCGACCAGGCGCTGGGCGAGGTCGACCGCGGCATCGGCGGGGACCTGGATCTCGACGCCGTCCTCGCCCGTGTACCCCGAGCGGCTGACGCGGCACGGCACGCCGGCCAGCTCGACCTCGACGACGTCCATGAACACGGTGGCGTCGAGCACCGACGCACGATCGCCGGCGAGCGCCGCCACGGCCGCGACCGCGGCGGGCCCCTGGACGGCCAGCAGCGCCAGGTCGGTCCGTTCGGTGAGCTCGATGTCGTCTGGCAGACCCGCCCGCAGATGCGCGAGGTCGACGTCGCGGCGAGCCGCGTTGACGACCAGCACCAGCAGCGGCCCGACGCGGGCGACCATCAGGTCGTCGACGATGCCGCCCGTATCGGTGGTGAGCTGGGTGTAGCGCTGGCGACCGTCGGCGATGCCGGTGATCGACGCGGGGACGAGGGCTTCGAGCGCCTCAGCGAGCAGCTCGACCGGGCGGCCGCTCAGCTCGACGATGCCCATGTGGCTGACGTCGAACAGCGACGCCGACCCGCGGGTGTGGAGGTGCTCGGCCATCGGCCCCGGCTCGTAGCGCACGGGCAGGTCCCAGCCGGCGAAGTCGACGAGCCGGCCGCCCCAGGCGACGTGGAGGTCGTGCAGCGGGGTGTGGCGGAGGGAGGCCTGGTCGCTCATGGGGTCCTCAGATGGTGGGCGGGACCGGACACGCGCGCGTCCGGATCTCCCCCTCTGTCACGGGACCTGAGAGCTTCGTGGTGAGTCCCACGGATGGGTCGCACCGCTTGCACCGTCGGTGAGCCCGGTCAGTGCTGCGGCCGGACTGCTTTCCAGAGTTGCCCCATCCCCACGGTCCTTGTGCCTGAGAGATTCCGGGGAGGTTGCTCCTTCGGCGCCCCGACCCGAAGGCCGGGAGCTCTCCCGCGGGGATGCATCGACCCGGTCAGGTTAGCGGCCCCGAGCGGCCCCGAGCGGCCCCGTCGCCGGCCCCGTCGCCGAAGGCGGAAAGGATCAGTTGCCGTTGACCGACCAGTGCCACGGCTCGCTGGGCAGGTTGCGGAAGCCGTAGGAGCTGGCGTTGGCGGCCAGCCACTGGAAGCCCTCGCTGCTGCGCGACGTGATCGAACGGCCGTTGGCGATGAAGTCGATGGCGAGGCCCTGCTCGTGCATCGACGTGCCGGGCGGGGCTGTCGGGGGCGAGCACTGACTCGAGGGCATCTGGTAGATCGCGTAGTGCGAGGTGCCGCAGTGGGCCTTTCGCAATGCGATCTGCGAGGAGGAGTCGCGGTACCCGCCGCCGGTGAGGACGATGCCGTCGGCCGCAGCATGGGTCAGCATCGACTGGAGCTGGCCGGCGATCTGCGCGTTCACCGTGATGCCACCCACCCGCGCCAACGAGATGTTGCCGCCCCCTTCGACCGACACCGGGCCACGACGGGCGTTGGCCTCGGCGATCTGGCGCTGGAGCTCGGCCAGCTCGGCTGCCTTGCGAGCGGCCTCGCGCTGTTCGAGGGTGGCGGTGATCTGCGCCTCGGCGTCCTCGGCCTCGGACTCGGCCTCGAGCAGTTCGTGCAGGCGGAGGTTGGCCTCGGCGGCGATGGCCGACTGCTGCTGGCGTGAGGCCTCGACGTCGGCGAGCCGGGTCGCGACCTCGGCGCGTCCCTGCTCGGCGCGCTCGCGCGCCTCGCGGGCGTTCTCGGCCTGCATCGCGAGGTCCTCCTGGGCGGCACGGAGGCGCTCGAGCACATCGGTGCTGTCGGCGGTGCGCAGGTCGAGGAAGGCCTGGCGCTCGGGTGCCGTGCCGAGGTCGCCGTCGAGGACGACCTGGAGGGTGTCGGTGCGAGGCGGGCTCACGTACGCGTCGACGGCGATGGCTGCCAGGTCCTCGCGCAGCGACACCACCTCGGCCTCCGTCGCGGCCTGGACCTCGTCGGCCTGCGCAACGTCGGCCTCGGCCTGGGCGACGGCCGCCTGGGCCTGTTCGAGCTGGGCCTCCTGAGCTCGGACGTTCGCCTCGATCGCGGCGAGGGCGGCGTTGAGCTCGTCGACGGTCGCCGACTGCACGTCGATCTGGCCGGCGAGCTGCGCCTGCTCGGCGCGTAGCTGCTCGCGCTGCTGGCGGAGGTCGTTGTCGGACTGCTCGGCGCCCGCGGTCAGGGTGGTGGCGGCCAGCATGGCGACGACCGTGAACGGCCCCCACCACCCCCGCCTCATCCAGTTCCGCATGCCTCTCCCGGCTCGTGTCGTCGTGTGGTGCGGACCGCATCGTC
>CAZBTQ010000047.1:0-18572 GCA_964494405.1 uncultured Iamiaceae bacterium
GGAGAGGTGGTCGGGGGACCAGGGAAGGAAGGGGGACACACTATGCACAGCGTGCGTCCTGGGAATCGCCGGCGGGTACCTCGGTCCGCGACTCGTGTTCATCCGAGGTCAGGGCTCTTACCTTCGCGTCGGCTCCGGGAGTCGTCCCAGTTTGCCTTGAAGCCGTGAGCGAGGAGCCCTGTTGACGCAAGTACCGCAGCGCCTGTGATGAGCCGCTGGATCGTGCGAGGTCCGTAGGTGTCGTCGCACACCTCGTCGAGGAGGCGGTTGACGCGCACATCCTGGAGCTGGGCATTGGTGACACCCGAAGAAGCTCCTACGGATTCCCAACGGTCCTCATAGCACTCGATCTGAACCCAATCGGCTCCGAACTCATCGAGAACTGGCGAAGAGCCTCGGATGACCTCGGTGTGCTCGGCGCTGCCAGGACCCGCACTAGTGAACAGCGGCACCGAGATCACGATCACGATGATCAGCAGGATCTGGCCTTCAGGCTTGCGGTCGAGACTCACGACATTGCCTTGCCTGCGAGACGTCCGGTGCAGCTGGAGGGCTGGGGGAGGGACGCGACCGACGGTTGTTGACGGGGTTCCATGTCGGGACTGTCGGCGACCCGCGGCTCACATTGAGTCGGCGTGCAACCCACGCACGACAAGTCGCCCCGACTATCCTCTCGTTATCTGGTCGGCCCGCCAGGTCGCTTGGGCCCGTTTCTCGAAGTGCGAGTGCACGGGACGGGTTTATGCTCACGATCGCGAAGCTGGGTGCGGGCCAGGAGAACTACTACCTCTTGAAGGTGGCGGGCGGGCTTGAGGACTACTACTCGGGTCACGGCGAGTGTGAGGGTGAGTGGCTCGGCGCGGGCGCGAACAACCTTGGACTTGCCGGCCAGGTCGACGGCGATCACCTGAGGGCAGTCCTCGCAGGAGAGTCCCCGACGGGGGGAGAGGATCTCGTCGGTCGACGTGGTGGCCGGCGCGCACCGGGATGGGACCTGACGTTTTCCGCACCGAAGTCGGCGTCGGTTCTGTACGCGCTCGGCGGAGGCGACATGGCGAGCGAGGTCGTCGATGCTCACCAGCGCGCAGTTCGAGAAGCGCTGACCTACCTGGAGCGGTACGCGACGGTGAGTCGTCGGCGTGGTGAACTCGGGATCGAGCAGGTGTCGGGGGAGGGGCTCGTTGTCGCTGCGTTCCAGCACCGCACGAGCCGGGCTGGCGACCCGCAGCTGCACACCCATGCCCTGGTCGCCAACGCGGTCCGTCACAGCGGCGGTCGGTGGGGCGCTGTTCACTCGCCGGTCCTCTATCGGCACGCACGCACAGCCGGCTTCGTCTACCAGGCGGTGCTCCGCGGCGAGCTGACTGAACGGCTCGGTGTGGGCTGGGACGAGGTCCACAACGGCTACAGCGAGATGCGCGAGGTTCCCGACGAGCTACGCGAGCTGTTCTCGAAGCGGCGTGCCGAGATCGAAGAAGCGCTCGACGAGCGTGGTGAGGACTCGGCGAAGGCGGCGCAGGTCGCGGCGCATCAGACCCGCAAGGCCAAGGAGTACGGAGTCGAGGCGGCGGATCTGTACGAACGATGGGAACTCGAGGCCCGCGACTCCCGGCTCGGACTCGCTGCGATCGGGATGGAACGTCGTGAGGTGCCGCCTGTCGATGTCGACGAGGTCGTGGACCAGCAAGTGGGGGCGGGAGGGCTGACCGCACTGAACGCGACCTTCGAACGACGCGACGTCGTGCGGGACTGGTGCGAGCAGCTCCCGGCCGGTACCCGTGTCGACCTCGACCGCATTGAGGAGCTGGTCGACACGTCGCTCGCAGATGAACGCGTCGTTGGCCTGGACTCGCGTGATCGGTGGACCACCGAAGACATGCTCAACGTTGAACGCAGCCTGGTCAGGCACACCCTTGGTCGCCGTGGCGAAACGTGCGGCACCGTCCGAGCCGACGAGCTCGAGGGGTTCATGTCCCGGCGCGACGATCTGTCGCCGGAACAAGCAGGGATGGTGCGTCGGCTCACATCATCTGGCGACGGTGTCGAGATGGTCGTGGGCCAGGCAGGCACCGGCAAGACCTACGCGTTGGCGGCCGCCGCGCAGATCTGGCGGGCACATGGGTACCGGCCAGTAGGGGTCGCGCTCGCCGCACGTGCGGCTGCGGAGCTCGAGACCGGAGCAGGGATCAGGTCCGGCACCGTCGCGCAGTTCCTCCTCGACGAGGACGCGGCCCCCGGTCTCACCGATCGTCATGTGATCGTGGTCGACGAGGCTGGCATGGTCGACACCCGCCGCCTGGCCCGTCTGGTTGGCCACGCGCAACGCGCTGGCTCGAAGGTCGTGCTCGTCGGTGACCATCATCAGCTCCCGTCTGTCGAAGCTGGTGGGGCGTTCGCCCATCTCGTGGCCGAGGTCGGGGCGGTGGAGCTGAGCGACAACCGCCGCCAACGAGAACTGTGGGAACGCGACTCGCTCGCACGACTGCGAACCGGTGGCCGAGATGACGTGTCCGCGGTCGTGCAGGCCTACAGCGACCACGGACGAATCCACATCGGCACCACGCCCAACGACGTCAGAGCCGAGATGGTTCAGCACTGGTACGAGGCCCACCGATCCGGATCAGCGGCCGCGATGCTCGCTCTGCGTCGCAGCGACGTCGCCGAGCTCAACTGCCGAGCGCGGGCGCTGCTCGTCGACGACGGATCGGTCGCAGAGACCGGCATCGAAGTTCACGGCAAGGCATTCGCAGCCGGGGACAGGGTTGTGTGCCTGCGCAACAACCGGCGCCTCGGCGTACACAACTCGATGTTCGCCACGGTCCTCGACGTCGACCTTGAGAACGGCGACCTGGTGGTAGCCAACGAGGCCGACGGGGGAGTAAAGAAGATCCCTCGCTCCTACCTCGACGACGGTCACCTCGACCACGGATACGCCGCCACCATCCACAAGTCCCAAGGCGCCACCTACGACCGCCTCTTCTTCCTCGGCGACGATCGCCTCTACCGCCAGGCGGGCTACACCGCCCTCTCGCGTGGTCGGGACCGCAACGACCTCTACCTGGTCGAAGTGGACGACCGCGACCTCGACGAAACCGTCGACCTACATGGGTCGACACCAGCGATCGAGGAGGACTCGCGTGTTCGGATCGGCAGTTCGTTGGCCAGAGACGGCGCCAAGCACATGGCCATCGACCACGACCGCCCCGCCACCGGAGCGGGGTCGGCCGTAGACGACCTTGGGTAGTGTCAGCGATGCGATAGAAAGCGCACGGCCCGGTGGCTACGCCGATCCGATTTCGCCGACGGTGGTGATCGCCTCGAGATCGATCAGCTCCGGGCTCGGGTGCGCCGCAGCAAGGTGCGCAACCGCAGGGTGGGCAAACGGCTCGATCGAGCTCAGCCACACTCGGCACTTGGACCCCCTCTTCTCGTTGAGGCCTGATTCCGATGCCGAACGCTGACCGGGGTTCTGCGGCGCCCTTCCGATGACAATCGTGGCTCTACCACGGAGGGTGTTGGATCTGGGGCAGAACGTCTGTTTGACGGGATGCACTTGACCACGGTAGGTGGTGTGTGGTTACCTTCAGCCACC
Source organism: uncultured Iamiaceae bacterium (assembly GCA_964494405.1). Lineage (GTDB taxonomy): Bacteria > Actinomycetota > Acidimicrobiia > Acidimicrobiales > SKKL01 > Actinomarinicola. The sequence goes on from CAZBTQ010000047.1 coordinate 3,593, forward strand.
TCATTGGGCGAACGGGTGGAGCGGCAGATGAATCGGGCAGTGTCGGTAGTTTTGGCTGTCGCGGTTTTGTGCGGGTTCGCCGGCACGCCGGCCGGCGCATTACCTGGGTCCGCAGGGGTGGCAGTCCAAGCGACTCCTGGGTCGGTGGTCGACATTGAGTTGACCTGGGACGAGTCCGGCTATTGGCTGTTGCGCTCCAGCGGGTCGATCTCCGGTCACGGCGGTGCTCCGGACTATGGGGACGCTGCTGGCCAACTGCTCGCCGGAGAGCAAGCCGTGTCGATGTCGGCGAAGCCTGGTGGGGGCGGCTACTGGATCTTCACGACCCTCGGCAGGGTCCTGAGCTTTGGGACGGCGCAACACTTCGGGGACATGTCCGGTGTCCAGCTGAATGGCCCCGTGCTCGACTCGGTAGCGACGCCGACGGGCCTCGGCTACTACATGGTCGCCACCGACGGCGGTGTGTTCACTTTCGGTGACGCGCGCTTCTACGGGTCGATGGGCGGGATCCCTCTGAACGGTCCGGTGAACGGTCTGGCGCCGACCGCGGACAATCAGGGGTACTGGCTGGTCGCGGACGACGGCGGGATCTTTTCGTTCGGCACGGCCGTGTTCTACGGGTCGATGGGCGGGACCCCGCTCAACAAGCCGGTCGTGACGATGGTGGGCCAGGGCAACGGGTACCTGATGGTCGGTGCCGACGGTGGCATCTTCAACTTCGGTCAGTCCCTGTTCCACGGCAGCCTCGGAGGCAACCCTCCAGCGTCGCCAGTGGTGGCTGTCGCCCCGAAGCGTGACCTGTCCGGGTACCGGATGGTGACCGCAGCCGGCGGCGTCCACGCGTTCGGAAACACCGGGCCGATCCCTGATCCCGACCCGACGTACGAGGTGCCCACGGCGCCTCAGAATCTGGCGGGTGCCCAGGTGGGTGAGACGCCGAGCGTGTCGTTGACCTTCGATGCTCCGGCGAACGCCGCTGTGGCGAACATCTCGAGCTACGAGGCTTCATGTGACGCATCGGGGTCAGGCTCATTCGTGGCTTCTGACGCATCGAGTCCAATCACCGTCGACGTCGAAGTCGGGCGGCGATACGACTGCCGGGTCCGAGCAGTCGGCTCCGAAGGGGCCGGGGCATGGGCGAACGCCGCCAACGTCGCGGTCGCACACTCGGCCCCGGCAAACGTGCAGGTCGTTGCTGGCGACGGTGAGATGACGGTCTCGTGGGATGCGGTGGACTCCACGAACCTCGAGGGGTACGGCTGGATCACCTCACCCTCTCCCGACGGGATGCCGTTGTCAGGCACCGGGGATGTGGGGCCTGGCACCACGTCGGTGACCGTCGACGGTCTCGCAAACGGCGAGGCCGTGTGGGTGACGGTGTACGCCGAGTCCTCCGCAGCGAACGTGACCTCGGAGTTGTCGGAGTGGGTGTCGGCGACACCGACTGCAACACCGATGGTGACAGTTCCCTCTGCTCCGCAGTCTGCCGCATCGGTGCCGGGTGACGGCGCGGAGATCTCGGTGTCGTTCACAGCGCCAGCTGACAACGGCGGCGCAGCGATCGACAACTACGAAGCGGTATGTGCCGCGGGCACCGAGACGTTCACCGAGACCGGTGCAGGTTCGCCACTGGTGGTCGACGTCGAGTACGGCCTCACCTACGAGTGCCAGGTGCGGGCACACAACTCTGAGGGCTGGGGTCCGTGGAGAGACGCGCACGGCGCGCCGGTCCCCCATCCCGCTCCGGCGAACCTCGCCGCTGTCGCCGGTGACGGTGAGGTGGCCCTGTCATGGGACGCGGTCCCGGCCGAGAACTTCGCGTCGTACACGGTCCAGTCCGCACCAGCTGAGGACGGCCCGTGGGCTGACGCTGCGACCGGGGTGACCACCACATCGACCACGGTCGATGGTCTGGTCAACGGGACCGAGGTGTGGTTCCGGGTTGCAGCGTTGTCGACGGTGCCGTTGGGTTCCGACTCGTCAGCTGTCGTTTCGGCGACACCGGCGGCACCGGGCTCAGGCCCCGACGTGTCTAACCCGGGTGACCTGGCCCGTATCAGCGTGTCGAGTGCAGGGTCACAGCTCGACGAAGGCGGTCAGCTCCCGCCGGTGGCCTATGCCAGAGGCAGCGCCGTTTCCGCTGACGGACGATATGTGCTCTTCACGTCGGAAGTCCCCGGCCTGGTGGGGGGCGACCTGTTCGTCCGAGACACTGTCGTCGGCACAACCACACCCGTGGTCGACATGATAGACGGCAACCCCCCTGAGGGGTCGGCGTACAACGCGCTCCTATCGTCGGACGGTCGCCACGTCGCGTTCGCGTTCGCCCCATACGAGGACGGCGACCCTGTGGGCGGCGCTGGCCTGTACGTACGGGACATGGATGCCGGGACGACCGAACTCGTGTCCATCGACCCGAGCGGGAACCCGTACGGCTCCTCAACTCTCGTCGGCATCTCAGAGAATGGCCGCAGTGTGTACTTCGCGGGCGACGGGACTGACCAGTTGCCGGGCGAACTTCGAGTCCGTGACAGAGACACCGGCACCACCGAAGTTCTCGATCTTGCTGGTCCGGACCGCCACGCTTCGGTGAACGGCGCAGCAACGCACGTCATGATGTCGAGCGACGGACGCTACCTGGCGATTGCTGACAACCCAGCGTTCTCCACGCTGTTCCCGCTCGAAGGTCGCGGCACCCTCGAAGTCGTCCTGATCGACTCGGTCACCGACGAAGTGTTCCGCGTTTCGCCGCCACTCCCGTCGGACCTTCCGGAGGGCGCCGCACGTCTCGACAGTGTCCAAGGGGTCACCTCCGACGGACGGTACGTCCTCTACCAGTCGAGCCTGTTGGATTGGTCCGCTCCGTTCCCGTGGCCGTACATCGGCGGTGACCTGTTGTTGTTCGACCGTGTGACGGGGACGCGCACCGTCGTGGCCGAGTCGTACGACGGGGAGCCGCTGACCGGCCCAGCGGGCGGCGGTGGGGTGTCCGATGACGGTCGCTACGTAGCATTCATGTCCGAGGCGTCGAACATCGTCGCCGGCGACGACAACGGGGTCTCGGACGTGTTCGTGCGCGACATGGTCACCGGGACAACGATCATCGTCCCTGCCCTGTCCGAGTCGGCGACCAACGGTGGAGCGCTCACCATCGGGATGTCTGCGGACGGAAGCCGGGTCGTGTTCACGTCGGCAGCATCGAACCTCGTCGACGGCGACACCAACGCTGCGAATGACGTATTCCTCCATGTTCTGGACCAGGACGCGTTCACGGAATCCCTGAGCGAGCCGTATGGTCCCAACGAGATCGTAAACGTGGGTGCGGGTGGGGAAGTCCTCAGTAGTCCCCTGGACCGCTTCGACTTGTCCGCCGACGGTCGCTACGCAGCGTTCAGTGACGGCGCTGGGGTGTACGTGCGCGACACGCGGTTGAACACGACCGCTTTGATCGCTGAGCCCAACCTCCCTGGGGGCGGACAGGTCACCTATCCGTCGATCTCCGCGGATGGGCGGCGCGTGGTGTTCTTGTCCAACTTGGGGACGGTAGATGACCCCGGAGCCGGTGTGCATCTCCACGACCTCGATACGGGAGTGACCCGGCGCGTCTCGGTCGGAGACGCTCACGATTGGCGCTTCCCGTCGATCTCCGCGGACGGCACCAAGATCTCCTACTTGCGCGTGAACTCCCGCCCCGGGGAGGACAGGGACGCCACCATCTACCTCTACGACACGACCTCCGACACCACGACAGCCGTTCTCCACCCCTCGGACTGGTGGGTTGCACAGCCGGAGATCTCTGGCGATGGCCAGACCATCTTGTTCAACGTCACGGTCGCACCGTCAGGGATGCAAGACCTATCAACGAACGTGCACGAATGGTGGTTGTACGACATCCCCAGCGGCGAGTTCGAGCGTGCGAGCACGCGAGACCCGGCCCTCAGCTGGAACACAACGCACGGGGCGATCTCCGACGACGGCGACACGATCGCCTACTGCCGACACCCCGACGGACCGAACGGTGCGTATCAGCAGGAGGTCGTGTTGCACGACCGCGGGGCAGAGACGACACGCGTGCTCGCGGGTCCGATCGGCAACGTGGCGTGCGAGGTGTCGTTCAGCGGGGACGGAGAGTGGGTCGCATACGAGATGCGGTCGAACCGAGCGCACCCCTACTCCACCAACGACGTGGTCGACATCGTCGTCGAGTCGCTTGCCGACCCGTCCACACGACGCGTCCTACCTGTATCGGCTGACGGCGATCCCAGCGACCAGGACAGCAGAAATCCGACGCTGTCGTACGACGGGACCCGGATGTTGTTCTGGTCACACGGACGGAACCTCGCGTCGATCGAACACCGCACATCATTGATCGGATGGGATCTGTTCGTCACGAGCACTCGGTAGCGGCGGCAGTCACCGGTTGGCTGGTCAGCTGACCGGCGACACGGTGGGAGACATGGCCGACCACGACATGCTCACCAAGATCCGAAGTCTGCGCGACAAGGCAGAGAAGTCCGAGTTTCCTGCCGAGGCTGAGGGTTCACGGCCAAGGCCACCGAGCGGGACGAGATGCGCCGTGTCCGATGTTGAGAGAGCACGATCCAGCCGCGAGAGCTGGCCTGGTCCTCGACGGCGTTGAGCAAGGCTGTCTTGCCTGAGCAGCGGATGCCGACGATGAACGAATTGCGATCCGGCGACCCGGGGTTGGCCACCATTTGCTCGAACAGTTGGAGCTCACGGTCGCGCCCCGCAAACACCGGAGGTGTCGACGACAGGCGAGGCTGGAACGGGTTTCTCACTGCGCATCTCCCAGGGGGCTCGCGACGCGCTCGAGCGTCGCTCGGGCCTTGAGGCCACGGTTCTTGAACCAGGGGCGGAGCTCGACTCGAACCGGTGGGATGTTTCCGTAGAGGAGGATCCCTTGGCCGGCGTCGAGCGTGCGGGCGACCTCGACCGGTAGGAGTCGGTGGCGTTGCGGTGCGTTGGAGTGCGAGCGTCGCCCGAGCGAGTCAATGCTGGTGGTCTCGCGTTCGAATTCGCGTTCGCCGACCAGGCGAGAGAGATAGTCGAGTGTGTCGACGCACTTGATGCCCGGCAGGAACAGGGTGCCGCGGTGGTTGTTCATGATCGTCTGGGTCCGGTCGCGGTACCGGTGCCGGATCTGGGCCATGTCCTGGAACACCGTGACGAGCTGGATGCCGAGCGCCGCGGCGGTCGAGGCGACCTGGTCGAGGTTGTCGACCGGCGCGATGTTGGCGGCCTCGTCCAACACGATGAGCGGGGGAGGGTCGAGAGGCTTGCCGCCGTTGCGGGCGACCTGGTCGAACGCCGCGTCGATGACCGACGCCAGCAGCGTCGAGAACAACGGACGGAACCGCTCCTGATCCCGAGCCGGTGCAGTGAGGTACAGGGTCGACGAGTCGCCGTTGAGCAGATCGGTCGGTGAGATCTCGCTCGACGCGGCCGACGCAGCGACAGCTGGGTCGAGGTAGACGCCGACGATCTGCTGCATCACCTGGAACATCGAGGAGCGGGCCCGGTCCTCACGCTTGAACGTCGCTTCATGGGCGAGGAGCGCATCGGGGTGATCCCACAGCAGGTCGGTCACCGATTCGTGATCCTCCGCGTCGATCCAGCGGGCCACGTCGCTGATCGTGTGGTCCGTGGTCGCCGCCGCGAACAGGTACGGGGCCAGGGCCTTCGCTGCTGATGCGAACCAGAAGTCGCCCAACGCCATGTCCGCTCCACCAACGGCGGCCTTGCCCGCGCGGGCGAGTTCCCACGCTCGGGCCATCGCCCCGTCCCAGGAGTCACAGCCAACCATTGGCGACCACGACGAACCGGCGAACGCCGACACTCCCGCCGGGTCGAACACATGAGCATCGCCGTGTTGGGATCGCCAGCCGATCGTGTGGCTGATCAGGTCGTCCTTCACGCTGGTGGCCACAACAGGTCCTGGCCACTCGAGGATCGCTGGAATCGCGAACCCGGTCGTCTTGCCTGATTGGGTAGGACCGAACACGAGCACGCTGTGGCGATTCTCGGTTGCCACCAGAAACCGCCCCGTCTTGCCGACGACGAGGCGTGCCTGATCGGCATCGGACACCTTGAGGCGGCGGAGCGTCCCGCGGGCGGCCCATTCGGTTTCGGGGGCGGCTTCGGCGCGGCGATGACGCCACACCCACCAGCACATCCCGGCAACCAACCCGACGAGCGTCGCCGCGGTCGGCCACCACACCGCTGCGCCAGGCACGGCGGATCCGCTGTTCACTGGAGCCCACGCAGCACCAGGCTCCCCAGGATCGCTCGCCACACGCCACAAGATCCCGGGGATGTCCTCCAGCCGGTATCGCGGCACGTCCCGCTTCATGATCCACGTCGACACATGGCCCACGGCAAGGACAATGGCGGCCACGCCGACGGCGGTGATCAACGCCAGAGCAGCGAACCGGTCCCAGAACGGATCAGGCCCGTACGACCCCGTCCCTGACTGCGGACCGCCGAGGATCGGCGAGTGAGAGCGACTCGAACCGAACACAGAACTGGATGCCATGACGCTTCTAAGCGGTTTCGGCGGCCCTGATCGACCACGCCGCGCGACACTTCTCCCGTGGGAGACGACGGACCTCCTCGCATTGATGAACGCGACCGCCAGGTCGGCCTCGAGCACCTCCGCGCCCTCCGCGCCGAGCTCCGGCCCTCACGACCCGCCGGCGACGAGCAGGCCGAACCGCAGGAGGGCACTTCCGGCGGTCACCCGCAGCGCGAAGCAACGAAGGATGCCGCGGTAGACCTCGAGCGCCAGCTGTCCACGACCGACAGCACGCTCACCGTGGATCGCATGAACGCGGAGATGAGTGCTGCTGCCGAACGTGAGCACCTCGAACGCCGTGTCGCGACTCTCGAAGCCGAGGTCGCTCATCTCCGTCAGGCCCTCGCAGCGATCCTTCGAACGGCAGCCTCCGCCGTCACCGGCCCCGACGGCGAGACTGCGCGAGCCATGACATCGGGCCAAGACGATCGGGTCGTCGACGGCGACGATCAGGACCTGTAGAGCGTCCACGGGCAGGCTTGTGCGCTACGCCTGGACGGGCAGTGCTGTCCATCCAGCGCTTGATGTCCCACCCCCTCGGTACGATCTCCTCGACGGTCGACTGCACCTCTCTCGACAGGAGCTCGGGCCATGGACACCCCTGAGGACAGCGCTCGAAACCACGCCGAGCAGATCGCCGAGGCAAGCCGGGCGCTCAACCATGCCCTCATCCATCGGGGAGACTTCGCGGTCGGGGGCGTCTACCCGGTGGTCGGAGATCTTGCCATCTCGATCCACCGCTCCAGCGAAGCCGTCGAACACCTGGCCGCCATCCTTGCTCTGCGCTCCGCTGACCGGTTCGCGCTGCGGGCTGACGACCACAGCAACCCCGTCACGGCGCTGCGCTCCGCAGCAGAGGACCTGGCCATTGCCCAGCGGCACCTGCTTGAGGCCGCGGAAGCGACCCGCAGCGCGCAGAACCTGATCGCCAAGATCGCCGACCGGCACAGGGCGGAGACGTCGCCATGACCACCGTTCGCCTCGGCACCCTTGGGAGCCGACCTCCCTGCCAGCTCGGTGCCCCGGCACGCTCTGCGACTTCTAAAGACTTCTAAAACGCCAGGTCAGCGGGTAAGTTCTAAAGGATATGAAAGGACGGTCAGCCGCGACGAACCCCTTCAAGCCGACGTTCGGGACGTCGCCGCCGTTGCTCGTCGGCCGACGGGTCGTGCTCGAAGCCTTCGGCCTGGCCCTCGATGAGGGGCCCGGCGCGTTAGGGCGAGCGACGATCTACACCGGCGCACGAGGGGTCGGCAAGACCGTGATGCTCAACGAGGTCCACGACGCGGCAGCCCAACGGGGGTGGCTGGTGATCGCCGAGACCGCGACCCCCGGCCTCGTCGAGCGGATCACCAACGACCACATCCCGGCGCTGCGCCGCCAAGTCGAGCGACCAGGCTCGACCCGACGGATCACCGGCCTGTCCATGCCTGCCAACTTGGGGTCGGTCTCCTGGCAGAACGACCACCCGGCCGTTCCCCAGGCTCTTCGAGCGGGACTCGACGCACTCGCCCGATCGCTCGAAGCCTACGAGACCGGAGTGCTCTTGACCGTGGATGAGCTCCACGCCGGCGACCGTGCCGAGTTGCGCGAGGTGACCACCACCATCCAGCACACCTTCCGCGATGAACGCAACGTGGCGTTCGTCGGAGCTGGCCTTCCTCGAGCAGTCGACGCGCTCCTGAACGACAACGTGCTCACCTTCCTACGTCGCGCCGAACGACACCGACTTGGACCGGTCGCCACCGAGGAAGTCGCCGTGGGGATCTCCGCTCCGATCAACGACGCCGGACGCACCATCGATGACGATGCTCTCCAACTCGCCGTCGCCGCAACCAGCGGCTATCCGTTCATGATCCAGCTCGTCGGCGCCCACCTCTGGCGGGCTGCCGCGGCGTTTCACATCGACCGGGCCACGGCCGAGACCGCTGTCGCGGCTGCACGGCGCCAGCTCGGCGAACTCGTCGTCGAGCCAACCCTGCAGGATCTCTCGCCCACCGATCGGACCTTCCTCCTCGCGATGGCCCACGACGATGGTCCATCTCGGCTCGCCGACATCGCCTATCGCCTCGGCGTCACCTCGAACTACGCCAGCCAGTACCGGCAACGACTCATCAACGCGGATGTCATCACGAGGGTCAGCCACGGCCATGTCGACTACGCCATGCCCGCCACCCGCGACTACCTCCGTGAGCACGCAGCCCACGAGGTCCAAGCCCTCATGCCAGATGCCGGCCCCGGACCCTGAGCGACTCGCTCTGCCTATGCTCCGGGCGGTTCAACCGGGGCGTTGGGCGGTGGCGATCGCATCGCCGATTTCGGTTCCGTTCGCGTGGTCGGTGACGGCGATGTCGCGGACGGCGGCGGGCAGGCTGGCGAGGAGCTCGATGTCGGCCTGGGCGACGTTGGTGCCGTTGAGCCACCATTCGCGGTACCCGTGGGCGCGTTCGACCGCTGGCCCGTCGACGCGGTGGAGCTCACCGTTGAGCATCCAGTGGAGGTTGCCGTATGAGTCTCGGTGAGCGGGCCCGTCGACACGGTGCATCTGACCGTTGAGCCACCAGGACCAGCCGCCGTCTGCTTGTACCAACGCGGGCCCGTCTACGCGGTGGAGCACTCCGTTGAGGTACCAGTGGGCAGCGCCGTTGGGGAATTCGAACGCCGGCCCGTCGACGCGGTGAGGCTCACCGTTGAGGTACCACTCGGTGGTGCCGTCGGCGTGCACCACCGCGGGACCATCGACGCGGTGGAGCTTGTTGTCGAAGTACCACTGGGTCCCGCCGTCGGCGTGCTCGATCGAGGGCCCGACAGCGCGCTCGCGTCTGGGTACCGTCCCGAGAGCGGCGTACAGAATCGAGTTCCCGCAGAAGCTGTTCGGTGCTGAGCGTCGTGTCGGGCCAGCGGCAGGATCAGGTGAGGCGTTGGACGGCGGCGGCTGGTCGGCGAGGAGCTCGACGTCGGACTGCGTGACGTAGTTGCCGTTGAGGCACCACTGGGTGGTGCCGTCGGCGAATTCGACCGCGGGCCCGTCGATGCGGTGGCGCTGGCCGTAGACCCACCAGGCGCGATCCCCGTTGGAATGCTCGATGGCTGGCCCATCGATGCGATGGCGTTGACCGCTGAGCCACCAGGAACGGTACCCCTTTGCGTGTTCGACAGCTGGCCCGTCGACGCGGTGGCGCTCACCGCCAAGCCACCATTCGGTCGTGCCGTCGGCTTCCTCGACGGCTGGCCCGTCGACGCGATGGCGTTGACCGTTGAACCACCATTCGGTCGTGCCGTCGGTCCTTTCGACAGCTGGCTGGTCGACGCGGTGCCGCAGACCTTCAAGCCACCATTCGGTGGTGCCGTCGAGGTCGACGCTGCAGGTCGGGATCCCAGGCGGGTCGTCCGCGGCTGGCCGCCAGGCGCGGGAGAGCCACCGGCTGATCACCCGGGCCATCGTGCCGTCAGGGCAAGCCACGGGCATGTCGTCGTCTCAGCCATGACACATTGGTCGGCATGCAGAGTTCGATCCTGAGCGTGACCGAACGCGAGCCCACGAGGTCCAAGCCCTCAGGCAGATGCAGGACCCTGAGCGACTCGCTCTGCCATGCTCTCCTACGATCCGACGGGCCAGCTTGCGTCGATCTGGCGGCCACCCAGTGTGCCATGAAACATCACGACAGCCGATGGTATGGGCCGATAATAGTTCTTCTGTAAAGTTCTGCGATCCGGGTTGGCAGGTCCCCAGTGCCAATGAGATCGGGCCTGCCGAGCTCGGCTGGGGCGGGCGACAGTCCCGGAACGCGTGCTGTTGGAAGGGCCGGCCTCGGCCCAGAGGAGCCCAAGATCAAGTCGACTCCTCGCCAGCGGTGGTTCCGTCGGTCTTGTGGCGCACTGTCGGCCGCGCCTGCCAGCTGGTCGAACCCCGAGCGACCGATGACTCAAACTAGGGTCGTCCGAGTTCCGCTACAGCGACGCAGGAACAGGGAGACTCGTGACCTCACCAACTGGTTCGTCAGCAGCGGACCGGATCGCACTCGACGTCTATCTTTCCGAGGTTCGCGAAATCCGCAAGTCGGGTCTCGGTAGTGACGAGCGTTCGTTCTATCCGGCGATTAGGAAGCTGCTTAGCTCGGTCGGCGCCCGACTCGACCCGAAGCTTGCAGCCGTCTCTGACCCTGCCGGAACTGGCGGTAGCTTCCCCGATCTGTCGATCTACGAGCAGTTCAGTCGCGTCCTGGTGCTCCCGGTTGAGGTGAAGCCCGCTGACCGATCTGTCGATCAGCTGCTGGCCCTTGAGCAGGCCTCGCGGTACGCCGAAACCTTCGGCGGAGGGCTGGCGATCCTGACGAACATCCGACAATTCGTCCTCGCACGTCGGACCTCGGACGGGATGGAGTCCCTCGTACAGATCGACATCGTGGCGCCTGAGGACCTCGACTCGAGCAAGCCCGAGGTTCTCGCTTCCGACGCCAACCTTGGCAGCCTCCTCGCGTTCGGAGCTGAGCCTCGAGCGACTCTGACGAGCCCGCCTCAGGTCGCGCAGCACCTCGCTGAGCACAGCCGAGCAATGGTCGACCTGATCAATGACGCAGGCGACGTCACAGACCTTCTCGCGCCAGTGTGGCAGCTGTTCGAGTCCGGCCTCGGCACCGAGCTCGATCGGGAGTTCTTCGTTCCCAGCGTTGTGCAGACGCTCACCTACGGCATGTTCGCCGCCTGGCTCACATCTGAGGACTCCGCAGACGAGTTCGACTGGCAGTCTGCCGCCTACCAGGTGGAGGTCCCACTCTTTGCCGACGTCCTCCACGCGTCGCTCCGTCCGAAGCTGATCAGAAAGTGCAATCTCTTGCCCCGCCTCGGGGCGATCGCTGCCGTGCTCCGGCGGGTCGACCGCGACGCGTTCACCGATCAGATCGGCGATGGAGCGATCGAGTATTTCTACGAGCCATTCCTGGCTCACTTCGACGAGACACTTCGCGATCGCCTCGGAGTGTGGTACACGCCTCGCGAGATCGCTGCGTATCAGGCTGCCCGATGCAACTTTCACCTCAAGGTGGATCTCGACGAGACGGAGGGGCTTGCGAGCAGCGGAGTCATCATTCTGGACCCTGCGGTTGGAACTGGCACCTACCTCGCTCAAGTTTACGAAGCCATCTATCAGTCCCATCTGGACAACGGCGAACCACCATCGGTGGCCGCCGAGCGTCTCAAGGAAGCGGCCCTGACTCGAGTCATCGGATTCGAGATTCTGCCTGCCGCGTTCATCATCGCCCACCTCCACCTTGCCCTGACTCTCAGAAGACTCGGAGTTCAGCTCACCGATACGGACCGTCTTCGCGTCTACCTGACCAACAGTCTCACGGGGTGGGACCCCAAGCACGGATCTCCTTCGATGGTCCTCTTTCCCGAGCTCGAAGAGGAGCTTGAAGCGGCCCGTGCCGTCAAGCAGCATGAGCCCGTGATGGTCATCCTTGGGAATCCTCCCTACGAGGGGTACTCCACCGCAGTCAGCGGGGAAGAGCGGGAACTGATCGCCCCATGGATCGAACCTCTCTGGTCCGAGTGGCACATCAAGAAGCACCGGCTGAACGACCTTTACGCCCGGTTCTGGAAGGCCGCTCTCAACCGGGTCGAACTCACGGGTCACGGCATTGTCTCGTTCATATCAAACCGACAATGGCTGACGGGCAGGTCGTACCCGGCCATGCGCGCCGACATCCTCGCCAGTTTCGACCGTGTCGTCGTCGATGATCTCCACGGTGACGTTCACGACCGCACTCACGCCGGTGATCAGTCAGTCTTCACGACCAGGATCGCCAGCGGTGTGAAAGTCGGCATAGCGGTCGTCACCGCCACACGATTCTCCGCCCACGAGGATGATGCAGCGAGAGTGCAACGGCGCGACTTACGCGGCTCAGCGGAAGCGAAGCGGGATCGCCTGGTCCACCTGGCTGGCGCGCCCGACGAGGATCTGATCGATGTCGACGTGAGCAAGAAGTACCGGTGGCGGATGAGCGGCGACATCGGTACGGACTATCCGTTCCTCGACGACTACTTCCACGTCAACGACGCCGGCGAGTCCTACTTCTCTGGCGTGCAGACAGTAAGAGACGAGGCAGTCCTCGCGTTCGATCGAAGCGAGCTGGAGACGCGGATGGCGGACTACTTCGATCCGGAGCTCGATTGGGAGGAACTCGCTGCGAAGCACCCCGGCTTCGCCATCCCGAAGGCGCGCTACGACCCACCGAAGGTCCGGGCCAGCTTGCTCGCCAGTGGGACCTTCATGCCCGCACGAGTCGTCCGCTACCTCCATCGGCCCATGGATCCCCGCTGGTTGTACTGGGAGCCCAACTTCAAGCTCTTGAACGAAGCCCGCCGGCAGATGATCCCCTACTGGGCGGGTCTCGACGGCCAGCGTGCGCTAGTTGCCCCTCAAACTCGGCGACGGAGCGGCGCTGCTCGCCCCCTCGTGGCGAGCCAGGTGCCTGGCTTCGCTTGCGTCGACCCCGACGCACGCGTATTCCCTATGGTTCGGCCCGGCGTCGCTATCGGACACGATGAGACCCAACTAGGAGAAGGCAAGGCTCCCGATCCAGTCACAGCGATCGGTGCGCAGTGGGTCGCCGCGGCACGCGAACGTGGCGCTGCAGGTACCGACAGCGAGATCGGCGAGATGATCTTCTACGCCCTCGCGGGGGTCGCTGCTTCGCAAGAGTGGTTGGCTACTCAAGACCTACGGTCAGGAGATCTTCCATCAGTCCCGGTCCCCGGCGAACCGTCGGACCTCGACGCAGCGGCCGCGGTCGGACGCGCCTACGCCGAGCTGATCGATCCAGACCTACCTGTGGTGGGCGTAGATTCCGGAATCATCCGGTCCGACCTGCAGGGAATCGCCACACCTGACTCCGTCGGTGCCACGCCGCTTCTCGAGCTCGGATCCCACGGCAACAGAGGTGGACGAAGAGAAGGCAATGATCTTCTTTGGGACACCACCCATGGATGGCGTGGCATCCCCGAGACGGTGTGGAACTACGAGCTCGGAGGGTTTCAGCCGCTCACCAAGTGGCTCTCGTACCGAGTGGGGCTGCCGCTCTCCTCTTCTGATCGCGAGCACGTGATGCACCTCGTCCGGCGGCTCCATGCACTCCACCTCTTGTCCATAGGCGAAGCCAACAAGGCGTATGAGCGCGCCCACGCCGACCCCCTCCTCGCCTAGAGCGCCGCTGTGCCTATAGGTCGAGACCTTGAGAGTTCCTCGCGGGCGGCTCCGGATCGAGTCGTGATGAGAGGGACTCCCCTCCTCCCGGATCGGGTGAGAGCGCCTGGGCGATCTCACCTTGGCGTCGTCGCAGCTGGCGGAGCTCGTGTCTACTGGGGGAGGTCGTTCCCAGGCGTTCCTGCGCCTGTGCGGATTCCTCTTCGGCCGCCAGTTGGTCGTCGCGAAGCGACGTGACACGGTCTGGGAGCCGTTGAAGGGCCCGCTCGAGTCGCGTGACCCATCGCGCGGGGTCGGTCCTGCCGATCTCGTCTGGTGCGATGGTGATGACAACTTCGGCGTCGGGGATCTCGAGCCTGATGGGGCCTTTGGGTTCGTCGAGTCGCTGAGCGGTGACCTCGAGCCCTCCCAGCTTCCCCACCGGCACCTCTTCGGTGGCGTCGAGGCCTTCGAGGACGTCGCGAAGGCGCTGGCCGGCATCTGCGCGCTCTGTGTGCGTGTCGCCGAGGATCGTCATGGCGAACAGGTTGCCGCGGGTGTCGACCATCCTCTTGCAGGACTCGGCCAGCTGTTCGGCCTTCAGTGCGGTTCGGTGGGCCTTCTGGCCGGCGGAGTCGAGAGTGCGTTGCAGGCGGGCCTGGTCGGCGTGGTGGGCTCGTTCGAGTCGGGTGAGTCGGGCAACCTCGGCATCGACGGTCGCCTTCTCCATGATCAGCGGATCGCCGGTCGCTAGGGCTTTGACCTCTGCGAACGACAGGGCCTGGTCGCCGATGTCGTCCACGTCACGGTCGACGACCTCACCGGCGGTGACCTGGGCGATGAACGCGGCCTTCCGCTCGAGTGTCTGCCACATGTAGGTGTCGAAGCTCCCCTCGGTCACGTACCGGACGATCTGCACCTGCGGGTTTTGGTTGCCTTGGCGGATCACCCGGCCTTCGCGCTGTTCGATGTCCGCGGGCCGCCACGGAGCGTCCAGATGGTGCAGAGCGACCGCACGGGACTGGATGTTGGTGCCGACCCCCATCGTCTCGGTGGAGCCGACGATCACCGCGACTTCACCGTTGCGGCACGCATCGAACAGGGCTTCCTTGGCGGTGTCGTTGCCGGCCGACTGCATGAACCGCACCGACGCTGCCGGCACTCCCCTGTCGGCCAGCAGTGTGCGGAGCTCGTCGTAGGCGTTC
>CAZBTQ010000048.1:0-18522 GCA_964494405.1 uncultured Iamiaceae bacterium
CCGCGATCCAGGAGCCCCCGATGTCCGAGCAGACCGCCGAGGAGTACGAGCCACCTCGTGGCAGCGTCGTCGTCGTGTACCTCGGCCCGGTCGCTCCGCACTGGGACGTGCGGGGGGAGTTCGGCGAGCAGAAGGTGATCGACGACTTCCGCACCCGTGTGATGGCGCGGCTCCTGCTGTTGCCGCCGCACGACCCGCAGTTCCGTCGCAACCGCGAGCGCGTCGCACGCGATGCAGAGCGCGAGAACCTCACGTTGCGCTGGGATCTGGGCCTTCCCGAGGACGAGTAGGGCCGGTCGCTGGTGCCGCGAGTGCCGACCACGGTCGGCGTCGACCTCGGTGGCACCAAGATCTTGACGGTCGCCGTCGTCGATGGCGAGGTGGTCGCGACGGCCAAGCGTTCGACGCCGCGCACGGGCACCCCCTCCGACGTGCTCGACCGGGTTGGCGAGACGATCGAACGCCTCGATGTCGGGGGCGCTGCCATCGGTGGGCACATCGCGCGCATCGGCATCGGCGCCCCAGGTCCGGCACGTCCTGGTGGGACGACCGTCGGCGCGGCCCCCAACCTCCCCGGTTGGGACGAGCCGGTGGACGTGGCGATCGCCTTGCGGGAGCGCTTCGGCGACGTGGAGGTCCGCGTCGGCAACGACGTCAACGTCGCCGCGCTGGCCGAGTCCCACCGTGGCGCGGGGCGTGACGTCGACGACCTGCTGGCGGTGTTCGTCGGCACCGGTGTCGGAGGGGGGCTCGTGGTCGGCGGTCGCTTGCGCGACGGTCGCTCGGGGGTCGCGGGCGAGATCGGTCACCTGACCGTGGTGCCCGGCGGCGAACCGTGCGGGTGCGGCGGCCTGGGCCACGTCGAGAGCTATGCCGGCCGGGCGGGCATCGAGCGGATCGCGCGCCGTCGACACGGAGGTGGGGAGCCATCAGCGCTGGTCGAGCTGGCGGGCGACGGGCGGATGAAGTCGAGCGTGATCGCCGCCGCGCTCGCCGAGGGTGACCCGATGGCGGAGTCGCTGGTCGCGGACGCCGCGCGCGTGGTCGGACTGGCGATCGCGTCGGTGGTCCTCGTCGTCGACATCGGCACCGTCGCCGTGGGCGGCGGCCTCGCCGAGCGCCTCGGCGAGCCGTTCCGCGACGCCATCGCCGGCTCGTGCGCCGACGCGCTCCCGTGGGTGTCGGCAGTCCCGGACATCGTGGCGACCCGTCTGGGCGATGACGCCGGCGCGCTCGGCGCGGCCCTGCTCTTCGACATCTGAAGGTGTCGTCGGGGCGGCCGTTCGGTGACCACGACGCGAACAGATGTCGTTGCCGGTGACCGCTGGCGGGCGCGGCGTCGTAGCATCGGCGGTGTGGAGACCGGTGTGGATCAGAGCACGGAGCCGGGCGACCGCCTCATCAACCGGGAGCTGTCGTGGCTCGCGTTCAACACGCGGGTCCTCGAGCTCGCCGAGGACGAGCAGATGCCGCTGCTCGAGCGGGCCAAGTTCCTCGCCATCTTCAGCCAGAACCTCGACGAGTTCTTCCAGGTCCGCATCGCCGGATTGAAGGATCAGGTCGCTGCGGGGTACACCCGGCGGACCGCCGACGGCCTCTCGCCGGCCCAGCAGCTGCTCGAGATCCGCGAGATGCTCGAGCCGATCCTCGTCCGCCACGAGCGTTGCTTCCGGGAGTCGGTCGTGCCGGCGCTCGCCGAGGCGCGGATCCTGTTCAGCGACGTGGCGGATCTCGACGAGGACGACCGCAAGTTCCTCGACGAGGAGTTCGAGGCGCGGATCTTCCCGGTCCTGACCCCCTTGGCAGTCGATCCCGGACACCCCTTCCCGTACATCTCGGACCTGTCGCTCAACCTTGCGGTGATCGTGAGGAACCCCGACACCGACGACGTGCGGTTCGCGCGGGTGAAGGTCCCGAACCTGTTGCCGCGGTTCATCGTGCTGCCAGACGGCGAGCGGTTCGTGCCGCTCGAGCAGGTGATCGGCATGCACCTCGGGCGCCTGTTCCCTGGGATGATCGTCGATCAGCAGGTGCCGTTCCGGGTGACCCGCAACGCCGACCTGGCCCTCGAGGACGAGGAAGCCGACGACCTGTTGGCGGCGATCGAGGTGGAGCTGCGACGTCGCCGGTTCGGCCGAGCGGTGCGCCTCGAGGTCGACGCGACGATGTCCGAAGAGATCCGTGACCTGCTGGTCCGTGAGCTCGAGCTCGAGGCCGACGACGTGTACGAGCAGCTCGGTCCCCTGGGTCTGCAGGGCCTGTGGTCGCTCTACGAACTGGACCGGCCCGAGTTGAAGGACGAGCCGTGGGTGCCGATCACCCAGCACCGCCTCGTCGAGTCCGATGACGAGCGCACCGACGTGTTCACGGAGCTGCGCAAGGGCGACATCCTCGTCCACCACCCGTACGCCTCGTTCGCCACGTCGGTGGAGGAGTTCATCCGCCAGGCGGCGGTCGACCCCCGCGTGCTGGCCATCAAGCTGACGCTCTACCGGACCTCCGGCGACAGCTCGATCATCGACTCGCTGATCCGCGCCGTCGAGGGGGGCAAGCAGGTCGCCGCGCTGGTGGAGCTGAAGGCGAGGTTCGACGAGCAGGCGAACATCGAGTGGGCGCGGCGCCTGGAGAAGGCGGGTGTCCACGTGGCGTACGGCTTCCTCGACCTGAAGATCCACACCAAGACGGCGCTCGTCGTGCGGAGCGAGGCCGATGGGATCCGGCGCTACTGCCACATCGGCACCGGCAACTACAACCCCAAGACGGCCAAGCTCTACGAGGACCTCGGGCTGCTGTCGGCGGACGAGGACCTCGGCGCTGACCTGACCCAGCTCTTCAACTTCCTCACCGGGTACTCGCGGGAGGTGCCGTACCGACGCCTCCTGGTGGCGCCCCACTGGATGCGGGATCGGCTGGTGGAGCTGATCCGGGGAGAGATCGCGGCCGGGGAGCGCGGGCGGATCGTCATGAAGATGAACAGCCTCGTCGACCCGATGATGATCGAGGAGCTGTACGCCGCCTCTGCGAAGGGCGTTCCGATCGACCTCGTGGTGCGTGGGATCTGCTGCCTGCGACCGGGCGTGGAGGGCATGTCGGAGAACATCCGGGCCCGATCGATCGTGGGCCGCTACCTCGAGCACTCGCGGATCTACCACTTCGCGAACGGAGCGGGGGAGGGTCGTCCGGCGTACTACATCGGATCGGCGGATCTGATGTCGCGCAACCTCGACCGTCGGGTGGAGGCCCTCGTGCCGGTGAACGACCCGACCCTCCAGGAGCGCCTGCACGAAGTCCTCGAGGTGAACCTCGCTGACGATCAGCAGGCGTGGACGCTCGACGGTTCGACGGGTGGGTGGAGCCGGACGCGCGGCCCGGCGGGCGTCAACACGCACGAGCGGCTCCAGGAGCTGGCATTGGCTCGCGCCCGCCGCGGCTGAGCGTGGACGGGCTGTCTGCCAGCCTGGTGAGGTGACCGCTCCCTTTTCGACCTGGCGCCGCATCCCCAACGATCCCGCCGAGTGGTTCTCGGCTGACGAGCTCGACCGGTCTCGCCGTTACCAGACCCCGCTCGGGACGTTGCGGCTGGTGCGCGGCGCGCTCGGTCTGGCGACGGTGCTGCTGCTCATCGTGTTCGAGGTGCCACCGAGGCTGATCGAGTCGCTCGGCGTGACCAACTGGGTCGTGCAGCTGCTGGTGGTGGTGCTGCTGCTCGAGGTCGTCGCGTTGGTGTACAACCCAGCGCTGGATTGGTGGGTGGACCTGCGGCACGACAAGGAGTGGGGCCTGTCGACCCAGACGCCGCGCGGCTTCGCGGTGGACCAGGTGAAGAGCTTCGTGCTCGGCGTGGTGGTGAACCTGGTGCTGCTGGTGCCCTTGTACGCGCTGATCCGGGGCACCGAGCTGTGGTGGCTCTGGGGGTGGCTGTTGTTGCTGCTGTTCTCGGTCGGGTTGGGCTTCCTGTATCCGATCGTGATCGCGCCGATCTTCAACACGTTCACGCCGCTGGATGAGGGGGACCTGGCAGATCGCATCCAGGACATCGCGGGGCGGGCCGGCGTGTCGATCGAGGGCGCGTTCGTGGCTGATGAGAGCCGGCGCTCGACGCGTGACAACGCCTACGTCGCCGGACTGGGCTCGACGCGGCGTGTGGTGTTGTTCGACACGATCCTGGAGCATCCGCCGGCGGTGGTCGCGCAGGTCGTGGCCCACGAGGTGGGGCACTGGCGCTTGGGGCACCTGCGGCGACAGATCCCGCTGATCGCGCTGTTGTCGTTGGTCATGATGCTCGGATTGAGGCTGTTGGCCGAGTGGGACGCGCTGTGGTCGGCCATCGGTGTCGACGGGCTCGGCGATCCGGCGTCGTTGCCGGTGCTGCTGCTCGCCGTGCAGCTCGGCTTCGGCGTGATGGGGCTCGGGATGAGCTTCGTGTCGAGGGCGTACGAGCGGCAGGCGGACGTGCAGGCGCTGGAGCTGCTGCGGGAGCCGGAGCTCATGGATGAGATGTTGCGTCGCCTGCACGTCAAGAACCTGGCGGACCTCGATCCGAACGCGTGGCGGCGGCTGCAGGCGAGCCACCCGCCCGCTGCTGAGCGCCTGGCGTTGGTGCGTGCGTGGACCGAGTCGAGGGGCTCGGGGCCCTCGAGCTGATCGCCTCATTTGGTGTCGAGCGCGCAGAGCATCCCAGGTGGTGTCGAGCATGGCCCGCGCCCGGACCCGCGGGCTCGCGCCCGTGGGCGCGGTTGTGGCGTTCGATCACCCGACCCCCCGACCGCACCGATCCCTCTCAGCCGCCCACTCGGCTGCGCCCTGTCGGGGCCGATTCGATATCGATTCGGCAGACGACCCGTGCCACCTCGATTCGCCGGCACCCCGTCAGGGCCGATTCGATATCGATTCGCCGCTGACGGTGTGTGGGGGCGACGGCGGCGTGTGGGGGTCGGCCGTCGTTCGGTGTCACAGGGCCTCGCCATGATGGAGTCATCGGCGCTGCGAGCGCCCGTTCAGCCGCACCGCCACAGGAGCAGCCCGATGGACGACCGCATCGCCAGCGATGATGGCGGCGCCGACCTCAATGCCGGCCCCGACGCCGACGTGCCGGCCCGCGGCGCGCCCGCGGGCGCGGTGACCGCCGATGGCAGCGATCAGGGCACCGTCGACGAGTGTGGCGAGTGCGACTGGTGGACGGAACTTCCGCCGGTCACGTCACCGGTGCCGCGGGACCCCGACCGCCCGTACCGCTCTCCGCAGTGGCGAGACCTGCCGTGCGAGGCCTACCCGGAGAACGATCGGCTCTCCAATCGCCTGGTGGCAAACCTGCCTCGGAACGTGCGCAACCACCTCATGGGCGAGCGCTTCGACGCGCTGGAGCGCCTGGACGAGCTCGATGCAGCCCTCGACGAGCTCTCACGGGAGCGCCTCGGCCTGCTCGACGAGCTGGACCGCCTCCGGGCGACCCTGTGGCCTATCGATCCGCGGTCGAAGGGACGTCGCCCTCCCGCCGACCACGAGCGCGCGCTTGCACCTGCCGCCGCTGATGCACGCTGTCTGGCGGGTCGGCGCTTGCGATCGATGTGCATGTCGATCCTGCGTCGCCACGGCCCGTTGCGCCTGCGCGACCTCCACGACCTGTTGCATCGCTACGGCTACGCCGTGGGCGGCACCGAGCCGGTGAAGGTCCTCGCCGACGCCTTGGGATACGAGCACGACTGCGGCCGAGCCCGACGAGTCGCTCGTGGCGTGTACGACGCTGACCGTCGCCCGGGTCGCGGGGGCCCGAGAGGCCATGGCCGCGACCCGCTCCCGCCGCTCGCCATCCCGAGCGAGCCCGTGGCCGCGGGGCCCCGCCACGAGGGGCCACCGGACCCCGACCTCGTCGACGACCTCGACAGCAGGGTCACGCCACCTCGTGCCGCCACCGCCACCGCCACCGCCACCGCCCAACGAGCCCCGCACACTGTTCGGGACTCGTTCACCTCCGGTTCACCCACCAGGGGTCGACGCGCAACCCGCCCTCCGTACGGTGCGTCTCGGTACCACAGAGACCAACCGCTTCGCCCAAGGAGGGCACCCCCTTGAACCAGAGGCAGAGCCGCATCGCGTGGCTGATCGCACTTCTCGCCGCCGTCTCGCTCATCGCAGCAGGATGCGGCGATGACGACGGCGACTCCGCCGGATCCGAGGCCGACGGCGGTGCGGCGGGCGACCTCTCGGGCGTGCTCGTCGGCGCCGGCGCATCCTCGCAGGCCGCCGCGATGGCGGGTTGGCAGGCCGGCTTCCAGGACCAGCACCCCGACGTCACCGTCGAGTACGACCCCGTCGGCTCCGGCGGCGGCCGTGAGACGTTCATCTCCGGTGGCAGCGACTTCGCCGGCTCGGACGGCCTGCTCGACGACGAGGAGTACGCCGCCAGCGTCGACACCTGCGCCGGCGACCAGGGCGCGATCCACCTGCCCATGTACATCTCGCCGGTCGCGGTGGCGTTCAACCTGCCGGACGTGGACACCCTGAACCTCACGCCCGAGACCCTCGCGGGCATCTTCGCCGGCGAGATCACCGAGTGGGCCGACGAGGCGATCGCCGCGGACAACCCCGACGCCGATCTCCCCGACCTGGCCATCAACGCCGTCCACCGCTCCGACGAGTCGGGCACCACCGAGAACTTCACCGACTACCTCTCGACCGTCGCCCCCGACGTCTGGACGTTCGGCAAGGTCAAGACCTGGCCCATTGACAGCGGTGAGGGCGCCGCCCAGACCTCCGGTGTCATCGCGGCGATCACCGCCGGCGAGGGTTCCATCGGCTATGCCGACGCTTCGCAGGTCGGCAGCCTCGGCACCGTGGCCATCGGTGTCGGTGGCGAGTTCGTGGAGTACAGCCCCGAGGCGGCCGCCAGCCTCGTCGGCGTCTCCGAGCGCGTCGACGGTCGCAGCGACTACGACCTCGGCTTCGAGCTCACCCGTGACACCGACGAAGCCGGCGTGTACCCGATCGCCCTCGTCTCGTACCACATCGTCTGCCTCCAGTACGAAGACGAGGCCACCGCAGAGCTGGTCAAGGCGTTCATGACCTACGTCTCCTCCGAAGAGGGCCAGGACGCCGCCGCAGAATCCGCTGGTTCGGCGCCCATCCCCGACGACCTCAGGTCCCAGATCCTGGAGTCCATCGCCCAGATCAGCGCCGGTAGCTGATCGACCAGACCTATCCGCCGTGGCACTGCCGCTCCCCGCCGGGGCGGTAGTGCCACGGCCACGTTCGTTCTCCGACACACGCCACCCTCGAGGCGCCAGTGACCGCCACACTCCCCGACGACGACAAGCCACCCGGACCATCGGAGACGCGCACCCCGGCCAAGCCGGTCGTCCGCCCTGGTGACCGCGTGTTCAAGGGCTTCTCGGTCGGCTCGGGCATCGTCATCCTGCTGACCCTCGGTGGCGTGGCTGCCTTCCTCCTGAACGAGGCGTTCCCCACCTTCACCCACGGCCCCGACGACTTCAGCCCGCCCTCGACCTTCATCGACTACGTCGGGCCCTACCTCTTCGGCACGATCTGGGCTGCCACCCTCGCCCTCACCTTCGCCACGATCCCGGCGGTGGCGGTGGCACTGTTCATCAGCCACTACGCCCCGCCCAAGCTGGCCCGCTCGCTCGGCATGGTCATCGACCTGCTCGCCGCCATCCCGAGCGTCGTGTACGGCCTGTGGGGCATCTTCATCCTCGCCCCCCTCTTCGCCCGCTCGGTGCTGCCCTGGCTCGAGGACAACCTCGGCTTCCTGCCGTTCTTCGGCGGCCCCGCCGCGGCGACCGGCCGCACCATGCTCACGGTGTCGGTCGTCCTCGCGGTGATGATCCTGCCGATCATCACCGCGATCTCCCGTGAGGTCTTCCTCCAGACACCCCGCCTCCACGAAGAGGCTGCCCTGGCACTCGGTGCCACCAAGTGGGAGATGATCCGCATGGCGGTCCTCCCCAACAGCCGGTCGGCGATCATCTCCGGCGCGATGCTCGGTCTCGGCCGTGCCCTCGGCGAGACGATGGCGGTCGCCATCATCCTGTCGCCCGCACACCTCATCACCTTCGACATCATCAGCGCGCAGAACCCCAACACGATCGCGGCGAACATCGCTCTCGCCTTCCCCGAGTCCTCGGGCCTCGAGGTCAACCGCCTGATCGCCACCGGACTCGTGCTGTTCGTCCTCACGTTCGCGGTCAACGCCGGCGCCCGCTACATCACCAACAAGCGAGCCGACTTCTCGGGAGCGAACGCGTGACGCTCGTCGACTTCGAACCGCAGCTCGACGCATCCGACGGGTTCGGCGTCCGGCGCCGCCACCTCCCGACCTCCGCCCGGTGGTCCATCGGCGTGCTCGGCGCCCTCGTCGGCGCGGCCGTCGCGGCGATCAGCGGCCCCAACTGGGTCCTCGGGGCGCTCGCCGGTCTCGCCGCCTTCACCGTCGCCCTCTACGGCACGTCTCGGCTGGTCGAGGGACCTCGACGGGCACTCGACCGCCTCGTCGGAGTCATCGTCACCGCCATGTTCGCCGCGATCGTCCTCCCGCTCGTGTCGGTCATCTGGACCGTCGTCGAGCGCGGTTCGAACCGCTTCGACGTCGAGTTCTTCACCGAGACGATGCGCAGCGTCGTGGGCGCCGGTGGAGGCGGACGGCACGCCATCATCGGGACGCTCATCATCACCGGCCTCTGCACCCTCATCTCGGTGCCGATCGGCATCATGGTCGCGGTGTACCTCGTCGAGTACGCAGGCGGCAGCCCGCGGCTCGCCCGCAGCGTCACGATGATGGTCGATGTCATGACCGGCATCCCGTCGATCGTCGCCGGCCTGTTCGCCTACTCGCTGTTCGTCATCTTCCAGGGTCCCGGCGCCAGATCGGGCTTCGCCGGAGCGGTGGCGCTATCGGTCCTGATGACGCCGGTGGTGATCCGCGCCTCGGAGGAGATGCTCCGGCTCGTCCCGAACGAGCTGCGCGAAGCGTCGGCGGCACTGGGCGTACCGAAGTGGCGCACGATCGTGAAGGTGGTGCTGCCGACGGCGATCGCTGGGCTGCTCACCGGCGTGACCCTCGCCATCGCCCGGGTCATCGGCGAGACGGCACCGCTGCTGATCACCGCTGGGCTCGCCCAGGACACCAACCTGAACCCGTTCGAGGGTCGCATGACCACGCTCCCGGTGATGGCCTACTACGGCTACGCGGCACCGGGCTACCCGCCCGAAGCGGGCTATGACAGGGGATGGACCGCAGCCCTGGTGCTGGTCCTGATCGTGGTGACGTTGTTCGCCATCGCGCGGATCTTGACCAAGGTGCTCCAGCCGAAGGGACTTCGATGACTGACATGACGGACACCGACACCACCACGCTCACGCCGGGCGACGTCGTGCTCGTCGACGACACGGTGCCCATCGAGGTGCCGCGCCCCGAGCCGCGGGAGCTGGGTCCGATCAAGCTGTCGGTCCGCGACCTCGACATCCACTACGGGTCGTTCCTCGCCGTCGCCGACGTCAGCATGGACATCGAGGCCAACTCGATCACGGCGCTCATCGGTCCGTCGGGTTGCGGCAAGTCGACGTTCCTGCGGTCCCTGAACCGCATGCACGAGGTCCTGCCAGGCGCCCGGGTGAACGGCACGGTCCTGCTCGACGGCGCCGACCTCTACGGCGCCACCGTCGATCCCGTCGACGTGCGCTCGCGCATCGGCATGGTGTTCCAGCGGCCGAACCCGTTCCCGACGATGTCGATCTACGAGAACGTGATGGCGGGCAAGCGCCTCAACGGCAAGCGCATCAAGAGGGCCGCGTCCGACGAGCTGGTCGAGCGGTCGCTGCGCGGCGCCAACCTGTGGGACGAGGTGAAGGACCGCCTCGACCGCCCCGGGTCCGGACTGTCGGGCGGCCAGCAGCAACGCCTGTGCATCGCACGCGCCATCGCCGTCGAGCCCGAGGTGCTGTTGATGGACGAACCGTGCTCGGCGCTCGATCCCATCTCGACGTTCGCCATCGAGTCCCTCATGAACGAGCTGCGGGTCGACTACACGATCGTGATCGTGACCCACAACATGCAGCAGGCGGCACGCGTCAGCGACCGCACGGGGTTCTTCTCGATCGAGGGAACGGGCAAGCCGGGACGCCTCGTGGAGATGGACGACACCGACATCATCTTCTCCAACCCGCGCGAGCAGGCGACGTCCGACTACGTCACGGGCCGCTTCGGTTAAGGCCCGGTGACCCTCCTGCGCAACCAGTACACGTCCGAACTGGAGCAGCTCAGGCTGCAGGTGGAGGTGATGGCGGTCCGCGTCGAGGAGAACCTCGATCGGATGCGCTACGCACTCGCCGACTCCGAGGCGCGCCTCGGCGACGAGGCCGCGGCGGTCGACGTGGCGGTCGATGCCATGAACGTCTCGCTCACCGAGCGGTGCTACGTGCTCATCGCCCGCGAGGCGCCGGTGGCGAGCGACCTGCGACTGATCGTGTCGGTGGTGCGCGTGCTCAACGAGCTCGAGCGCATCAGCGACCACGTCGTGCAGATCTGCACCGAGGCGCCTAAGGAGAACCTGGCGTCCGACCAGTCGCGGCTCTACGACCTGATCCTCACCATGGCCGACGAGGTCATCGACCGGTTCCACACCGCCAGGGCGGCGTGGGGTGCCATGGACCTCGAGAGCGCCGAGCAGCTCGCCAAGGGGTCCAAGCTGCTCGCCGCGCTGCACGCCCGGCTCATCAGCGAGCTGCTCGACCTCGACGGCCAGGACGCGGTGGCGCTCGCCCTGCACGCGGCCGGGGTCGGGCGCTCCCTCGAGCGCATCTGCGACCATACGTCGGTGATCGGCGCGCGGCTGCGCTACCTCATCACCGGTGATCCTGCCCATCTCGCGGCAGAGCTCCGATGACCCGAACGGGAGGAACCCCGATGCCCGACGTCCGGCCGCACTTCCACGATGCGCTCGAGAGCCTCCGCCGGGAGGTCGTCCGCGCCGCGGCCATGGTCACCGAGACGATCACCCGCGGCACCTCGGTCCTGCTCGACAACGATCTGGCGGGCGCGCAGCAGCTCATCGAGGACGACGACGAGCTGGACTACCTCTCGCTCGAGATCGAGGACCATGCGATCGCGCTGCTGACGCTCGAGTCACCGGTCGCAGCCGACCTGCGCGAGGTCGTCATCGCCCTCAAGATGAACAGCGAGATCGAGCGCTCCGGCGACCTGGTCGTCAACGTGGCCAAGGGTTGCCGCCGCATCTACGGGGTGCAGTACAGCCCCCTCACCCGCGGCATCATCGAGCGGATGGCCGAGGAGGCCACGCGCCTGTACCGCTACGCGATCGACGCCTACGTCGAGCGCAACGCGAGCCTCGCCGGTGCGCTCGACGACATGGACGATCGCCTCGACGCGCTCCACAAGGACTTCATCGAGGCGATCTTCGAGGCGCACAACGACGACGTCATCGACCTGCAGGCGGCCGTGCAGCTGGCGCTGATCGGCCGCTACTACGAGCGGATCGGCGACCACGCGGTGAACATCGGGTCGATGGTCCAGTACATGGTCACCGGCTGGATGCCCGAGCACACGGGCGCCGCCAGGGTCCGCCAGCGCCGCGAGCGGGAAGCGCAGCGCCTCGCCGAGCTCGAAGCCGCTGCCCGCACCGACCCGGGCGACATCGGGGAGCGGGACCCAGGGTGACCCAACTCGTGGTCGGGCTCCTCGTCGGGATCGGCCTCACCGCCGCCGCATCGGCCGTCCTCGCCCGACGTGCCGCCGCCCACCACTCGGCCGAGCTCCGCGACCGTGACGCGGTCGACGACGACCTCGACGCCACCGTTGAACGGCTCGAACGGGCGCTCGACGCCATCCCCCAGGGCGTGGCCATCTGCGACGGCTCGGGTTCGATCCTGTTCCACAACGAGACCGGCGCCCACTACTCGTCGGCACGCCACGGCGACGCGCTCGTCGAAGCCGCGATCGACGACCTGCTGATGCGCGCGGTGGTCGGCGACGCGTGCGTCGAGACCGTGGAGCTGTTCGGTCCGCCGCGCCGCACGCTGGTGATCACCGCGGTGCCCCTGCACCCCGACCGGATCGGCAGCGGCGCCGTCGCGATCATCGACGACGTGACCGACCGACGTCACCTGGAGGCGGTGCGCCGTGACTTCGTCGCCAACATCAGCCACGAGCTGAAGACCCCGATCGGCGCGCTCGCCCTGCTGGCCGAGACGCTCGTCGACGAGCCCGACCCCGAGGTGGGGGCTCGGCTCACCGGCCGGATCGTCACCGAGGCCCATCGCGTGGGACGCACCGTCGAGGACCTCCTCGAGCTCAGCAGCATCGAGGCCGAGGACAGCCGCGTCCGCGAGCCCGTGCCGGTCGACGAGATCCTGGCCGCGGCGGTGGCGCGCATCGGTCCCGCGGCCGACCAGCGGTCGATCGCCATCGATGTGAAGGACGTCGCCCACGAGGTCGCGGTGCGGTGCGATCGCCGCCAGCTCGTCTCGGCGCTGTTCAATCTGCTCGAGAACGCGGTGAAGTACTCCCCGGACGACTCGTCGATCGTCGTGAGCGCCGAGGCGAGCGAGCGGCTCGTCGACCTCGTCGTCGAGGACCACGGCATCGGCATCCCGACCCGGGACCTCGAACGCGTCTTCGAGCGCTTCTACCGGGTCGATCAGGCCCGCAGCCGCGAGACCGGGGGCACGGGCCTCGGGCTCGCGATCGTGCGCCACGTGGTGAACAACCACGCCGGTGAGGTCCTCGTCACCTCCCGCGAGGGCGAAGGGTCGGTCTTCACGCTGCGCATCCCGATCGGCGATGACGAGGCACCAGGTGCGACGGGACAGGGAGAGCGATGACACAGCCCGAGACGACGATCCTGGTGGTCGAGGACGAGGAGGCGTTCGTGGAGGCCCTCACGGTGGGGCTCAAGCGGGAGGGCTTCCGCGTGCAGGTCGCGCGCGACGGCGCCGAGGCGCTCGCGGTGTTCGACGCGGTCGACCCCGACCTCGTGCTGCTCGACGTGATGCTGCCGAAGGTGTCGGGCATCGACGTGTGCCGCCAGATCCGCACCCGCTCGAAGGTGCCGATCATCATGGTCACGGCGAAGGCCGCCGAGATCGACACCGTCGTCGGCCTCGAGGTCGGCGCCGACGACTACGTCACCAAGCCGTACCGGTTGCGGGAGCTGGTCGCTCGGATGCGGGCGGTGCTGCGCCGGTCGCCGCTCGACGAGCCGTCGGGGGTGGTGGGGGAGGCGATGACGGTGGGCGACGTCACGATCGATCCGGAGGGTCACGAGGTGTTCGTGCGGGGCGAGCGGGTCTCGCTGCCCCTGAAGGAGTTCGAGCTGCTGGCGCTGCTGATCGAGAACGCCGGCCGGGTGCTGCCGCGCGAGACCCTGATCGACCGGGTGTGGGGCCTCGACTACGTCGGCGACACCAAGACCCTCGACGTGCACGTGAAGCGCTTGCGGTCGAAGATCGAGGAGGACCCGTCGGCACCCACCCGCATCGTCACCATCCGGGGCCTCGGCTACAAGTACGAGGTCCCCAAGGCGTAGGCCAACCCACGCCTGGGACGTCCGACCCGGGACTGTCACCGACCCCTCGTACGATGGCCGGGGTGATGCGACGGTGACCTCCACGACGGGCTGGCGCCAGCTCGACGAGCGCGCGGCCGGCCGGCCCCGGCGCCCGAGGGAGCTGTCGGGGTTCGCGCGGCTCGCGCGGGCCCACGCGCTGTTGGTGTCTGGCGACACGCTCGTCGCGCTGGCCTTGGCCGGATCGCTGTTCTTCTCCATCGATCCGAGCGCGGCGCGCTGGCGGGTGGGGCTCTACCTGCTGTTGACGATGGCGCCGTTCGCGATCGTGTCGCCGCTGATCGGGCCCACGCTGGACCGAGTGGCCGGTGGCCGCCGCATGGTCGTCATCGTGTCGGGGGCGGTGCGGGCGATCGTCGCCGTGCTGAT
This sequence comes from uncultured Iamiaceae bacterium, assembly GCA_964494405.1. GTDB lineage: Bacteria > Actinomycetota > Acidimicrobiia > Acidimicrobiales > SKKL01 > Actinomarinicola. The sequence continues at coordinate 13,965 of CAZBTQ010000048.1, forward strand.
GTTCCGCCACCTCGACTCGCTGCTCTTGTTCCCCGAGGCGTTCCTGATGTTGGTCCTCGGCAAGAGCTACCACGTGGCCAAGAGCGCCATCGTGCCGGGCCTGGTGAACACCGACGACGAGCTGGTGGCCGCCAACGCCCGACTGTCGCTGCTGTCGGGTGTCGCCGGTGCGATCGCCGTGGTGCCGGGCGGGCTGATCATGCTGGTCGGCGGGCCGCGGTGGGTGTGCCTGCTGTGCGCGGTCGTGTTCGCGGTGGGCGCCATCCTCGCGACGCGCCTGCCCCGATCGGTGGTCGCCGACGCGCCGGCCGACGAGGAGGAGCGGGCCGAGCTGCGCGGCGCGGGGATCCGGTTGGCCGCGTCGGCGATGGGGCTGCTCCGCGGGGTCGTCGGGTTCCTGACGTTCCTCATCGCGTTCACGTTGCGGGGCAGCCAGGAGACGCCCTACGTGTCCGAGTTCGGGTCCCACGTCGGCGCCGCCACTCGGGAGGCGATCGGCGAGGTGTCGACCACGATCTCCACCGGGTCGCCCACCTGGTACTTCGGCGTCGCGGCGGCGATGGCGGGGCTGGGTGCGCCGGTGGGCGCGCTCATCACGCCGCGACTGCGGCGCACGGTCCCAGAGGAGCGGATCATCGTCGGGGCGTTGGCCCTGGCGGTCCTGGTGGGGTTGGCCGCGGCGATGGACGGTGGGCTCCTCGGCGCCGCGATGATGGCCTTCATCGTGGCGGTGTCGGGATCGTCGGGGAAGCTCGCCTTCGACTCGATCGTGCAGCGCGACGCGCCGGACGCGAACCGGGGGCGGTCGTTCGCCCGGTTCGAGGCCCGCTTCCAGTTGATCTGGGTCGTCGGCGCGGCGATCCCTGTGGTCGTGCCGATCCCGGGTCGCGTCGGCTACCTGATGATCTCCGTCGTCGCCGCGTTCGCGGCCGCGTCCTACGTCGTGGGGTATCGGTTCCTCGAGGCGCATGGTCGGCTGCGACCCAACCGCACCACCGATCGGATCAAGGCCGAGGCGTCGCGCCGCGCCCGACGGGTCGGCCAGACGGCGACGTCGCGCCTGCGGCGACGTGACTCGATCGAGAGCTCAGAGGAGCCTGACGTCGAGCCACAGGAGAGGTAGCGGCCGAGCAACCTCAGGTGTCGGGGAGGTCGATGCGGGCCAGCCAGAGGCCGGGGGCGTCGACCTCGTTGGGCGTCGGCATCTCTCGCTCTGACGCCCACAGGCGGTCGAGCGCGTCGACGCCTGCCCGCGAGACGACACCGTCGATGAACGCGGTGCCGCGGTCGTAGTGCTCCTGGCGCAGGTCGAGGCCGAGGAGCTGCCCGACGAAGCGATCAGACGGTGCCTCTTCGACGCGCCGACGTCGCAGCGCCTCGGTGATCTGGGCGTAGGTGCTCATCAGGCGACCGCCGATGGTGTCCATCGTCCAGTCGACGTAGCCAGCGATGACCGACGTGAGGGCTTCGAGCTCGGGGAGCCGCGCGACCTGGGCCGGCGAGCGGATGGCGCCGAGGATCGCCTCGGGGTCGCTGAACATCGACTGGAGCGCCGACAGGCCGTTGGGGTCGGACGGGTCGAGGTCGCCGAGACGGTCTTCGAGGCCACGCGTGTCGGGTTCGAAGCCGCTGGCGAGCTCGGTGAGCAGCGCGTCGAGGCGCCGACGAACGTGGGGCACGCCGAGCACCGCGTGGTGGGTGATCTCGTGGAGGCACACCCACAGGCGCAGCTCGTCGCGCTCGAGGCTCCACGCGTCGCCGAAGTCGTCGACGTTGCGCACGATGACGAGGATCTCGTCGCTGCCAGGGCGGGGGACGGGCAGGTCGTATTGGCCGAACGAGCGGGCGGCGAGGTGGCCGAGCATCGAGCCGGCTGTCATGCCGAGCATCATCGGCGCCATCATCTGCATCATCTGGCCGAACCACGCGTCGAGCGCCCCGTCGGGGTCGCCATCAGGATCGGTGGGCAGCGCCAGATCGTCGCCCACCTCGGTGCCGTCACGTGGGCCGAGTGACCCCGCGATCGACTCGATGAGGGGTCGATAGACGTCGAGCGAGCTGGCGACCCACTGCGTGCGCGTGACCGGCACGATCTCGATGCGACCGCTGTGCGACGTGGACAAGCCGGTGGTGGATCCGACGTGGAGGTCCGCGACGCGGCTGAGCTGCTCGAGCTGGATGCGGTCGAGCGGATCGACGTTGGGCTCGGACTCCCCACCCGTGGCGATCGACGATGCGAGCTGGCGGGCGGCGTCCCAGCTCACCGGGCCCTGCTGGGAGAGCATCTTGGCCAGGTCGCCGAAGAACGGCAGTCCCCCGAAGGGGTCACCCGCTCCGAATGGACCGATTCCGCTCATGAGGGCATGGTAAGCCCATGCACGCCGTCGTCCTCACCGGCTCCGCAGGAGCGCTCGGGCGGCGCGTGTTCGAGCGGCTGTGCGAAGCCGACGGGGCCGACCGGGTCCTCGGCGCTGATCTGGTCGACCATGGTGCGGGCGTGCCGGCAGGCGCCGAGAGCCGAACCGTCGACCTGATGACCCACGACCTGGCCGAGCTGTTCGCTGGGGCCGACACCGTGGTGCACCTCGCGTCAGTCCTCGCGCCGAAGGCACAAGGGGTCGACATCGGCCGCGACGTCGAGCTGACCCGCCGTGTGATCGACGGCGCTCGACAGGCGGGAGTCAGCTCGCTGGTCGTGATGTCGAGCGCGCTGGTCTACGGCGCGTGGCCGGACAATCCCGTGCCGCTGACCGAGGAGGCGCCGCTCCGCCCCAACCCGGGCTTCGACTTCGCGGCCGAGAAGGTCGAGATCGAGGAGCTGGTGGTCGCCCTGCGCGCCGCCGAGCCGTCGATGTCGATCGCCGTGCTGCGCCCGACGGTCGCGCTCGCCGAGGGAGAGCGGAGCTGGGTGTCGCACGTCCTCGCGTCCGCGGCTGGTGTCCACGCGGGCGACATCGACCCTCCCGTGCAGTTCCTGCACTTCGACGACCTGGCGAGCGCCACGGTCCTCGCCGCGCGACGACGGCTCGACGGCTGCTACAACGTCGCACCCGACGGCTGGATCCCGCCCGACGCGATGAGCGGGTTCGCCACGCTGCCGCGCCTGCGCGTGCCCGTCTGGGTCGCCGACCGGCTCACCGCCGCTCGGTTCCAGCTCGGCCTGTCGGCGACGCCACCCGAGATCCTGCCGTGGACGATCCACCCGTGGGTCGTCGCCAACGACAAGCTTCGAGCGGAGGGGTGGGAACCGCAGAACACCAACGAGGAGGCCTACGTCGCCGGCACCGCGCCCGGTCCGCTCGACACCCTCAGCCCGAAGCGACGCCAGGAGATCGCGTTGGCGATCGCCGGCGGCGCGGTCGTCGCCGCGGGCATCGGTGCGGCGGTCTGGGTCCGCCGCCGAACCCGCTGACCGGAGTGCTCTAGCCGCTGAGCCCGAGCGTCGCGACGCAGGTCCACTCGATGCCGTCGCGCAGGTAGGTGATCGTGATGACATCGCCCGGGTCGTAGTCGCGGATGATCGCCACGAGGGCCGCCATCGACGGCAGCGGCTTGCCATCGATCGACAGGAGCACGTCGTCCACCTCGATGCCCGCCGCCTCCGCAGGGCTGTTCGCCATGACGACCTCCACCCCTGCACCCTCGGCGGTGCGGCGCCCCTGGACGCCGAGCCAGGGGTGCTTGACGCGGCCGTCGGCGATGAGCTCGGCCGCGACGTCGGTCGCGTCGTCGATCGGGGTCGCCCACGAGAACGACGCACCCAGCTCGGGCTTGATCGTCACGCCGATCACCTCGCCCGTCTCGGTGATGAGCGGCCCGCCGGCGGCGCCGTCCGGCAGCGGGGCGTCGAAGCGGATCAGACCGTACAGGTAGGTGCCCGAGATCGTGATCGAGCGCTCTTCGAACGCGCTGATGACCCCAGAGCTGATCGACGGGGCACCACCCTGGCTGCCGAGCGCCATCGTGAGCTGGCCGACCTGGAGGGATGCGGGGTCGCCGACCTGGGCCGGGATCAGGTCGGTGCGCTCGACGTGCACGACGGCGAGGGCGGTCACCGCGTCGATCGCCACCAGCTCGGCGGGCAACGTCGTCCCGTCCGACAGGGTCACCTGCAACGAGGTTGCGCCGTCGAGGAGGTGTGCGTCGGTGAGCAGGTACCCGTCGGCGCGCACCACGATCGCCGATCCGTCGACGATCTCGTCGCCGGTCGTCGCGGCGATCTGGGCGACCGACGGCATCACGGCGTTGATGGCCTCGCTGGTGCCGTTGAGGGTGCTCGTCGACACGGGGACGGTGGAGGCGACGATGGCGTCGTCGATCGCCGGATCACCACGTTCGACGACGCGGTCGGTCATCCCGGTGGCGAGCACGACCAGCAGCACCGCGGATGCCCCGACGAGCCCGGAGGCCACTGCGATCGTCCACCCGCCTCGGCCCCTGCGATGTGCCGGCACGGGCGCGAAGTCCACGGTGTCGGGGATCGAGCGGGACCCAGGTGCGGGGACGCTCGCCATCTCCGACGGATGGCGCCAGAGGCGGTCGTCGGGATGCAGGGGGT
>CAZBTQ010000049.1:0-13184 GCA_964494405.1 uncultured Iamiaceae bacterium
CCGATGGCGTCTTCTTCACCGACGACGGGCGCGCCCGGTTCGTCGCCGACGCACCCGTGCCGGTGCCCGAGGCGACGAGCGACCGGTTTCCCCTGGTGCTGCTCACCGGACGCGGCACGTCGAGCCAGTGGCACACCCAGACCCGCACCAGGCGCTCGTCGGTCCTGCGGGGTCTGTCGCCTCGTCGGCTGATCGTCGAGATCTCACCGGCCGACGCACTGGCCGCAGGGATCGAGGCGGGCGAGACGATCCTCGTCGAGTCCCGGCGTGGTTCGGTGCGCGCGGTCGCCCAGCCGTCGCCCACGATGCGCGAGGGTCATGTGTTCCTGCCCATGCACGACGCGCTCACGAACCAGCTGACGATCCCGCGCTTCGACCCGCACAGCCGCCAGCCCGCCTACAAGCACGCGGCCGTCCGGATCCGCTCGCTCCGCCACTGGGAGCGCTGACCCGCACTGACCCCGTTCCTAGGGGAGCAGGCCGCCGCGGAGGGGGTCGAACGCCGGCGGCGCGGTGCGCAGGTGGTGGAGCACCGCGTCGACGACCCGGTCGGGGCTGAGCGACGATCCGCCGCTCGTCGGCCCCGTCGACGGAAGTATGTCGTCGACCGGGTCGGCCACCCACTCGACGTCGTCGACCGCGGACAGCTCGGCAGCGAGCGGCGCGAGGTCGACCCGCGCCGGCAGGGCACGTGATCGGTAGGTCACCCACGTCTCGTAGCGGTGGGTCAGGCGGTACTGCCCGTCGGGTTGGACGAGCAGGATGACGACCCGGTCGGTCGCGTTGTTGATCGCCATCGGGTGCACGCCGTCGTACCGGCGCCCACCGAAGCGGTGCCCCGACCAGTCGTGGTGGCCGTGGACCGTCACGACCGCGAGCTCGACGTCGGGGTGTTCTGCGATCTCGACCTCGCCCGCCGCGAGCGCGGCTTCGCTCGCGTCGAGGTGGGCATCCTCGTCCGCCCACAGGTCCCGGTACGCCTCAGGGCGCTCGACCAGATCCACGACCCTGGGCAGGAGCTCGCGGTAGAGGTGGCCGGTGAGCTCGGCGTAGTCGGAGGGGAGCGGGCCGAACGGCGAGCGGTCGGACTCGGTGCAGGCCGACACGATCATCGAGGCTCGTGCTGCCCGGCGGTCGCGGTAGGTGCCGAAGTCCCCGGCGGCGGCCAGGTCCTCCAGCAGCGCGCGACGGAGAAGGGCCGCCTCTGGATCGATCAGCGCGAAGAGCGAGACCAGCCCGTCCTGGTCGAGGTGGTTGTTGGTGACGAGCCGAGCGTTGCCGTGCAGCGCGTCGGGATGGTCGAGGTAGCGGAACGCCATCTGCGCCGACAGGTCGGCCTGGAGCGAGTCCGGCACCGCGGGAGCGCCGGGCCAGTGCGAGAGGCACAGGGTCGTGCCCACGGTGGCCGGGCCGTCGACGACGACGTGCGGCCGTCCGTCGAGCTCGTGGAAGGGGACGAACGTGAAGCGGTCGGTCGGCATGGGTCGGACGGTAGGACCTCAAGTCCGGTAGAGGTCAAGGACCTGGCCGCCCCAACCAGTGGAGCAGGCGTTCGTGATCGCGCCCGCGTCGGGCATCGTCGATCGTCGCGCGGTTGGCGCTGCCGAACGCCCGTTCCGCGTCCACCGGCTCTGGGTTCGGCTCCGGATCACCGAACACGTCGCGGAGCCACATCGTGCGTTCGGCGCCCCAGAACCGCAACATCGTGACGTCGCCATCGCCGAGGTCGATGACCGTCCCCTCGGTGGTCAGGAATCCGGCCCAGCTCAGGTGCACGGCATCGAACTCACGGGACACCAACCGCCAGTCGGGGAGGAGGTGGCGTCGCACGGTCGTGCGGGCTGCGGTCTGGCCCGGGACGGCGAGCAGCTGGCTCAGCGCACCCACAGATTGGTTCGGCCCGGGGAGCGCCCAGGTGCCGTGGGGGCGCGTCGCGGCCGCCGGATGGGCGAGGACCAGGTTGGCCCAGTCGTCCGGTCGATGGATCTCCCAGATCCGGGGGCTCGTCCGCACCGGCAGGTGCCAGCGGCTGATCGGGAGCGGGAACATCTCCCACGCCGAGATGAGCTCCGGATGGGTCTCGGGCGGTGGTTCGGTCGCCGTTCGCAGCGCTGCCCAGGTCAGCTCGCCGTTCTCGTAGACATCGTCGAAGCGGGTGAAGAGCGGCGGCTCGTCGAACCGTGCCGCCAACCAGCGCGGTGGCTCGGTGCACCACCACTCCTGGCGGTCGAGATCGACGTCGTGCTCACCCTCGGACAGAACGCGCGCTTCGAGGGCCGCAGCGATCGGAGCCCGCGCGGACGCGGTCTCGAACGAGACCGCCAGGTCGTCCAGCCAGTCGGTCGTCCACGGTCCGATGGCGTTGGCGGCGCTCAGCGCCAGAGCGAGTAGCTGTCCGAACGACAGCGCGCCGACCAGTGCCACGGCCCGTTCCCCCGCAGCGGGGTCGACGTCAGCCGGCGCCGCGAACCACGACACGTCATCGCGGACCTCGGCCTCGAGCCGGGCCAGAAGCGCCACCCCGATCGGTGTCGCGAGGAGCTCGGCGCGGAACGACCGCTCGCCGGCGTGGATCTGTGGATCGCCCCGATCGCCCGTCGTCATGGTCGTGGGGCGCGTCCCGTGGTGCGATACAGCACGTGGCGACCGAGAGGGTGTCCCGACGGGAGCGAGGGGTGGTCGAAGTCGCCGGCTGGGTCGTGGGCCAGGCCGATCTTCTCCATGACCCGACGGCTCTTGGTGTTGCCGACCGAGGTGAACGAGACGACCTCGTCCAGGCCGAGGTCGTCGAGCGCGAAGTGGAGCACCTCGGTCGCCCCCTCCGGTGCGAAGCCGTGACCCCAGTGCTGGCGTGCCAGGCGCCACCCGACCTCGACGGCCGGCATGAACGGAGCCTCGAAGCGCGGGATGCCGAGACCGATGAACCCGATGAACTCACCGGTGTCCCGGCGCTCGCTCGCCCACAGGCCCCAGCCGTGCTCGTCGAAGGCGATCTCGATCCGGTCGACGTGCTCGTCGCTCTGCTCACGGGTGAGCACGGCCGGGAAGTGCTCCATGACCACGGGGTCGGCGTTCAGCGAGGCGTAGGGCTCGCGGTCCTCGCCCCGCCAGGGTCGCAGCAACAGGCGCGGCGTCTCGAGGGTGATGAGGCTGGTCCGAGGCCACTGTTCGGGATGGGATGCCATCCCTCGAGACGTTACGTCGACGGGCTCAGACGGGAGCGTCGATAGGGCGGCGCGGAGCGGCCAGGGGGAGGAGGCGGTCCTCGAGGTCGGCGACGAGGTCCGAGCGGGTCGCCGCGCACGACGGGTCGTCCCATCGGTTGACCCGCTGGAGCGGATCGTCGGCGAGCGAGTACAGCTCGCCCTCGGTGCCGTCGTGGACCGTGCCCGGCCGGTAGATCGTGCAGACCCAGCCGTCCCGCGTGATCGTCCGCAGGTGCACGCCGACGCCGAACAGCTCGCTGTCCCACTCGGTGAGCACCGCCGGCTCGCGCCGCGCATCGGCGTCGGCGTCGTCGACGGGGAGCTGCGAGCCCTCCATCCACGCCGGCGCGTCGAGCCCGGCCGCGGCGCAGAACGTCGGCGCCAGGTCGACGAGCCCGACCGGCCGGGAGACCACCGCCGGCGCCACACCCGCCGACGGCGCGGGCCGCCAGATCAGCGGCAGTCGCATCAGCCCGTCGACGTGGTACGGCCCTTTGAACAGGAGGCCGAAGTCGCCCTGGAGCTCGCCGTGGTCGGTGGTGAACACGACGTCGACGTCGTCGCCCCACCCACGAGAGTCGATGGCGGCGAGCACCCGGCCGAGGGCCTCGTCGATCAGCTCGACCTCGATGGCGTTGAGCGCGTTCACCTCGCGGACCTGGTCGGGCGTGAGGGAGGCGGGCACCCAGCGGGGCGGCGCCTCGTAGTTGGAGACGAGCGTGCCGTCGTACCACTGGCGCCAGTGGCGGGGCTTGGCGTCGAGGAGCGCCTCGCGCTCGGCGCGCGACTCGGGGTAGCCGACGGGCAGCGGGACGTCGCGCCAGTCGATGCGACCCAGCTCCGACGACGGAGGATCCCACGGGTGGTGCGGGTCGGGGAAGCTCATCCAGCAGAACCAGTCGTCGGCCGCGTCGAGCGAGTCGAGCCACGAGATCGCGCGGTCGGCGACCCAGTCGGTGTGGTACCACTCCCGCGGCACCGCGTTGAGCTGCACCTGCGGGGCGCCGGTGTCGCCCCCGCCCGCGGCGTTGACCTCGAGCTCGCCGTCGAGCACCGGGTAGAACCCGCCGAGCGCCTCAGGGTGGTTGTTGACCATCCAACGGGCGTAGTGGAGCTGGCCGGTGGGGCTGTGCGTCGCCAGCTCCATGTGGTCGAAGCCGCGGTGCGGACCGACGGTGCCGTCGTGCCAGGGCGCGTCGACCGTGGGGACGCCGCGGCGGGCGAGGCCGTTTTCGGTGAAGCGGCCGAACGGGTCGATGAACGGCTCGAAGTGGGGCTTGCCGACGATCGCGGTGCGGTACCCGGCGCGGTGCAGCTCGGCGGCGACCGAGGGCGCGTCGACGGGCAGGGGCACGCCGTTCATCCACACGCCGTGGGTGCGGGGGTGCTGGCCGGTGAGCATGGTCGAGCGCGACGGCATGCACACCACCGATTGCGGGATCGCCCGCTCGTAGCGGATGCCCTCGGCGGCCAGCCGGTCGACCACCGGGGTGCGTGACAGCGCACCGCCGTTGCAGCCGAGGGTGTCGTAGCGCTGCTGGTCGGTCGTGACGAAGAGGATCTTGCGTCCCATCAGCGATGACCTCCGTGGCCGTCGGGTGCGAGTGCGGGTTCGGCGTGTGCAGCGGCCGTGGCAGCGTCGAGGGCTGGACCGTCGCCGGCGTCGAACTGGCGCTTGAGCTCGTCGAGCGCGCCGCCGGCGCCACCGGAGATGACCAGCGCCATCGTCGCCGGGTCGGCATCGGTTGCGTACACGACGAGCGACGTCTCGTCGCCGAGGTCGATCACGTCGATCGTGCCGAGGTGCTCCTTGATCAGCGGAGTGGTGAGCCGGTACTGGAAGCGCCGCTGGATCGGATCGTTGGTGAGGATCTGCTCGGGCATCTCCTGGCTGGTCCCCGTCGTGACCGTCCGACGATCGCCGTCAACGGTGCAGGCCACGATGCCGGGGAACCACAGGTGGAGCAGCTCGGGACGGCCGACGACGTTCCACACGTCGCGCGCCGGACGGGCGATGCGGACCTCGCGGCGGACGCTGGCCCTCATCGCGCTGCTCGCGCGGTCTCGGGCTCCGGGCTGGCGACCGTGAGGAGCGCGAGGACCGAGTCGGCCATCGCCGATGCCGCGCGCCGTCGGGTGCGCCCGAGGTCCTCGCGCAGCAGCTCGTAGGCCTCGTAGGAGCAGGCGACGTCGATGGCGGCGAGGACGCCCTCGGCCCGCGCCGCGGTGAGCGCGTCGAGGTCGGGGGCCAGGGCGGCGGCGGTGAGGTCGCGCATCGCGGCCCGGACCCGACGGAGCTCTGCTGCGACCGCTGGCTGGAACGGGGCACGAAGCCGGGCGACCTTGCCGACGTTGCCCATCGCGTCGAGGAGCTGCACCCGGCGGGCGACCGCGGCGTGGACGCGGCGCGCTCGGGTGTCGGCGACCTCCACCGGCATCGCGAAGATCGGCGCAAGCCGCTCCTGCTGGCGTGAGATGGCGGCTCGGGCGAGATCGTCGCCGTCGTCGAAGTAGCGGAACAGCGAGCGGGCCGACAGCCCGGCCCGCTCGGCGATCGCGTCGGCCGACGGCGCGAGGTCGCCGGCGTCGTAGAGCGCGAGCAGGGCATCGATCACCGCGTCGCGGTTGCGCGTGCGTCTCGCTCGCCGCCCGTCGCTCGTGTCCACGTCCGAACCGCTCGATGTGCTGGACGACGGCGACTGTCGGGTGGACGGGGGAGCGGTTCCGACAGCGGTCGACATGGCTGCACCCTAACAATTGACAGATCAGGTGACAATACTTATGTTGGTCAGGAGGGACCGACCGAAGGGGATCGCCAATGTCGACCGACACCAGCCCGGCCCGCGAGCTCACGGGGGACGAGCGCCACCTCGACTCGCTCCGTCGCCGCATGGCCGCGATGCACACCCTCTGGTACGACGCCGTGGACACGATGGACCTGTCCCACGTCAACCACTTCGAGCGCGAGGGCGTCCTGCCGATCGCGTTCTCCCTGTTCCACTACACGAACATGCAGGACGTCAGCTTCTCGGTGATCGCCGGTGTCCAGCCGATCTGGGGTGCCGAGTGGCAGGCCCGGGTGCAGATGGCGATCGACGACCACGGCAAGGAGCGCCCGGTCAGCGACATGATCCACCAGCGCGTCGGCGACTACGACGCGTTCAAGGAGTACCAGCGAGCGGTGTTCGACCGCACCGAGGCGTGGCTCGCCGACATCGAGCCAGATGTGCTCTTCCGCCTGCTGATCCCGCGGCCGTTGCCGGAACGGATCCAGAACACGTTCAGCGCGCGCGTCGCCGGTCCCGACGGGCTGATGGTGCTCGATGCGCTCGAGTGCTGGCTCTACCAGCACGGGATGCGCCACATGGGCGAGATCGAGCTGGCCCGAGGCCTCGTCGGGCTGGGCGGCATGACCAGCTGACCGTCCCCGGGCCGCGGCTCACCCCGTGACGAGCCAGCCCACCAGGCCCGCCTGGCCCAGGTGGTAGGTGACCATGACCGCCAGCGGGCCGAGGCGGTGGCGCTCGACGAAGCGGTTCCAGGCCAGCGTGGCATCCGAGACGTAGAAGAGCAGCGCCCCGGCGATCGCCCAGACCGCCGCGGTCCCGAACGCGCTGGCGACCATCGCGGAGATCACGACGAGGTACGCGGCGACGGGTCCGGCCAGCGGCGCCTGCGTGCCGGCGCGCACCCGGTCGACGATGCGATGTCCGACCGTCGCCGCACCGGCGACCACCACCGCGACGCCGACGAGCGTCCACGACATCGACCGTGGCGCCTGTTGCATGCCGACGACGTAGGCGATGTGTCCGAACAGGAACGCGACGAGGCCGGGGACGAACCACCGCTCGGGCAGCATCAGCAGCACGTCGCCGACGAGGGACAGCGCCAGGCCCAGGACCATCCAGGCACGGATCGTCGAGTCGACGGGTTCGAGGGTGACGGCCACGCCGATGAGCGCCGCCAGCGCGCCTGGCTTGGTGACGTAGCGGACCGTCGGGCGCTCGACCCACACCGCCCACCAGTCGGTGAGTGCCAGCACCGCGGCCACCGCGGCAAGGGTCCAGGCGAGCGTCGTCATCGGCGCGAGTCTGCCCGGTGGCGTCGGTATCGCTCTGAACGCCGCACGGCCGCTCCGCGGCGCGTCACTCCGCGGTGAGCGGCTCCAACAGCGCGGCCACCTCGTCGTGGCCCTCGTGGCGGGCCCAGCCGAGCGCGGGCGCGTCGAACGCGTTGTCGCGGACGTTGGGGTCTGCGCCGAGGTCGAGGAGCGCCTGGACCGTGGCGAGGTCGCCGTTCGACGCGGCCTCGTGCAACGCGCCGATGCGGCCGACCGCGTCGACGTCGCAGCCGAGCGCCACCATCAGGCGCAACGCCTCGACGTTGCCAGCCGATGCGGCGAGCACGGTGGGCGGATCCTGAGCTTCGAGTCGAGCGATCGTGCCCGGATCGGCCGCGAGCAGTCGCCGAGCCTCAGCTTCGTCCGCGCGCATGCACGCCGCCACGAAGCGCTGGTCGTCGTCGAGCTCCGGCGGTGAGGCGCCGGCGTCGAGCAGCATGTCGACGATCTCGGTCGCGTCCACGCGCTGCGCGAGCTCGACGGCGCTGCGCCCGTGGAACGTGGGGTGTCCGCACTGTCCGTCGGGGTCGACGCCGTGGTCGAGCAGGAGGCGCACGCGGGACGGCATGTTCCGCGACGCCGCGAACTGGAGCTGCATGGCGAGCATGTCGGGGATCGACTCGGCCGCGTCGCCGAGCCGCTGACGCCACCGTCCGCCGTCGCCGGTGCCGAGCCCGTGCTCGAAGAGCAGCACCAGGTGGCTGTCGTCGGGATCGAACATGCGGTTGTAGAGCGCCTGGTTGTCGTTGGGGTCGGCGCCGTGTTCGAGCAGCAGGCGTGCGAGTGTCTCCGAGTCCGGGTGCGGCGGCTGGTTGATCGCGTCCTCGCCACCGCCGAACGCCCCGGTCAGCGCAGTGAACGGGCTGGGCAGTCCCTCCCACAGGTAGCCGGCGTCGGGGTCGGCGCCTCGGTCGAGCAAGACCCGCGCCACGTCGAGCAGCGACCGACCCGGATCGAGTGGTTCGAGGCGGGAGTACGCGACGTACAGCAGCGGCGGCCACCGCAACGGCCCGCCCTCGGCGGCGACGAGCTGGGGCTCGCCGTCCAACGCCTCGGCCAGGGCCGCCGCCTCTCCGGCGGCTGCCATCGACCACACGTCGCGGGTGGCGAGCGACGGGTCGGCGGTGAGCAGGTCGCGGGCGGCGCGCCGCCGGTCCGGGTGGTCGACGCCGTAGGTCAGGCATGCCAGCGCGCCAAACCGCTCCTGGGGCGCGACCGAGTCGTCGACCAGGGCCTCGTGCGGCGACCGGGCGAGCTCGTTGCGGAGCTCGACGTGGCTCCGCAGCCGGTTCCAGCTCGCGAACCCGTAGCTGCGGGCGACCACGAGCTGGGCGTCGGATCGCCTCGCCTCCGATGGGTCGGCCGGCGGTCGTGGGTGGTGGTCGGCGAGCGCTGCGAGCGCCGTGTCGTCGCCGGCGACGATGTCGCGGTGCAGGTCACGGGCGATCGTCCGCAGCTGCTCCATCGAGGGGTTGGCAGGAAGTCGTGTGGTCACGTGGGCTCCTCTCGGTGTGCCCGTGTCCGCACCTCGGGCCCGAGAAGGGGCAACGTGGGTGGTGCCGCCCGACGGCGGCGAAGGACCTGCTCAGGTGGGCTCTGCCCTTTCCGCGGACCGGCGGCACCCTGACGTGCCGACGGTCACGCTACGCCCGGTCGGGCGGCGTGTCGAACGCACTCCGTCGTACAGCACGCGCGATGCGTGAGCCGTCTAGGCTTCCCGCCAACCAACAGGGACGACCACGGCGGGAAGACATGCCGGATCACGGCGCGGGTGACGAAACTGCGAGCGAACCTGCCCCCGCCGCGCGCACGAGCCGGTTCCCCCGGATCCAGGCGCTGACCCTGGCGCTCGCCGGCGCGACCACCCTCGACGAGATCCTCGACGTCGTCGTCGACCAGGGGATCGAGGCGGCCGGCGCCGCCGCCGGCATCGTCTTCCTGTTCACGCCGGAGACAGGCGAGCTGGAGGTCGCGCGCAACACGGGGTACCGGCCAGACCTGCGTCCCGGCGACACCGTCGACATCCCACGCGGCGAGCTGCCGACGTGGACGGCGATCGAGACCGACGCCCCGGTCGTCGTCGACGTCGGGCGCGACGCTGCCCGCTATCCCCAGGTCTGCGAGCGAGAGCGCGCTCGCGGCCACGACACGCTCGTCGCGGTGCCGATCACCGCGGGACAGGTGCCGTTCGGTGCGCTGTGCCTGAGCTTCGGGCCCGACATCGCCGTGACCCGACCCGAGCTCGACCTGTACGAGCTGGTGGGTCGCCACGTCGGCGCCGCGGTCGAGCGGTCGCGCCTGCTCGAAGCCGACCGGGCGGCGCGCGAGGCGCTCGACCACGCGCGCGACCAGGCCGAGACCGCTCGCGATCGGCTCGCCTTCCTCGTGCGCGTCGGGCGGACAGTGCTCGGCACGCTCGACCCCACCGAGGTGCTCGAACGGGTCGTCCACCACGCGGTGCCGCGCATCGCCGATGCGGGCATGGCGCTCCGGCCGGTCGAGGGTGGGCTCGGCCGCGTCGCGGTGGCACACGGCAACCCGGACATCGACGCGGGCGCGCGCCGACACCTGCTCGGCACCGTCGTCCCCTACGACGCTGCTGCACCCGCGGCCGAGTGCTTCCGCACCGGGGAGATCATCATCCACCGCGACCTCGACGACGATCAGGTGGTCGACGTGCCGACACGGTTCCGGGAGAAGCTGGAGGAGAACTCGCTGCGGTACTGGTTGTGCGTGCCGATCCGCACCGAGACCGAGGTGCACGGCGTGCTCGCGCTGGCATGGACCCAACGGCACCCGCTCGACGACCCCGAGCACCTCGACCTCACCGTCGAGCTGGCGGCCCGCGCTGCGACCGGCCTGGTCAACGCGAAGCTCTACGAGACCCAGCGAGGTGTGGCACTGGCGCTGAAGACGAGCGTCCTGCCGGCGGTGCTCCCCGAGGTGCAGGGCCTCGACATCGCGGCGCGCTACCTGCCGTCGGGCTCGGACGTGGGCGGCGACTGGTACGACGCCCTCGTGCTCGACGACGGGCGCATCGCGCTGACCATCGGCGACGTCTCCGGTCACGGTCTGGCTGCCGGTGGCGCCATGGGCCAGTTGCGCAACGCAGTCCGCGCGTACGCCCTCGACGGACATGGTCCCGCTGCGGTCCTGACCCGGCTCAACCGGGTGCTGGCGCGGACCGACCGCGCCCACGTCGCCTCGGCGGTGCACCTCGTCGTCGACCCCGTGACCGGTGTCGCCCGCTGGTCGTCGGCCGGTCACCCACCGTGCCTGGTGGTCGATGCCGACGGGGCACGCACACTTCCGCCGACGTCGGGTCCGCTGCTCGGGGCGACCGACACCGCCGAGTACGAGGAGGCCGAGATCGAGCTCGCCGTCGGCGGCTCGATCGTGCTCTACACCGACGGGTTGATCGAGCGCAGGGACGAGTCGATCGACGCGTCGATCGGGCGGTTGCTGGACGTGCTGCGCGGTGCCACGGTCGCGAGTGCCGACGACCTGTGCGAGCTGGCGCTCGGGATCGAGGAGCAGCCGTCGCGAGACGACGACGTCTGCATCCTGGTGGCCCGCCGGATCTGAGCGCCTGGCCGTGGGAAGCTGGCGAGATGCGCCGCTCGATCGACGACCAGCCGTTCGACCCCGCCGACCTCCCACCGGGTGAGGACGACGCCGCACGCCTGTCCTGGGCCGTCGCCATCAGCGACGACTACGACGACGCCGAGCCGCGGGTCGTGCTCACCGCCGAGGAGGTGGGGCGCGCCGGTGCGGGCCTCGTCTTCCACCTCGCTCCGGCCCACGCGCGGCGTCTCAGGACGGCGCTGCGAGACGCCCTCGTGGAGATCGGCGCCGAGGTCGGTCCCTGACCGCCGGCGACGACGGTCACGCAGAGCGCTTGGAGGTGACGGGGTCCGACCCCTATAGTTGACCTGTCAGGTCGTATTTCGGAACGGGGGGAGACCCACGTGTCGCCCACACACACCATCCCCACACCCATCGTGAGAGGGCCCCGCGACCTCGACGCGGAACAGCTTCGCGACGTCGAACGGTTCGAGGCAGCGGTCCAGCAGTACCTCGCCGGTGAGATCGAAGAAGACGTCTTCCGGCTGATGCGCCTCAACAACGGCATCTACGGACAGCGCCAGGGCGGCATCAACCAGATGGTGCGGGTGA
Organism: uncultured Iamiaceae bacterium; assembly: GCA_964494405.1. GTDB lineage: Bacteria > Actinomycetota > Acidimicrobiia > Acidimicrobiales > SKKL01 > Actinomarinicola. The sequence continues at coordinate 11,503 of CAZBTQ010000049.1, forward strand.
AGTTCCCGGCCGGGCCCGCCACGCCCGAACAGCTCGAGATGATCGCCCACGTCGCCGAGACCTACTCGCGCGGCTGGGGCCACATCACCACGCGCCACAACATCCAGATGCACTACGTGCAGCTCGACAAGGTGCCCGAGGTGATGCGCCTCATCGGTTCGGTCGGGCTCACCACCCGCGAGGCGTGCGGCGACACCGTCCGCAACGTGATGGCCTGCCACCTCGCCGGCGCGTGCCCCTACGAGAAGCTCGACGTCACCCCCTGGGCCGAGGCCGCGTTCGAGCACTTCGTCCGCAACCCGCTCGGGCAGCGCCTGCCCCGCAAGTTCAAGATCAACTTCTCCGGTTGCGAGACCGACTGCGGCCAGGCGATGTTCAACGATGCCGGCGTCGTCGCCTCGGTGCGCAAGAACGACGACGGCACCATCGAGCACGGCTTCCGCGTCTTCGTCGCCGGTGGCCTCGGGGCCAACCCCCACGCCGCCCTGCTGCTCGAGGAGTTCACCACCCGCGAGGACCTGCTCCCCACCATCGAGTCGATCCTGCGGGTCTTCGACCAGACCGGCAACCGCGACAACAAGCTGCGGGCCCGCATGAAGTGGGTCGTCGACAACCTCGGCTGGGAAGAGGTGCAGCGCCGGATCCTCAAGGTCCGCCACACGCTCGCCGCGTCCAGCTCGTGGCCCGGCGGCATCCCGCCGATCGTGCAGAAGGCCGGCGACCTGCCGGCTGGTCAGGTCACCACAGGCGAGGTCAGCCCCATCGGCCAGGGCGTCGCCGTCCAGCTCCTGTCGAACGACCCGTTCCGGCGCTGGGAGCAGACCTCGGTCGTGCGCGGCGCCGCCAACGGCACCGTGTCCGCCATCGCGTACGCGGCCCTCGGCGACATCACCTCCGACCAGTTCCGCGCCCTGGCGGCGATCCAGCGAGAGCTCGGCGCCGACGTTCGGCTCACCAACCGCCAGAACCTCGTCTTCCGAGGGCTGGAGGAGAGCCAGGTGCCGGTGCTGTTCGAGCGGCTGGTGGCCATCGGCATGGCCCAGCCCGGTGCCGAGCTGGTCCGCGACGTCGTGTCGTGCCCCGGCGCCGACACCTGCAACATCGCGGTCACCCAATCACGTGGCCTCGCCAAGGCCATCGGCGACCAGCTCGAGGAGGAGGGCCTCGCCGAGGTCGGCGGTGTCCGCATCAACATCTCGGGCTGCACGAACTCCTGCGGCCAGCACCACACCTCCGACATCGGCTTCTTCGGTGCCGAACGCCGCGCGCATGGCCAGTCGGCTCCCGGCTACCAGATGCTGCTCGGCGGCTACGTCGGCCAGGAGGCCGCCCACTTCGGCGAGAAGGCGCTGCGCCTCCCTGCCAAGGCGGCGCCCGAGGCGGCGGTCCGCGTCGTGCGGCGCTTCGCCAAGGAGCGTGAGGCGGGCGAGCTGTTCCGCAGCTGGCTCGACCGCGTCGGCGGCCCCAAGGCCGTCGCCGACGACCTGCGCGACCTCGACCACTTCCCCACACCCGACGAGGGCCCCGAGTTCTTCGTCGACTACGACGAGACCGGCCCGTTCACCGCGGAGGTCGGAGAGTCGGAGTGCGCGGGGAGCTGAGCATGCGTGGTGATGCTCGCATGCTCCCCTCCTCGCCCGCTCTTGCCGCCTCCGGCGGCGGGCCGCTAGGGCCCTGAGCTG
>CAZBTQ010000049.1:13284-14726 GCA_964494405.1 uncultured Iamiaceae bacterium
CCCGCTCTTGCCGCCTCCGGCGGCGGGCCGCTAGGGCCCTGAGCTGAGCGGATCGCTCGACGCCGCGATCGCCGCGATCGACGCCGCCAACGCCGAGGATCCCAACCGGGTGGTCGTGCGAGGCGAGGAGCTCCCGCTCGCGGTCGCGCACGGTCGCCTCGCCGCCGAGTGGATCCCGCAGCTCGTCGACGATCCCGACGATGCGCTGCTGCTCGCCGCGCGGGCGCACCACCTCCGGCGCTGGGAGCTGCCGCGCGACCGCTATCCCGACGGCAGGGCCGGCTACCTGCGCTGGCGGCGCGACCAGAAGCAGCGCCACGCGGCCGCGGTGGTGGGACTGCTCGGTGGCGCCGGCTACGACGAGGCGACGATCAACCGCGTCCAGGTCCTGTTGCGACGGGTGCGCCTCGACGAGACATCGGGCACCCAGGCGATGGAGGACGCCGCCTGCCTCGCGTTCATCGAGACCCAGTTGAGCGACCTGGCCGAGCGGCTCGACACCGACCACATGGTCTCAGTCGTGCAGAAGGTCGCGGCCAAGATGAGCCCCGCCGCGCTGGCGCTCGTCGCCCAGATCCCCCTCTCCGACGACGGCGCCGAGCTCCTGGAGCGTGCGCTGTCCTGACACCCGCCCGGGCCGGTGTCACTCGACTACCCTCCGCCGGACATCGCTCGCCGAGGGGGGAAGGCGCATGGAGAAGTGGGGCTTCATCTACACGTCCGGGGACGGCGACGGGCCGCCCGTCCGCCAGACGACAGGGACCCAGGCATGCGTGCTGCTCACCGTCGGCGTGCCGTCGACCAAGGTCGACCCCGAGGTCATCGAGGAGCTGCTCGCCGACGGTGTCGAGCTGATCGAGCTGTGCGGTGCGTTCGGCCCCGATGCAGCCGCGGCGGTCATCGAGGTGGTCGACGGCCGGGTACCGGTGGGCTACGTCACGTACCCGGCGTCGGAGGCGACGGGACTCCACGGCCTGTTCGGGTGACCGCGCCGCTGGCCGTGACGCTGCGTCCGGCGAGCGCCGCCGACCTCCCGCTGCTCACCCGGATGTTGGCGTACGCAGCCGACTGGCGACCTGGGGCCGAGGTCCGCTCGGACGAGGACGTCCTCGGCGATCCGCACCTGCGTCGCTACGTCCAAGGTTGGCCGCGGGCCGGTGACGCAGGCGTCGTGGCGCTCGACCGGTCGGGCGGGCCGCTCGGCGCGTCCTGGTATCGCGTGTTCAGCGAGTCCGAGCCCGGGTACGGCTTCGTCGACGCGGCGACGCCCGAGCTGTCGATCGCGGTCGAGCCGACCAGCCGCGGCCGCGGCGTGGGGGAGGCGCTGTTGCGCGAGCTCGTGCAGATCGCCCGCGTGCGAGGGGTCGGTGCCGTCAGCCTGAGCGTCGAGCCCGACAACCCCGCCCGCCACCTCTACGAGAAGGTCGGCTTCGAGCCCGTCG
>CAZBTQ010000049.1:14826-18519 GCA_964494405.1 uncultured Iamiaceae bacterium
GGCTTGTGGTCGATCTTGATCACCACCCCGACGCGCGGTGCCGACGTGGCGACCTCGTCGACGCAGCGCTTGATGAGGTCCATCACCTCGTCCCACTCGCCCTCGACGTTGGTGAACATCGCGTTGGTCTCGTTGGGCAGGCCGCTCTCGCGCACGATGCGCACCGCGTCGGCGACGCTGGCGCTGACGGATGGGCCGATGCCGGATGGGCTGATGCTGAAGGCGGCGATCATCCCGTCATGGTCGCGCGACGATGGCGCCATGTGGATCTGGGGCGTGGCGGTCGCCGCGGTGGTCGCGGCGTGGGTCCTCGACCGTGGCCGTCGTCGCTACGCCGACGTTCCGACGACGCCCGCGGCGGCGGTGTTCGCCGGGCGCAACGAGGTCGTCGGTCGGGCGTGGGTCGAGTCGCCGCTGACGAGCCGCAGGGTGCGGGCGCCATGCGTCTGGTGGGAGTACGTCCTCGAAGAGGAGCGCGAGCACACCAGGGTGGTCACCTCCACCGACTCGAAGGGGAACACGACCAGCCGCACCGAGCGCTACCGGCAGTTCCACGAGATCGAGCGGGCCGGCGATCGGGTCGGGGAGATCGAGGTCGTCGACTCGTCCGGGTCGGTGCTCGTGCGGGTGGACGGCGCCAAGGTCGTCCCGCGCCAGATTTATCGGGTCACGTTCCAACGCGAGAAGGAAGGCGGCTTCTTCACGCGGATGTTCGACTCGGCGACCGGTGAGTACCGCGAGACCGAGAAGGCCGTCGTCATCGGCGACCTGCTGTTCGTCGTCGGCGAGGCGACGCTCGATCCGGTCAGAACGGTCCCGATCCTGTCCCGCGACGTGCTCGTGTCGACCGGCACCGAGCGCGACCGCGTGCGGTGGTGGAGCGTCGGAACCGCGGTCGCGGTCCTGGCTGCGCTGGGGCTGGTGGCGGCATCGGTCGCCGTCGCCGTGTCGCCGCGCGATCCGACCGACCCGGTGGGATGGGTGCCGGGCGTCGCCGTGGCGCTGGTCGGACTGACCGTGGCGTGGGGCCTCACCACCTACAACCGGCTCCGCCTGGTGGGACAAGGGGTCGACCGGGCGAAGAGCCTCGTCGACGTGCAGCTCCGGCGTCGCCACGACCTGATCCCCGCGCTCGCGGAGGTGGTGGGAGCGCACACCGACCACGAGGCTGCCCTCCTCGCCTCGATCGCCGGCGAGCGCTCGTCCACCGCCGATGGGTCGATCGCCGAGCAGACCGCGCAGCTCCGGCAGGTCCTCGCGGTGGGGGAAGCCGTGCCGGAGCTGCGCGCCGACGAGTCGTTCGCCGATCTGCGGGCGGAGCTGGCCGACACCGAGGACCGCATCGCCGCGACCCGCACCTTCTACAACGACTCGCTGACGCTCCTGCGCGACCGACGCGCCCACCTGCCGTCGTCGCTCATCGCGCGCTGGATCCCCCAGGCCGACGACGAGCTGTTCGAGGCCGACGGCTTCGAGCGGACCGTTCCCGAGATCGAGCGCACGTTCGACGCGGACGACGTCACCGAGGGCTGACGCCGCGGAGCGACGTGACGGGCAGCACATCCGGGTGCAACATGAGGGGATGTCCGGAGTCGTCGTGCTGCTGGCGCTGTGCATCGCCGGTGCCTGCGCGTGGGCAGTCGTGGTGGTCGCATCGGCGCGCCAGCCAGGCGACGAGCGGGCGGGCTACTACGGGGCACAGGCGCGGCAGCGTCGCCTCGCCGCCGATGCCGACGACGAGACCCTGCACGCCCTCGACGAGCGGACCGCGCTCGACGAGCTCGCCGGACTGGTCGAGGTGCTCGATCGCCTCGCCTGGTGCGGGGTTCCGGTGGTGGGCGCGCGCCGTGAGCGGTCCGACGCCACCTGGACGATCGAGTTCCGCGATGGCACCGCGCTGACGGTGCGCACAGATGACGCCGGCGCGATGCGACGTGCTGCCGTCGTCTCCCACACCGATCCGCTCGTCGTCAGCCACGTCCACCCCGACGGCTCCCACGCGACGGTCGTGCTGTGGGCGCCGCGCCACGGCGCCATGGCCGTCTCGGTCGGCCCCTGAGCGCAGCGCGATCGCCGAACCCCTCGGCCGAGCGGATATGCGAGCCGCTCCGCGCGTGTTCTAGGGTGCCGATGTCCGGGCGAGCTCGGGACGTTTCGGGGGGAACGACATTGGGGGGAAACGAACGGTGACCGAACGCACGCTTCGCGGCGCAGCCGCGCTCGTGGGGGTGGCCGACGCGGCGTCGCCCACCGGGGTGCTCGACAGCCGAGGGCGCGAGCTCGAAGCTGCGATGATCCGCGCCGCGCTCGACGATGCGGGCCTCACGCTCGCCGACGTCGACGGCGTCAGCAGCGCCAGTGGCCCCGCCCAGCTCGCGGAGTACCTCAACATCCATCCCCGCTGGTTCGACGGCACCAACGTCGGCGGTTCCAGCTACGAGCTGCACGTCGAGCACGCGGCGGCAGCCATCGCGGCCGGGTTGTGCGACGTCGTGATCGGCGTCTACGCCTCGACGCCTCGTGGCGACCGCAAGCGCGCGGCGGAAGCGGCCGCGGCTCGCGGTCCCGGTGGCGGCGGACGCGGTCGGGGCGGCGGAGGTCCGGGGATGATGATGGGCGGCCCGAACCCGGGTCTCGAGTGGGAGGCCCCGTACGGCCTGCGCACGCCCATGGGCGCCTACGCCCTGGCCGCCAGCCGGCACATGTACGAGTTCGGCACGACCTCCGAGCAGTTGGCGCAGATCGCGGTCGACACGCGCCGGTGGGCGTCGATGAACCCCAACGCCCGGTTCCAGGACCCGATCACCATCGACGACGTCCTCGCCTCGCCGATGCAGGCATCGCCCCTGCACCTGTTCGACTGCTGCCTCGTGACCGACGGGGCGGGAGCGTTCGTGCTGGTGTCGGAGGAGAAGGCGCGGTCGCTGGCCAAGCCGCCGGTGTACGTGCTCGGCGCCGCCACGTGCGGCGACCACTCGATGATCAGCCAGATGCCCGACCTCACCACGACCGCGGGGGCCGTCAGCGGCCCCGCAGCGTTCGCGATGGCCGGGGTCAAGCCCTCCGACGTCGACCTGCTGATGGGCTACGACAGCTTCACCATCACCGCGCTGCTGCACCTCGAGGACCTCGGGTTCTGCGCCAAGGGCGAGGGCGGGGCATTCGTGGAGGACGGCAAGCTCGGCCCGGGTGGTTCGCTCCCTATGAACACCAACGGGGGCGGCCTCTCCTACACGCACCCCGGCATGTACGGCATGTTCCTCATCGTCGAGGCGGTCCGCCAGCTCCGGGGCGAGTGCGGCGAACGTCAGCTCGACGGCCCCGAGATCGCCATCGCCCACGGGTCGGGCGGTCTGCTGTCAACGATGGGGACGCTGGTCCTCGGCACGGAGGCTGCGCTGTGAGCGGCGAGGCACCGACGACGATCCTGGAGCCGCCCGCCTCCGAGTACGGGCAGCCGTTCTGGGACGCCAGCCGCGACGAGCGGCTGGTCATCCCCTACAGCACCGCCACCGGTGAACCCTTCTGGTACCCGCGGGAGGTCGCAGTCGATTCGCTCGGCGGCGACGTCGAGTGGCGCGAGGCCAGCGGCAAGGGCACCGTCTACGCGGTCAGCGTCCAGCACAACGCCGGGATGGGGCGCGACCCTGCCGAAGGTCCCTACGCCGTCGTGCTCGTCGACCTGCCCGAGGG
>CAZBTQ010000050.1:0-18355 GCA_964494405.1 uncultured Iamiaceae bacterium
CGGGTCCTGACCCGTACCGGCGGGAGACCCATGACCGCACGTGAGGCGCAGCGCACCGCCGATGCCCGGGTCGCGGCGACCGACCCGTGGACGTGGAACCAGTCGATCATGGAGGTCGGCGCGCTCCACTGCCGACCCGCGCCGCGGTGCGAGGGGTGCCCGTTCGCCGGGACGTGCGCATGGGCGATCGCGGGTTGGGCGAAACCCGATCCGGCCGAGGGCTCGGCGGGGGTGAGCCGGGCGCAGTCGCGGTTCCAGGGATCGGATCGACAGGCCAGGGGCCGACTGCTGGCGGCGGTGCTGGCCGCTCCGGTGGGGCCGGAGGAGTTGACGGCCGCCGCCGGGCTCGGCGACGACGCCGACCGTGCACGACGGGTGGCCATCGCGCTCGCCGCCGATGGCCTCGTCGCCCGGCGACGCGACGGCGCCTGGGTCGCCCCGTGATCCCACGCTCCCATCCGATCCAGTCGGCCTAGGGTGCGGCGCACAGGCAACGATCAGAGGGGGAGCCAGTGGCCGGACGTCTCGACGGCAAGGTCGCGCTCGTGACCGGAGGTGGCTCGGGCATCGGGCGAGCGGTGTGCGAGCGCGTGGTGGCCGAGGGCGCGACCGTCGTCGTGGTCGACCTCGACGTCGCGACCGCCGACACGACCGTCGCGGCGGTCGGGCGCGAGCGGGCGTTGGCGGTCGGAGGCGACGTGTCGGATCCGACGACCTGGGACTCTGCGCTCGCCGCAGCGGCCGCGCTCGGCGGGCTCGACCTCGCGCACCTCAACGCCGGCGTCTACGGCTACACCGGCCCGATCGAGGACCTGCCGCTCGACGTCTACCGACGGACGATCGACGCCAACATCTCGGGCGTCGTGCTCGGCACGCGCGCCGTCGTCGGTGCCATGAAGGACCGTGGCGGGGCGATCGTCGTGACGGCGTCGGCTGCTGGCATCGTCGCCTTCGAACCCAACCCGCTGTACACGCTCACCAAGCAGGCGGTGGCGGGGTTCGTCCGAGCGGTGGCGGCAGGGCTCGTGCCGTACGGCATCACCATCGACGCCGTGTGTCCCGGCGTCGTCGACACACCGATGACGGTCGAGGCGATGGGTGGAGGCGATCCCCATGCCGCCGGACTCGAGATGATCGACCCGGCGACGATCGCCGACGAGGTGCTCGACCTCGCGCTGAGCGAGGGGACCGGACGCTGCCGCGCCGTGCGGGAGCGCAAGGGACCCGTCGACTGGACCTTCCCGACCTGGCGCGATCTGGCCTCGGCCCCCTGACCCGTTCGCACGCTCAGCCCTTGACTCAGCCCTCGGCGAGGAACTCCACGACCAGGCGGTTGACGACCTCAGGCTGCTCGACGAAGAGGAAGTGTCCGGCGCCGTCGACCACCTCCATGCGCGACCCCTCGACGGTGAGCTCGGCGCGGGCGGTCTCGGCGACCTCCAACCCGACGCAGCCGTCATCGGCGCCGTGCAGGTACAGCAGCGGTTGCGACGGCATCGTGTTCGCCGCCGCCTGCGCGGCGTCGAGCTCGGGGTCGCGAGGTCCGTCGCCGAGCGTCGCCCGGTAGTAGCCGAGGGCCGCGGCGAGGTTCTCGGGGGTGCCGAGCGCGCGGCGCACGTGGTCCATGTCCTCGCCCGGCTCGTGGCCTGGCGACCAGTCGCGCCAGAGGCGCTCGATGAAGGCGAGGTCGTCCATCGGCACGACGACGTCGGCGAGCGCGTGCTGGAAGAAGAACATGTACCAGGACCGCTGGAGCTGGTCGAAGGTGAAGAACCCACGGCCGAGCGCGCCACCGGGTGGCACCGCTGCGCCGACGACGCGACGCCAGCGCTCGGGTGCGAGCGCGGCGGCGCCGTAGGCCGCTGGTGCGCCCCAGTCGTGTCCGATGATCACCGCGTCGCCGTCGCCACCGAGCGCCTCGTGGAGCGCCACGGCATCGGTGGCGAGCGCCCCGGTCTGGAAGTAGCCGGACGGCGGGATCGCGGTGGGCGCGTAGCCGCGCATGAACGGTGCCACTGCGCGGTAGCCGGCGTCGGCCAGCGCTGGGAGCAGGTGCCGCCAGCCCCACGCCGTGTCGGGGAAGCCGTGCAGGCAGAGCGCGAGCGGGCCGCTCCCCGCCGAGAGGTACGCGAACTCGAGCCCGCCGGCGTCGATCGAGCCCTGGGTGATCGTGGTGTCAGCGTCGGCCATGGGCACCGAACCTACGGGTCCGAGGCCTGGCGCGCCTCGATGAGACTTGGGTCACACCGCTTGCCGCCGGGCGTATCGGGGGCGTTACTGTCGCCGGGCGAAAGGGGGAGCCGGGTGCTCAACGTGTCGTTCTACGGAGTCCGGGGCTCGACCCCCTGCCCTGGGCCGTCCAACGCGCGCTACGGCGGCAACACGGCGTGCGTCGTCGTCGAGCGTCCAGGCGAGCCGCCGATCGTGCTCGACCTGGGCACCGGCCTGCGCCAGTACGGCGAGACGCTGCCCCACGACGGCACGTTCCAGGGCGCTGCGTTCGTCACCCACCTGCACTGGGACCACGTGCAGGGCCTGCCGTTCTTCGTCCCGATCCTTCGCGATGGCGCGCACATCGACGTGTACGGCCCCGGACCCGACGACGGCCGCACGCTCGCCGAGGCGTTCGCGGGGTTCATGCGTCCTCCGTACTTCCCGGTCACGGTCGACCAGCTCCCGGGCGAGATCCTCTTCCACGACTTCGACGACGACGAGGTCGAGGTCGGTTCGGCGACGGTCACGGCTCGTCCGGTCGCGCACGTCGGCTCCACCAACGGCTACCGCATCGACTGGGGCGATCGATCCGTCGCCTACCTGAGCGATCACCAGCAGCCGGCGAGCGGCCTCGACGCGGTGTCCGACGACGTGTTGCACCTGTGCGACAGGGTCGACCTCCTCATCCACGATGCCCAGTACACGGCCGAGGAGTTCGCGGGGAAGTGCGACTGGGGGCACTGCACCGTCGAGTACGCAGTGAGCGTCGCCCGCCGTGCCGACGCTCGGTGCCTGGTGCTGTTCCACCACGACCCCGTGCACGACGACGAGTTCATCGACTGCCTGCTCGCGGGCGCGCGTCGTGTCGCCGGGCCCGACCTCGAGGTCATGGCCGCCTACGAGGGCCTCACCGTCTCGCTGGCCTGACCGATCGTTCATCCGAACAGGCCGTACGCTCCGAACAGCGAGCGTGGACGACGTGATGACCGAGATGACCGACATCGACCCCTCCGGTCTCCGACGAGGCGATCTCGGCCGCGTCCTCGCGGCTGTGAGCGGCGTGATCGCGGCCGTTGTCGCGCTTGCGGTGGGCGAGCTCGTGGCCGGGATCGCAGAGTCGCTCGACTCGCCGGTCGTGGTCGTTGGCGACGAGACCATCGAACGGGTGCCGCGCCCGGTGAAGGACGTGGCCATCGACTGGTTCGGCACCGACGACAAGGCTGCGCTCGTCGTGGGCATCGTCGCGGTGGCCCTGTTCTTCGGCGCCATCGTGGGCCTGCTCGCTCGTCGCAACCGCTGGTTCGGCGTGGTCGGCCTCGGGGTCTTCGCGGTGCTCGGCGTGGCTGCTGCCTACTCGTCGATCGGGGCGGAGTGGCATGCGGCGGTTCCGAGCCTGCTGGCCTGGCTGGTCGGCTCGGCGACCCTTTGGTGGCTCCTCGACGTGGCGTCGCTGCCGCCCGATGCCGATGCCGTGCAACTCGATGCGTCGCGGCGGCAGTTCATCGTGGGTGGTACGGCGGTCCTCGCAGGTGCTGCGGTCGTCGGCTCGTCGGGCCGCTGGCTGCAGCGCAGGTTCAACGCCGCGGCGTCGCGCATGGCGGTGGTGCTCCCCCGGCCTCGGGTGCCGGCGCCGGAACCTCCAGCCGGGGTCGACCTCGGCGTGGTGGGGATCGACCCGTGGCGCACGCCGGTCAGCGAGTTCTACCGGATCGACACCGCGCTGGTGGTGCCCCAGATCGCGGCGGAGTCCTGGACCCTGCGGGTCACCGGCATGGTCGACCGCGAGATCGAGCTCACGTACCGGGACCTCCTCGATCGCGACCTCATCGAGCAGGACATGACGCTCTGCTGCGTGTCGAACGAGGTGGGCGGCGACCTGATCGGCAACGCCCGCTGGCTCGGTGCACGGCTGGACGACCTCCTCGCGGAGGCGGGCGTCTCACCCGACGCCGACCAGATCGTCGGCCGGTCGCACGACGGCTTCACCGCCGGCTTCCCGGTCGCGACGCTCGGCGACGGGCGTGCCGCGATGGTGGCGGTCGGCATGAACGGCGAGCCGCTGCCGATCCGTCACGGCTTCCCCGCCCGCCTGGTCGTCCCCGGCCTGTACGGCTACGTCTCTGCGACCAAGTGGTTGACCGAGATCGAGCTGACGCGGTTCGCCGAGTTCGAGGCCTACTGGATCGAGCGGCAGTGGGCAGCGGACGGACCGGTGAAGATCATGTCCAGGATCGACACACCTCGCCGTCGGGTGATCGCGGGTGCCGTCGCGGTGGGTGGCGTGGCATGGGCGCAGCCCATCGGGATCGAGCGCGTCGAGGTGCGGATCGACGAGGGCGACTGGATCGATGCGCGGCTCGGCGACGAGGCCAACACGTCGACCTGGCGCCAGTGGTCTCACACGTGGGAGGCGACGCCCGGCCGCCACACCATCCAGGTGCGGGCCACCGACCACGATGGCAACGTGCAGACCGACCGGCGCGCCGACCCGTTCCCCGACGGGGCCACCGGGTGGCACCAGGTGGTGGTGAACGTGGTGGAGTAGTCGGCGCCCATCGGACTGGTCGCGCTCGGTGGATAGTGTCGCCCCGATGGAGAGCGAGACGGACAGCGCAGAGGACCGCCACGAGCAGGACAGGATCGACCCGGGCGACTTCCGCCGCGTGCTCGGCCACCTGCCCACCGGCGTCACCGTCGTCACGGCTGCGCCCGCCGGCCACCCGGCCGGCATGACCATCGGATCGTTCTTCTCCGTGTCGCTCGATCCACCGCTCGTCGGGTTCTGCGCGGGGAAGGGCTCGACATCCTGGCCGCTGATCGAGCCGGCGGGCGTCTTCGCAGTGAACGTGCTCGGAGCCGACCAGGCGGGCGTGTCGAACCACTTCGCCAGCTCGGCGGCAGATCGCTTCGAGGAGGTGGGATGGCGAACCGGCGTGACGGGGAGCCCGGTGCTCGACGACGTGATCGCCCACATCGAGTGCCGCACCGACCAGGTGGTCGACGCGGGAGACCACTGGATCGTCATCGGCCGCGTCGTCGACCTCGAGGTCGACGCGGGTGGCACGCCGCTGGTGTTCCTCGGCGGTCGCTACGGCACCTTCGAGGCGATCTGATGCCGATCTACGCCCTGGGCGACATGGTGCCGCGCATCGATCCGACGGCGTACGTGCACCCCGACGCCGTGGTGATCGGCGATGTCACGATCGGCGCCGAGTCGTCCATCTGGCCCGGTGCGGTCCTGCGTGGTGACGAGGGCGGCATCGTCGTCGGCGATCGGACCTCGGTGCAGGACGGCACGGTCGTGCACACCACGCCGTTGTCGCCCACCCGGATCGGTTCGGACTGCGTGGTGGGCCACATGGTGCACCTCGAGGGGTGCGTCATCCACGACGGGTCGCTCGTTGGCTCGGGGTCGGTCGTCCTCCACGGCGCCCAGGTGCGCAGCGGTTCGATCGTCGGTGCGAACGCCGTCGTGCCGAACGGCATGGAGGTCCCGAGCGGGGCGATGGCCCTCGGGGTGCCGGCCAAGATCCGCCCAGATGCCGTGAACCCGTTGCAGATCTCCATGGGTGTCGAGCACTACGTCGCTCGGGGCAAGCGCTATCGCGACGACATGCGCCGCATCGATTGAGCGGTCTCCTCTGCTCAGCGGGAGTAGAGGCGGGGTGCGCGGTAGCTGGCGCCGACCACTGGCCGGCCGGTGCCCGAGGTCCAGCGCCACTGCACCGAGATGCGCTCGCCCGTCGGCCGGCTGGGACGGGGCACGCCGTGCTGCCAACCGGCCTGGCACGCGCCGCCCATCACCACGAGGTCGCCGTGACCGGGCGCGACGTCGTGGACCGCGCCCTTGTGGGGGTCGTCGGCGAGGCGTGCCTCGACCGGCCGCAGGTGGAACGGGCGCCGGTCGCCGAGGATCAGCAGTGCGATCACCGTGTCGTCGAGCCACCGCATGTCCCGGTCGCTGTGCAGCGCCATCGAGTCGCGCTCGTCGCGGTAGCGCACGAACGTCGGACGGTCGAAGCGGACGCCATAGCGGTGCTGGACGAGCCGCTGCGTGTCGGCGAGCGCCGGGTGGACGAACCCCTGGATCGGCCCGCGCCCACCGAGGCGTGGCTCGACGACCCACCGCTCGTACCGGAACACCTTGCTCTCCTGCCAGGCCGTCTCGCCGAGCACCGCGCCGAAGACCTCGCCGTGGTCGTGGCCGAGCTGGTCGAGGAACCCACGGGCCACGTCGACCCAGGACGCCTCGTCGAGTTGGAGGCGTTCGACGACGAGCTCGTCCGAGCGGATCACGGCGCGGTCAACCCTCCGGCCTCGGGCGGTGCGCCGAGCAAGGGCTCATCGGGGGAGCGCAGGTCGGCGTTCGACAGCCCGTCGGGGTGAGCGGTACGGACGGCGTCGAGGGCGTCGAGCGCGATGTCGAGGTGCTGGCGCCGGCTGGCCTCGTAGAAGGCGCGGGCGCCGTCGCTGAGCTTCGGCGAGCCGTGCAGCGGCTTGTCCGACACGCAGAGCAGCGTCGCGTGCGGCACCCGGTAGCGGAAGCCGTTCGCCGCGATCGTCGCTGACTCCATGTCGACGGCGATGCTGCGCGACACGCGCATCTCCTCCAGCGCGACCCGCTGGTTCAGCTCCCAGTTGCGGTTGCCCGTCGTGTACACGGGGCCGATCCGGTACTGCACGTCGCGCCGCCCGAGCGCGGCGAGCAAGAGCGAGTTGAGGGTGTGGTTCGGGATGATGGGGACGCTCGTCGGAAGGGCCTCGTCGAGGATGCGGTCGGCGCGCAGGTAGCCCGTGGCCAGTACGAAGTCACCGATCGCCTGGTGGTTCCGCAGGCCGCCGCAGTGCCCGATCATCAGCATCACATCCGGGCGCAGGACCGCGACGTGGTCGGTGATCGTCTTCGCGTTCGACGGGCCCACGCCGATGTTGACGATCGACACACCGTCGCCGGCGGGCCTGACGTGGTGCCACGCCGGCATCTGGACGCCATCGCGATCGGACCCGATCGCATCGGGGAACCGCTCGCGGAAGGCGTCGACGTGCATCGCGTAGTTGGTGAAGATGACGTACCGCTGGAACTGGTCGACCGACGTGGCGGTGTAGTGCCCGAGGCGGTCCATCGACAGGGCCATCCGTTCGGGGGCGAACAGGAAGAGCTTCTTGGCCCTGAGGTCCCACTCGGACTCGTCGAGGGCTGCGAACAGCGCTGGGTCGTCCAGGGTGAGCGCGGGTCGGGCGGTGCCCACCTCGATGCGGGCGCCCTGGCGCAGGAGGGCGCCGAGCTCGCGTTCGAGGTAACGCCGGATCGCGCTGGGTCGGGCGAACTCCCCGGTGAGGCGCGGGTTGTGGGTCGACCAGGGGCGGATGACCTCGACCGACGAGTAGAAGCCGTCGCGATCGATCGCCTCGAGCGCGTCGCAGAGCGAGCGTGCAGCATCGGCGACGGTGTCGGGGGTGAGGTGCGAGCCGTCTGCCGAGTGCTCCATCGGTCCGATCCTCCCACGCCGTCCGATGCGACGGCGTGGCACGGAATCTGATTGTCGCGACGCGCCGTCGAATCGTTAGGCTCCTGAACTATTCACCGTTCGTGGCGATCTCACCGAGGGCCTCTCCCTCCGAAGGTCGCTGCGACGGCAGCGAGAGACCGACGATCGTCCAGGGGGCGAGCACCATCACCGGCGACACACAGCAGGCTGTGACCAACGATCAGAGCGGAACGGTGCGACCGACCAAGGAAGGCTGGTCGCTGCTCTTCGAGCGGGTCCGGCTCCAGCGCAAGGGCATCGCCCTCGGCGTCTTCGTCGGCATGTTGTGGACGGTCGGCAAGGTGGCGGTGCCGTGGATCGTGCAGCAGGGCGTCGATCAGGGCATCGAGGCCGATCCGCCCGACGTCGACCAGATCTGGTTCTGGGCGGCGATGGTGCTCGTCGCCGGTGCCGGCTCCGCGGTGTTCGCCGGCGGCCGCCGCTACCTGGCCTTCCGTGAAGCGCGCCGCACCGAGGCCGACCTGCGCGACCAGATCTACGCCCGGATCCAGAGCCTCCACTTCGGCTACCACGACCGCACCCAGGCGGGTCAGCT
This sequence comes from uncultured Iamiaceae bacterium, assembly GCA_964494405.1. Lineage (GTDB taxonomy): Bacteria > Actinomycetota > Acidimicrobiia > Acidimicrobiales > SKKL01 > Actinomarinicola. The sequence goes on from CAZBTQ010000050.1 coordinate 8,299, forward strand.
CATGAGTCGGGGCAACACCGACCTGCAGCAGGTGCAGCAGTTCGTCGTGATGATCCCGGTGACGATCTCCAACTTCCTCACGGTCGCGCTCGTCACCGTGCTCCTGCTGTCGATCGATCCGGTCCTCACCCTGTTCGCGCTGGGCTCGCTGCCCGCGGTCAACGTCCTCGGCAAGCGCTTCTCCACCAAGCTGTTCCCGACGGTGATGCGCATCCAGGAGGAGTCGGCCCAGCTCGCCTCGGTCGTCGACGAGTCGGTGCAGGGCATCCGCGTGGTCAAGGGCTTCGGCGCCGAGCCCGCACAGGCCGGGCGCCTGCAGACCGAGGCCGATGACGTCTACGACGCCGCGATGGACGCGTCATGGGTCCGTGCGAACTACCTGCCCGCCATCGAGCTCATGCCCAACATCGGGCTCATCGCGGTGCTCGCCTACGGCGGCCACCAGGTGATGAACGGCAACGTCAGCCTGGGCACGCTGTTGTCGTTCAACCTCTACGTGGTGCTGCTCATCCAACCGTTGCGGATGCTGGGCATGATCATCGCCCAGGCCCAGCGAGCGGCCGCGGCGGGCGCCCGCGTGTCCGAGGTGCTGTCGACGGCGCCGAAGATCGTCGAACCGCACCACCCGACGCCCCTGCCCTCGAAGGGCCCGAGCCTCGGCCACGTCCGCTTCGACGGTGTTCGCTTCGCCTACGCCGACGGCACGACCGTGCTCGACGGGCTCGACCTCGACATCCCCGCGGGCCAGTCGATCGCCCTCGTCGGCGCGACGGGTGCGGGCAAGAGCACGATCGCCCGGTTGCTGCCCCGCTTCTACGACGTGCAGGCCGGCCAGGTGCTGCTCGACGGCGTCGACGTGCGCCAGGCGCCGCTCGCAGAGCTCCGGCGCTCGGTCGGCATCGTGTTCGAGGACACGTTCCTCTTCTCGTCGACGATCGCCGCCAACATCGCGTTCGCCGACCCCGACGCCCCCGAGGAGCAGATCGAGCGGGCCGCCCGCCTCTCGGGCGCGCACGACTTCATCGTCGACCTCCCGTACGGCTACCGCACCGAGATCGGCGAGCGAGGCTTCTCGCTGTCGGGCGGACAGCGCCAGCGCATCGCCATCGCCCGAGCCATCCTCGCCGACCCTCGGGTCCTGATCCTCGACGACGCCACCTCGTCGGTCGACCCGACCAAGGAGCACGAGATCCGCGACGCGCTCGGAGAGGTGATGCAGGGTCGCACCACCATCGTCATCGCCCACCGGCCGGCCACGATCGCCCTCGCCGACCGCGTCGTGCTGCTCGACGGCGGGCGCATCGTTGCCGAGGGCACCCACGACGAGCTCCTCGCGACCGACCAGGCCTACCGCACCGTCCTGGCGGCGATCGAACGAGACGTCGAGCTCGCCGAGGAGGTGGCGCCATGAGGGGCATGCCCGCGGGGATCTCCGAGGAGGACAAGCTCGACGCCGAGCAGGCCAAGCACGTCCTTCGCCGCGCCGCCCGCATGATGCGCCCGCATCGGCGCCAGCTCTACATCGCCGTCGCGCTCATCGTCCTCTACACCTGCTGCATCCTCGCCGGCCCCTACCTCGTGCGATGGGCGATCGACTCGGGCATCACCGCGGGCAACGCGAGCGTGCTGAACGCGGCGATCGTCTTGTACGTCGTCGTCGCGATCGTGAACTACGTGGCCCAGCGAACGGCGATCGTGACCCTGGCCAAGGTGGGCGAGACGTTCCTGCGCGACCTTCGCACCCGGGTGTTCGCCCACCTCCAGCGCCTGTCGATGCCGTTCTACGACCGGGAGAAGGCGGGCGTCATCATCGCCCGCATGACCTCGGACATCGATGCGATGCAGGAGCTCGTCCAGATGGGCCTCCTCCAGTTCGTGTCGGCGATCATGCTGCTGGTCCTGGCGTTCGTGGTGCTGCTGCTCGTCTCGTGGCAGCTCATGCTCGTGTGCGCGATCGCGGTGCCGTTCGTGGTCATCGCCTCGATCAAGTTCCAGCGGGACTCCAACCGCGCCTACCTCACCGTGCGCGACCGGATCGGCTCGACGCTCTCGAGCCTCCAGGAGGGCATCGCCGGCGTGCGCGTCATCCAGGCGTACGGCCGCGAGGAGGTCGAGTCCACGCGCTTCGCCTCCGGCAACCGCCAGCTCTACGACGCCCACATGGAGTCGGTCAAGGTCCAGTCCTGGTACGTGCCCGTCATCGAGTTCGCCGGCCACTTCACCACCGCGGTGGCGATCGGCGTGGGCGGCTGGATGGTCACCCAGGGCAACCTCACCATCGGCGCGGTGGCGTTCTTCGTCCTCACCCTCTCCAACCTGTTCGAGCCGATCCAGCAGCTCAGCCAGCTGTTCAACCAGCTCCAGTCGTCCGGCGCCGCGCTCCAGAAGCTCTTCGACCTGCTCGACACCGAGGTCGACGTGGCCGAGCGGCCCGGGGCCGTCGACCTGCCCGCACGCGGCGCCATCGAGGTCGCCGACCTGGTGTTCCGCTACGCGCCGGATGGCGACGACGTCCTGTCGGGGGTGAACCTCACCATCTCGCCCGGTGAGCGCATCGCCCTGGTCGGCCCCACCGGCGCGGGCAAGTCCACCCTCGCGAAGCTGGTCGCCCGGATGTACGACCCGATCGAGGGGACGGTGCGCTTCGGCGGGGTCGACCTGCGCGACGCCACCCTGCGCTCGCTGCGCGAGCGGATCGTCGTGGTGCCCCAGGAGGGCTTCTTGTTCCACGGCACCATCCGCGACAACGTCCGCCTGGTCCGTCCTGATGCGCCGGAGTCCGAGGTGCTGCGCGCCCTCGAGTCGCTCGGCCTGCGCGAGCGGTTCGAGCAGCTCGAACAGGGGCTCGACACAGAGGTGAACGAGCGGGGTTCGCGGCTGTCGGCGGGGGAGAAGCAGCTCGTCTCGCTGGCCCGTGCCGCGCTGGTCGACCCCGCCGTGCTCGTGCTCGACGAGGCCACGTCGAGCCTCGACCCCGGCACCGAGCAGCTCGTCGAACGGGCCCTGGAGGTGCTGATGGAGGGTCGCACCGTCATCGTGATCGCCCACCGCCTGTCCACCTCCGAGCGGGCCGACCGCGTCGGCGTGGTCACCGAGGGAACCCTGCGCGAGCTGGGCACCCACGACGAGCTCGTCGCCGCCGGCGGCCACTACGCCGCCCTGTTCGCCACCTGGACCAGGGGCCTCGCCTCGGCGTCCTGAGGGGCAGAGCGCGGGGTCCAGACCCCCGCCACACCGGGGGTGGAGACCCCGGGGGCATTTGTTACTATCTGCGTAGGAGAAATTCGTCTCCGACCCTCTGCCCCCGATCACCCTGCCCCCCAACCACGGAGCGCAACCTGCGATGGCAGCGACCGACATCGGACTCGACCTCGGCAAGTACAAGCTCGGATGGAGCGACGCGGAGGACTACGTCTTCAAGCCCAAGCGCGGGCTGAACGAGGACATCATCCGCGAGATGTCGTGGATGAAGGGCGAGCCCGACTGGATGCGCGACTACCGCCTCAAGTCCTACGCCCACTTCCAGAAGCGGCCGATGCCGAACTGGGGTGGCGACATGTCGGAGATCTTCTTCGACGAGATCTTCTACTACATCAAGCCCACCGACCATCAGGTCGACGCGTGGGACGAGCTCCCCGACTCGGTGAAGGAGACCTACGAGAAGCTCGGCATCCCCGAGGCCGAGCGCAAGTACCTCGCCGGCGTCACCGCGCAGTACGAGTCCGAGGTCGTCTACCACCGCAACCGTGAGGACCTCGAGGCCCAGGGCGTCATCTTCACCGACATGGACACCGCGCTGCGCGAGCACCCCGAGATCGTCCGGGCCTACTTCGGCACGGTCATCCCGAAGAACGACAACAAGTTCGCCGCGCTCAACTCGTCGGTCTGGTCCGGCGGCTCGTTCATCTACGTGCCGCCCGGCGTCGAGGTCGAGATGCCGCTCCAGGCGTACTTCCGCATCAACGCCGAGAACATGGGCCAGTTCGAGCGCACGCTGATCATCGCCGACGAGGGCTCCAAGGTGCACTACATCGAGGGCTGCTCGGCCCCGGTGTACACCACCGACTCGCTGCACTCGGCTGTCGTCGAGATCATCGTCAAGCCGTCGGCACGGGTCACCTACACCACCATCCAGAACTGGTCGAACAACGTCTTCAACCTGGTCACCAAGCGCGCCAGGGTCGAGGCCGAGGGCCACATGGAGTGGATCGACGGCAACATCGGCAGCCGCCTCACCATGAAGTACCCGGCCGTCTACATGGTCGGCCCCAAGGCCTCGGGCGAGGTCCTGTCGGTCGCCTACGCCGGTGCCGGCCAGCACCAGGACGCCGGCGCCAAGATGGTCCACGCCGCCCCCGAGACCACGTCGAAGATCGTCTCGAAGTCGATCTCCAAGGACGGCGGCCGCACCAGCTACCGCGGCCTGGTCCGCGTCGAGGACGACGCGTACGGCTCCAAGAGCTACGTGCAGTGCGACGCCCTCATCCTCGACGAGACCTCGATCTCCGACACCTACCCGTACATGGAGGTCGGTTCGAAGGACGCGGTCATCGGCCACGAGGCCACGGTCTCCAAGGTCGCCGACGAGCAGCTCTTCTACCTCAAGAGCCGCGGCCTCTCCGAGGAGCAGGCGATGGGCATGATCGTGAACGGCTTCATCGAGCCGGTCACGCGCACACTGCCGATGGAGTACGCGGTCGAGTGGAGCCGTCTCATCGAGCTGCAGATGGAGGGCTCGGTCGGCTGACGCCGGTCGCGCCCGCAGGAGCCGCGGAATGCCGATGCGCCAGGAGTGCAAGCACTTCGAGTCGCGGACCTACGCCACCGGCGACACGGTCCGCAAGTGCGACCTCGACCTCGCCCCTGAGGCTCCATGGCGTTGCCCCGACGACTGCGGCCGCTACGAGCGACGGCTCGTCGACGTCGACTGGCGGTACGGCAGCCTCGTGACCCCGCCCACTCCCGAAGCGCCGCCGAGCGTCGGCGCCGACGACAGCATCGCCCGCCTCCTCGACGAGGCGGAGGACATCGTGAACGCTGCCGGGCCCGAGATCCTCGCCGAGCTCGACGCCGAGCAGCACCGGCCGTTCTGGAAGCGCCTGTTCCGGCGCTGAGAGCATGCGAATGACCATGTTCGCATGCTTGTTCCCTCCCGCTCTTGTCGCCTTCGGCGACGGGCCGCTCGGGCCCTTGTCATCTGTCCGCATCGCACGACCACATCGGAGCGTGACCCCCTGAGCACCTTCACCCCAGACGCGGCAGCGTCGCTCGACGGACCCGAGTGGTTGCGCGCCCGGCGGGTCGCCGCGGCCGAGCGAGCGGCCGCCACCGCGGTCCCGACCACCGAGGAGGAGGTCTGGCGCTACAGCCGCATCGGTGAGCTCGAGCTCGATCGCTTCGAGTTCGCATCGGCAGAGGCGCCCGCGCCGGGGATCCCCGCTGCCCTCGAACCGATCCTGTCCGAGGTCGGCGAGCGTGCCGGCCTCGTCGTCGTGCGCGACGGCCGCCTGGTCCACGTCGAGCTCGAGGCTCGCTGGCTCGACAAGGGCGTCGGGCTGGGCAACCTGGCCGAGGTCGCCGATGGCGAAGCTGCGCTCGGGTCGGTCGCCGGCGAGCCCACCGACGTGTTCGGCCAGCTCAACGACGCCTTCAGCGCCGACCCGGTCCTGGTGCGGATCCCGGCCGGGGTCGCGGTCGACGCTCCAATCGTCGTCGCCCACTGGACCGAGACGCCTGGGCTCGCGGTGCTGCCCCGCCTCGTCGTGCAGACCGGGGCCGACGCCGAGGTCCAGGTGCTCGACATCCAGGCGTCGCCCGACGGCATCGAGGCGCTCGTGCTGCCGATCGTCGAGCTCGACGCCGGGCCGTCGTCTCGCCTGCGGTACTGCAACGTGCAGGTGCTCGGCGACCGCACCTGGCAGATCGCCAGCCAGTCCGCCACCGTCGGCGACCAGGCCACGATGCGGTCGTTCACCGGTGCCTTCGGCGGCGAGTACGCCCGGCTGCGCACCGACTGCCGCCTCGTCGGCCAGGGAGCCACCGGCGACCTCTACGCCGCGTACTTCGGCACCGGCGACCAGACCCTCGACTTCCGCACGTTCCAGGACCACGCCGCGCCGGACACCACGAGCACGCTGCTCTTCAAGGGGGCGCTCGACGACCGCTCGAAGTCGGTGTACACGGGCCTCATCCAGGTGCGGCCCAACGCGCGGGGCACCAACGCCTTCCAGACCAACCGCAACGTGAAGCTCTCTCCGGACGCGTGGGCCGAGTCGGTGCCCAACCTCCAGATCGAGAACAACGACGTGCGGTGCAGCCACGCATCGACGGTCGGCCCGATCGACGAGGAGCAGCAGTTCTACCTGGAGGCCCGCGGCGTGCCTCCCGAGGTCGCCGAGCGGCTGATCGTCGGAGGGTTCTTCGACGAGGTGATCGCGGGCGTGCCGGTGCCGGCCGCCGAGTCCCTGCTGCGCGGCCTCATCACGCTCGCACTCGCCGACGAGGGAGCGCCGTGACCGCAACCCGCGTCTGCGCGTTCTCCGACCTGGTCGACGGCGGGGCGATCCGCGTCGAGGTCGACGGGCTCCCCGCGGTCGCCCTCATCCGCATCGAGGACGACGTCTACGCCATCGGCGATCGGTGCACCCACCAGGATGTCCCGTTGAGCGAGGGCGAGGTCGACCCCGACGAGCGAACGATCGAGTGCTGGAAGCACGGCAGTGCCTTCTCGCTCGACACCGGGGAGCCGAGCGCCCTGCCGGCCACCCGCCCCACACCCGTCTTCGACGTCTCGGTCCACGACGGCGACGTCTTCTTGGAGATCCCATGAGCGAGCTGCGCATCGAAGGGTTGCGGGCCTCGGTCGGCGGCACCGAGATCCTGTCCGGCATCGACCTGGTCGTCCGCAGTGGCGAGGTCCACGCGGTGATGGGGCCGAACGGGTCGGGCAAGTCGACCCTCAGCCACGTGATCGCCGGCAGGCCCGGCTACGAGGTCACCGCTGGCACGGTCACGCTCGACGGCGAGGACATGCTCGCCCTGCCGGCGTGGAAGCGTTCGAGGGCGGGGCTCTTCCTCGCCATGCAGTACCCGACCGAGGTGCCGGGCGTGTCGCTCGAAGACGTGCTGGTCGAGTCGCTGACCGCTGCGGGCCGCCCGTTCGACGAGGTGCGCGAGGCCATGCTCGTCGAGGCCGGCCGCATCGGCTTCGACGAGAAGTTCCTCTCGCGCCCGCTCAACGTCGACCTGTCCGGTGGCGAGAAGAAGCGCAACGAGACGTTGCAGCTCGGCGTCCTCGACCCCAAGATCGCCATCCTCGACGAGCTCGACTCCGGTCTCGACGTCGACGCGCTGCGCGACGTCAGCCGGCGCATCGAGCAGGCCACCGAGGAGCGTGGCCTCGGCGTCCTGGCGATCACCCACTACAGCCGGCTGCTCCACGAGCTACGGCCCGACTTCGTCCACGTGCTGGTGAAGGGCCGCATCGTCGCCGAGGGCGGCCCCGACCTGGCGGCGCAGCTCGAGGAGACGGGCTACGCGCCCTACCTGCCGGAGGCGTCCGACCAGGCTGGTGGCGCCGACGACCCGTTCGGCGATCCCTTCGCCTGAGGCCTTCATCTGAGGCTGGGTACGCTGAACGCCGACTTCACGCCAGGTCGAGGTCTCGGTGCGTGAGTGCGCCGCGAGGACGGGGAGGATGCAGTCGATGACGGTGCCCACCCTGTCGATCGGGGAGATGGTCGAACGCTCCGGGGTGGCGCACTCGGCGCTGCGGTTCTACGAAGCCGAAGGCCTGCTGCACACCGAGCGCACCGACGGCGGGCAACGCCGCTACCACCGCGACCAGCTTCGGCGGGTGGCCTTCATCCGGATCGCCCAGCAGGTGGGGTTGAGCCTCGACGCCATCCGCGACGCCCTCGGGGATCTCCCCGAGCAGCGCACCCCGACGGCTCGCGACTGGGCGAAGCTCTCCCGCACGTGGCGCCCGATGCTCGACGACCGGATCGCCGAGCTCGAACGGATGCGCGACCAGCTCGACTCCTGCATCGGCTGCGGCTGCCTGTCGTTGCAGTCGTGCGGCCTGTACAACCAGGCCGACGAAGCCGCCGAACTGGGGCCGGGGCCGCGCTGGATCATCGAGGAGCGTCCTGTCCGTGGATGAGCAAGCTGACGTGCCGCGCGTCGACGAGAGGAACCCTGGCAGCGGCCGCCTCGACCGCGACAGCCGCAAGGACATGTTGCTCGACGTCGCGGCCGAGATCGCGCTCTCGGAGGGTCCCGACGCGGTGAGCATGGAGGCGATCGCCGAGCGTGCCGGCGTCAGCCGCCCGCTCGTCTACAAGCACTACGCCAACCGGGAGGAGATCCTCGGCGCGGTGTACCGGCGGTCCGCCCGCCAGGTCCACCGCGAGATGGTCGCCGAGGTCGAGGCCGCGACCTCCGTCGAGGCGATGTTCCGGGCGCTCGTCCACGGCGCCCTGTCGCGGGCGACCGACCGTGGTCCGGTCTTTGCCGTGCTGCGCACCGGATCGTGGACGCGAGAGGTGCGGCGCGACCAGCGCGAGCGTGACGGCAGGACCGCCTCGGCGTTCTCGGCTCGCGTGGTGGAGGAGCTCGGGGCCGACCCGCACCGGGCGCGCCCCGTCGTCTCGCTGCTGCTCGCCACGATCGACGTGGTGTTGACCCAGTGGCGTCAGGACCCGACGTCCGAGCGCGCCGACCGGCTGGAAGCGGCGTACATGCAGATCGTCAGCGCCTCGCTGGAGTCCCTCAGGCCTCCCCGGTGATCGGCAATGCGGTGGGGCGGCTTGTCGCCGACGCTCAGCGGTGACAAGCTGTCACCGTCCGGGGTGACGCGTTGTCACCACCGATCCACCACGAGGGGAACACACATGACGTACGCCGGTGACCAGCGCATGCTCGACGCGGACAGCCACATCATGGAGCTGTCCGACTTCCTCGACTCGCACGTCGACGAGGAGTTCAGCCACCTGCTGCGCCGCCAGGGCATGGAAGCGCTGAAGCCGATGCTCGACAAGGCTCAGGAGAAGGTGGAGGAGCGCAAGGCGGATCCGGAGAAGGCCGCTGCCGCCGACGACCGCCTGCTCCAGGACAAGGGCTGGAACGCCATCGGCGCGTTCGACCAGGACGAGCGCATCCGTGCCCTCGACCTGTTCGGCTTCGAGGGCCAGCTCGTGTTCGCGACCTTCGCGACCTCGATGTTCTCGGGTCGCAACGAGGACCGCCTGTACGCCGGCGCGTCCGCCCAGAACCGTGCGGTCGCCGACTTCTGCACCGCCGACGAGCGGCTGCTGCCGGTCGCGTTCGTGCCGCTCGTCGACCCCCAGCGTGCGCACGCGCTGATCGTCGAGGCCATCGAGCTGGGATGCGACGCGGTGATGGTGCCGTCGACGGCCGCCGGCGAGCGCTCGCCGACCCACCCCGCCCTCGACCCCGTCTGGGACACCCTCGCCCAGGCCGACGTGCCGTTCGTGCACCACGTCGGCGGTGGCGGTCGCCTGCTCGACCAGGCGTTCCACAACAACGACCGACCGGTGTCGGACCACCTCGGTGGCGGCGAGAACATCCGCTCCAAGGACTTCCTGGCCATCCCCCACTCGTCGGAGCTGTGGCTCGGAGCGATGATCTACGACGGCATCTTCGACAAGTTCCCGACGCTGCGCGGCGGCATCATCGAGCAGGGTGCCGCGTGGGTGCCGTCGTGGATGCGCCACCTCGACTACGGCCAGCGTGCGTTCCGACGCACCGAGGAGCCGTTGCAGAAGCTCGAGATGAAGCCGAGCGAGTACGTCACCAAGCACCTCAAGTTCACGCCCTTCCCCGGCGAGCAGATCGACTGGATGATCGACGAGGGCGGCTCCGAGCTGTTCATGTTCTCCACCGACTACCCGCACCCCGAGGGCGGCAAGGACCCGCTGGCGAAGTTCGAGGAGTTCCTTGGCGACAAGACCGCCGCCGAGCGCGACCGCTTCTTCTACGGCAACATGGCCGAGCTGTTGGGTCGGGACTTCGCGAAGAAGGCGCAGCAGCCGGCATC
>CAZBTQ010000051.1:0-18038 GCA_964494405.1 uncultured Iamiaceae bacterium
AACCCACTGGCGATCCCGTACCCAAACCCACCCTTGGGGACGATCGCGCCAACCCGCTGGCGATCCCGTACCCAAGGGCGGGCCCGGAGGGCGGAGGGCGACTCGGGCCCGGGCCCAGGGCGACGCCGCGGCGGCGGCGCCAGATGACGTCAGCAGGTCAGCGGGCGATGCCGCTGCCGACGACCTCGTCGCCGAGGTAGAGCACGACGCTCTGGCCTGCGGCGACACGCCGGTGTGCTGCGCTCCACTGCACCTCGATCACGTCAGCGTCACCGGTGACGTGAGCGGGCGACGGACGGCCGTGGGCGCTGGTCTGCACCAGGACCTCCCCGGGGACCTCACCGTCGACCCAGGCCAGGTCGTCGAGCGGCGTGGCATCGCAGTCGAGGTCGGCCTCGGCGCCGATGACGACCCGTCGCCGCGGCACGTCGACCGACACGGCGAAGCGGCGCTCGCCCGAGCCCGACACGCCGAGGCCCTTGCGCTGGCCCACGGTGACCAGCTCGACCGCGTCGACCCGACCGACCTCGCGGTCGTCGCCGTCGACCACGACTCCGGGGTGCAGGTCGAGGCGCTCGGCGAGGAAGCCGGCGCGGCCCGCGGACGACGTGATGAAGCAGACGTCCTGGCTGTCGGGCTTGGTGGCCGTGCGCAGCCCGAGGTCGGCGGCGGCGTGGCGGACATCGGCCTTGGTCATGGCGCCCACCGGCAGGAGCGTGCGCGCGAGCTGGTGCTGGTCGAGCATGTGCAGGACGTATGACTGGTCCTTGTCGGCGTCGGCACCCCTGGCCACCCGGCGGCTGCCGTCGGCCTTCTGAACGATCCGAGCGTGGTGGCCGGTGGCGACGGCGTCGAAGCCCAGCGCATCGGCGCGGTCGAGCAGACGGTCGAACTTCAGGTGCCGGTTGCACTCGACGCACGGGTTCGGCGTCCGACCGGCCGCGTGCGCCTCGACGTAGGGACCGACGACGTGGCGGGCGAAGTCGTCGCCGAAGTTGAAGACGTGGTGGTCGATGCCGAGCTGTTGCGCGACCCGCCGGGCGTCGTCGACGTCGGACACCGAGCAGCATCCCGTGTCGCTCTCGCCGCCCCACAGCTTGAGGGTGACGCCGACGACGTCGTGCCCCTCGTCGCGCAGGAGCGCGGCGGCGACCGACGAGTCGACACCGCCCGACATGGCGACCATCACCCTCATGCCGCGTGCCGCCTGAGCCGTGTCACCGAGGCGACGACCGCGTCGGCCGCGGCGTCGACCTCGGCCTCGGTGGTGGTGGTGCCGAGCGACAGCCGCAGTGATCCGCGCGCGAGGTCGCGCTCGATGCCGATGGCCGCGAGGACGTGCGATGGGTCGAGCGCGCCCGACGCGCACGACGACGCCGCCGACGCCGCCACGCCCGCCTGGTCGAGCAGGAACAGCAGCGCCTCGTTCTCGACGCCACCGATGCAGAGGTGGCACGAGCCGGCGACCTTGCCCGACCGGTCGGGCCGGCCTGCGGAGTCGACGGGCACCGCCGTCTCGGCGACGTCGTCGAGGCGAGAGGTGATCGACTCGGCGAGGCGGTCGCGGAGACGGGCGACCCGAGCCACCGTGTCGGCCCGTTCGTCGGCTGTGCACCGAGCGGCCACGGCCATCGCGACGATGCCGGCGACGTTCTGCGTGCCGCTGCGTCGACCGCGCTCCTGCCCCCCGCCCAAGCTCTGCGCCGCTAGGGGCACGCCGTCGCGGACGACCAGCGCGCCGACGCCCTGGGGACCGCCGAACTTGTGCGCGCTCACCGACACCAGGCCCGCCGGCGCCGCTGCCGACGACACGTCGAGCCACGGGAAGGCCTGCACGGCGTCGGTGTGCAGCACGGCGTGTGGCGCGTGCTGGTCGAGGACTCCGCGCACCGCACTGAGGTCGGTGATGACACCGATCTCGTTGTTGGCGAGCATCGCCGACACCAACACCACCGGCGCACCCCCGCTGCGGGCGGCGAGTCCGGACGCGAGCGCGTCGAGGTCGATGCGGCCATCGGTGCCGACCGGCCACACGATGCCGCCGAGCGCCTCGACCACGTCGAGCACGGCGTGGTGCTCGACCGCGCTGCACGACACGAGCCCCGGACGCGCGGCCTGCACCCCGCGCACCGCCAGGTTGTCGGCCTCGGTGCCACCGCCGGTGAAGACGACTTCGCCTGGACGGCAGCCGAGGACCTCGGCCAGCGACTCCCGCGCCTCGTCGATCGCACGGCGGGCCAGGCGGGCGCTGCGGTGCGAGCCCGACGGGTTGCCGAGATCGTCGGCGAGCGCCTCGACCATGCGCGCGCGGGCCTCGGGCCGCATCGGCGTGGTGGCCGCATGGTCGAGGTAGGCGCCGGGCACGGCCACAAGGCTACGGCCGCGAGGGGCGCACGACCACGGCCCCACGACCTCGGGCGCGCCGGAGGCCCGGACCCTCGTGGGGATCCGGGCCTCCGAAGGCTCGCGTCGGTCAGACCTCGCCGAGGTTCTGCTCGATGAACTCCCAGTTGATGAGCTGGTCGAAGAAGTTGTCGATGAAGCCGGGTCGCGCGTTGCGGAAGTCGATGTAGTACGCGTGCTCCCAGACGTCGAGGGTGGCGATGGCCTTCACGTCGTGGTTCAGCGGCGTATCGGCGTTCGGGGTCTTCATGACCGTGAGCTTCGAGCCGTCGTGGGCGAGCCACGCCCAGCCCGAGCCGAACTGGGTCTTGGCGGCCTCGGTGAACTCGTTGCGGAAGTTCTCGACCGACCCGAACGCGCTGGAGAGCTGCTCGGACAGATCGCCCGAGGGGGCGCCGCCGCCGGTCGGGCTGAGGCAGCTCCAGAAGAAGGTGTGGTTCCAGACCTGGGCCGCGTTGTTGAACAGGCCCTCGCCCGTCGGGGCGTCCTTGATGATGTCCTCGAGCGACTTCTCGGCGTTCTCGGTGCCCTCGACGAGACCGTTGAGGTTGGTCACGTAGGCCTGGTGGTGCTTGCCGTAGTGGTAGTCGAGCGTCTCCTCGCTCATGCCACGCGAGGCGAGCGCGTCCTTCGCGAACGGGAGTGGCGGCAGTTCGAAGGCCACGGTGGGGTCCTTTCGTCGTACAGAGCAGGGTCGTTCAGGAGGTTACCGGTCACGGCGGTGGGCGAGACTTGGGGCGTGATCCCCGACGACCCCCACGAGCCACCCGCCGCCCCCCTCGACTACGGCCGATCGTTCGCCGACGTGTACGACGACTGGTACGCCGAGGTGTCCGACGTGGACGCCACCGTCGACCGGGTCGCGGCGCTGGTGGCCGACGCTGGTGGGGGGCGAGTGCTCGAGCTGGGCGTCGGGTCGGGCCGGCTCGCCCTGCCGTTGGCCGAGCGGGGACTCGACGTCACCGGCATCGACCTCAGCACGTCGATGCTCGCCCTGCTCGCCGCCAAGCCGAGCGCCGCGAGCGTCACGGTCCACCACGGCGACATGGCGCTCGCCGACACCCTGGTCGACGGGCCCTTCGCGGTGGTGCTCGTGGCGTTCAACACGTTCTTCAACCTCGACACCGAGGCGCAGCAGCGGCGCTGCCTCCACGGCATCGCCCGGCTCCTCGACGACAGCGGATCGCTCGTGGTCGAGGCGTTCGTCCCCGCCGACCCTCCGCCGCACGTCGAGCGCGACCTGTCGACGGCCCGCGTGGCGCTCAACCGCCTGGTCCTCGCCGCCACCGAGCACGACCCGGCGACCCAGACCATCACCGGTCAGCACGTCGACATCACCGACGCGGGCACCCGGCTGCGACCGTGGCGGATCCGCTACGCCACTCCGGTGCAGATCGACGCGATGGCCGCCGAAGCCGGACTGGTGCTCGCCGAGCGGCACGCCGGCTGGCGACTCGAACCCATCGCTCCCGACTCCACCGTGCACGTGTCGCGCTACGTCCGCGCCGACGCCGCCCGATGAGCCGGATCACCGTCGAGATCCGCATCGACGCTCCCCCTGCCGTCGTGTGGGTCCACCTCGCCGACATCTCCTCGCACACCGGCTGGATGGCCGACGCGACGGCCATCCGGTTCACCTCGGATCACCGTGAGGGCCCCGGCACCACCTTCGACTGCGACACCAAGGTCGGCCCACTCCGCCTCGTGGACCGCATGCAGATCACGGCGTGGGAGCCCGAGCGCCGCATGGGCGTCCGTCACGTCGGGCTCGTCACCGGCGTCGGCGAGTTCGTCCTCCATGCCGACCTTCCCTCTGCAACCCACATGACCTGGAGCGAGGAGCTGCGGTTCCCCTGGTGGCTGGGCGGTCGAGCCGGCGCGTGGGTCGCCCGCCCGGTGCTCGGCCGGATCTGGCGGGGCAATCTCCGCCGCCTGCGCGATCAGATCGAGCACCACGCCTGACCACCCTCGGCCCGCGTGCCCTCAGTCGAGTGCGCGGAAGGTGGCGTCGGTGAACAGCGGGTCCGACCAGGTGCTCGCCGCCCAATCGGCGCCGATCACGCACGCGATGCCGAGCACCACCACGAGGAACGTGCCGAGCAGCAGCCCGTCGCGGCGGTTGGTGGACAGCCGGTTCGGCAGTTCGACGAGGCAGACCGCTGCCAGCGCGCCGCCGACGAGCCCGCCGACGTGTCCACCGATGGAGATGCCCGAGATCGTGAAGGTCAGGAGGAGGTTGACCGCGACCAGCCCACCGATGCCGCTGCGCCAGACATCGATCCCCGAGGCGCGCTGGGCGACCACCATCGTGCCCATCAGGCCGAAGACGGCGCCTGACGCACCGACGGTGAACGCGCTCGGGTCCACGAGGATCGCTCCGAACGAGCCGGCCAGCAGCGACACGCCGTAGATCAACCCGAAGCGCAACCGCCCGAAGGCCGGCTCGAGCACCTGGCCGAGGGTGTACAGCAGGAGCATGTTGAACCCGATGTGGACCAGGTTGGCGTGCAGGAAACCGCCGGTGACCAGGCGGTACCACTCACCCGCGTCCACACCGATCGGCCCTGCCAGGGGGTCGAGCGGGTTCACACCCCAGTAGCCCAGCGTGGCGAACCGCCAGAGGGGTTCTTGGCCGAGGGTCAGGACGTTCCCGCCACCGAACGCGGTGAGCAGGAAGACGACGATGTTGATGCCCACCAGCACCTTGGTGACGATCGGGTCCGCCTGCCGACGCAGGTCCCGTGCCGTGTACACCTTCTGGCTGCCCTGGCGCGCGCACTGCGGGCAGTGGAAGCCCACGCTCGCCGTGCTCATGCAGTCGGGGCAGATCGGCCGGTCGCAACGCTGACAGGTGACGCCGGCGCGCCGATCGGGGTGGAACGCGCAGGTCTGGGGCGGCTGGTTCACGAGGCCTGGACGCTACCGGCCCTCGAAGGTGGCGTGACCTGCACCCTTCTCGAGGAACGTCGCCACACCCACCTGTGCATCGTGGGTGGTGAACACCTCGGCGAACTGGTCCTGCTCGATGGTGAGTCCGTCGGCGAGCGTGCGGTCGAGCCCGGCGTCGATGGCGCGCTTGGCGAGACCCTGGGCCAGCACCGCGCCACGGGCGAACTCGCCGGCACGCTCGCGGGCTCGTGTCGCCAGCTCGTCGGGCGCGACCACCTCGTCGACGAGTCCGATCCGCAGCGCCTCCTCGGCTCGCACCTGGCGACCCGACAGGATCATCTCCTTGGCCCTGGCCGGCCCGATCAGGCGCGGCAGGCGCTGTGTGCCCCCACCACCGGGGATGATGCCGAGGAGGATCTCGGGTTGGCCGAACACGGCGCGCTCGGAGGCGATCCGCATGTCGCAGGCGAGCGCCAGCTCGCACCCGCCGCCGAGGGCATACCCCGACACCGCTGCGATCGTCATGCGAGGGATCGCCGCCACCGCGTCGAGCGCGGACTGGAACGCCGCCCCGATGACCCGGGCTTCCCGCGGTCCGCCGAACTCGGCGATGTCGGCCCCCGCCGCGAACAGGCGGTCGCCGCCGGTGACCACGACGGCACCGGGCGGGTGGGCGATGAGCTCGCGGGCGACGGCCTCGAGCTCGCCCAGCAGGGCTGATGACAGCGCGTTGACCTTGGGGTTGTCGAGGGTGACCACGGCGACCCCGTCGTCGTCACGCTCCAGGTGGACCAGGCGGTCGAGCATCCCGACACCGTAGTGGGGGCTCCGCCGACGGCCGCGTGGTCCGCCCACCCGGCCGGAGGCAATACTCACCCGGGTGGATCGCCGACTCGCCACCGTCCTCGCCACGCTCGTCGCGCTGACGTTGGTGGCGGGGTGCTCGTCCGACGACGGTGGCGCCGAACCTGCACCGACCACCACGACCGCTCCTCGACCCGAGTACACCTCGACCTTCGAACCCATCACCGGCGGCACCGACGAGGACGGCGCTCCTCTGCCACCGCCGGTGCACGCGACGGTGTCGATCGTGGTGCGAGGCGCCACCACGTGGGCTCCGTACGCCGGCCAGGAGCTGACCGGCCTCGATGCCGAGGCGGCCGCCGCGGTCGCCATGCGCATCCGCCAGATCGACCAGGTCCTCGGCGCTTCCGGGGTCGCGGCCAGCTTCGAGCTGAGCTACGGCAACGCGTCGGCACTGTGCGCGCAGCACCCGGAGCTGTTCGCCGAGCTCGAGTCGCACGGCCACGAGGTCGCCGCCCACGCCCGCACCAAGGGCGAGACGTTCCGCGTCATGCGGGTGCTCGCGCCGTGCGACGTGGAGCCGACGACGACATCTGGGCTGCCCGCCATCGCCGACCCGGTCGGCGCCGCGCCGACCACCGTCGACTCCCTCGTCGACGCGATGGCGGTGCTCAGCATCCAGGACCTGCACACGATCGTCGGGCCGGTGCGTTCGCTGTGCGAGTCGCTCGGGCTCTGGAGCCCGACCAACAGCTACGGCACCGGCGCCGACACCGCCCCGTGGCGATCGATGTGGGTCGAGGGCCAGCCGTGCAACGACGCCCCGGGGCGTCCGATGATCCTCATCGACCAGTTGGTCCTGGCACCCGACGAGGGCGAGGAACGCCTCGACCCCGAGGCGTTCGCCGACATCCGCACGCGCATGGTGCAGACCCTCGGGTGGGCCGCCGACCTGCGCTACCGGTCGGCCGAGGAGCTGCCGGCGCCGGGGATGCTGACCTGGGGCATGACGATGCGACTCGACGACCTGATCGCTCCCCCGTACGACCCAGAGGCCGACGACGACGACGAGGCCACGACCACCACCGAGACGACGGAGGCACCGGTGCCCGTCGACCCGCGCACCGCTCCGTTGGGCGAGGCGACCCTCACCGCGCTGGGCGAGTGGTTCGCCGAGTGGCAGCCTGCCGTCGACGACGGGCGGCTGCTCTGGCTCACGCCTTCCGCGACCGCCGCGATCCTCCGAGGAAGCTGAGCTCGCCCCAGATCTGCTTGGCGGTGGGGCTGAACGTGATCGCCCAGATGACGAAACCGATCAGCAGCAGGGAGAGGATCCCGAGCACCGGCGCGATCAGCCCGACGATCGCGGAGGAGATCGCCACCCGGCGGAAGGCCCGCGAGTGCGTGACGGCCGTCCCGAGGCCACCGACCACCTGGAGCAGACCCAACGCTGCGCCGACCATCGCGAAGCTGCGGGTCGTCGACGGGGACGCGACCGTGAGCGTGTCGTCGCCGTCTTCGCTGGTGGGGATCCCGCCGGCGAGCCGCACCGCGTCATCGCAGGTGAGGTCGTCGGCCGATGCCGCCTCGCCCAGGTCGACGTCGTTCCACGTGTCGTCGTCCTCGTTGGCGTCGTCGATGGCCGCACGCGACATGGAGCAGATCCAGGCCTCGGGGTCGATGATGCGCGGTACCGACGCACTGAAGAGCACGATGCCCACAAGGACCAATCCGATGCACGCGTAGCCGACCACGTTGCTCCACCGGCCCAGCGGCTTCGAGGTGCCCTCGCCATCGACGAGCTCGCCGGAGAGGACCTCGTCGTCCTCCCCGATCTCGTCGTCGGCCGGCTCGCGATCGTCGGTCATGGTGTCTCCCCGCTCAGCAGTCGGTCGGCAGCGGTCCACGGGTCGAGACGACCTGCGACCACCTCGTCTTCGATGGCACCGAAGCGCGCGCCGCTGCGCAGCGCGTCGGCCTGGGCCCTCAGGCGTTCGGCCACCACGCGGCCGAGCTCGTCACGGGCGCGATCGGCGCGCCGCCGGGCGAGCTCGCCCGAGGCCTCGACGTGGGCACGATGGGCACCGATCGCTGCCCACAGCTCGTCGGCGCCCTGGCCGTTGGTGGCGACGGTGGCCACGATCGGCGGCCTCCAGGAGCGCCCCTCGACGAGGTCGAGCATCGACTCGAGGTCGCGTCGCGTCTCGGCGGCACCAGGGCGATCCGCCTTGTTCACCACGAACACGTCGGCGATCTCCATGAGTCCGGCCTTGTTGGCCTGGACGTTGTCGCCCCAACCCGGGTTGACCACCACGACGGTGGTGTCGGCGGCACCGGCGACCTCGACCTCGACCTGGCCGACACCGACGGTCTCGACGACGACCCAGGGGCAGCCCGCCGCGTGGAGGACGCGCACCGCGCCAGGCGTGGCGACGCCGAGCCCACCGAGGTGGCCACGGGTGGCCATCGACCGGATGAACACGCCGTCGTCGAGTGCGTGGTCGGACATCCGCACCCGGTCGCCGAGGATGGCGCCACCGGTGAACGGCGACGAGGGGTCGACCGCCAGCACACCGACCCGAGAGCCGTCGCGCCGGACGACCGCGAGGAGGGCGCCGGTGAGCGTCGACTTGCCAGCGCCGGGAGCACCGGTGATGCCGACCGTGTAGCCGTCGGCGTCGAGTCCCGCGGCCGCACGAGACGCGGCTCGGGCCTCGGCGCCACCGCGCTCGACCATCGACAGCAGGCGCGCCAGCGACGACCGATCGCCGGCGACCGCCTCGGTGAGCAGGGCAGCGGCGTGCGCGTCGAGATCGGTCGCCCGCTCCCCGAGCATGCTCCTAGAGGAAGACGGCGGTGCCGTCGTCGACCGGTGTCGTGATGTCGACGACCTCGGTGACGCCCTCGACGCGGTCGCGAAGGATCCGCTCGATGCCGGCCTTGAGGGTCTGGGTGGATGCCGGACAGCTCACGCACGCGCCGGTGAGCTCGACCGTGACGACGCCGGTGGTCTCGTCGACGTCGTGCAGGGTGATGTCGCCCTTGTCGGCCTGGATCGCCGGGCGGATCACCTCGATCACCTTCTCGACCTTCTCGCGCATGCCTCCAGCATGCCCGCTCCGGCCCGACTCTCCCACCCCGAGCATGCGGGAGCGATGCTCGCGTGGACGGCTCGGCCTCCTAGCATCGCCGGCCGTGCCACGCGTCGCGCTCCGCCACACCGTCGACGACGCCGGGCTCGCCCGGTTGCGCACCGGGCGTCGGGGCCTCGTCGTCGAGGTGGCCGACGGACCTGATCGCTTCACCGCCACCGCCGGGCCGTTCACCGACTACGAGCGGACGGTGGACGCGGCGCCAGGGCCCGACGGCACCTGGGACGTCGCCGACGAGATCAACTTCCGCCTGTCGATCCCCTTCTTCGGGCTGCTGTTCGTCCCACCTGTCCGTGCGACGCTCGCGCGGTCGTCGCGCGACGCGGCTGCCGGCACGCTCACGGCCGACCCGCCTCAGCCGTGGTGGGCACCGCCCGACCGCATCGACGCACGCGGCGTCCACGTCCTCGGGGTGCTCGGCCTCCTGGCCATCGTCGGCGGCTACCTCGGCACGCTCATCTCCCAGACGCTCACCTTCGCCGCCGACGAGTTCGGCGCCGACGACGCCGCGCAAGGGGCCACCTTGGCAGCGGTGCGCGTCGGGGTGCTGCTCGCGCTCGCGATCACGGCGCTGTCGGACCGTCGAGGGCGCAGGCTCCTGCTGGTCGGCACCGCGTTCGCCGCGGTGCTCACCGCCGCCACGGGGGCGTTCGCGCCGAACCTGGTCACCCTCGGGATCAGCCAGACGGTGGCGCGCGGCCTGTCGACGGCGCTCGGGCTGCTGGTGGGGATCGTCGCAGCCGAGGAGCTCCCGGCCGGGGCACGCGCCTACGGCGTGAGCGTCCTCGCGCTGGCGGCCGGACTGGGTGCCGGGATGTGCGTGTGGGTCCTCCCCCTCGCCGACCTGGGCGAAGGAGCGTGGCGGATCATCTACCTGATCCCGCTGCTGTCGCTGCCGGCCCTGTGGCGGGTCGCGCGGATCACGCCCGAGACCACGCGCTTCACGCTGCACCGAGGGCACGCGCCCGTCGGTTGGGACGTCGGACGGCTGCGGCTGCTCGCCGTCTCCGGCTTCCTCGCGTCGATCTTCCTCGCACCGGCGTCGCAGTTCCAGAACGAGTTCCTGCGCAGCGAGCGCGGGTTCTCCGCCGCCAAGATCTCCGTGTTCACCCTGCTCACAACCACCCCCGCGGGGATCGGTGTCGCTGTCGGCGGCCGGCTCGCCGACGTGCGCGGACGGCGGATCGTCGCAGCGGTGGGCCTGATCGGCGGCGTGGCGTTCACCGTCGGGGCCTACCTGGTCGCCGGCTGGCCGCTGTGGGTCTTCTCGACGATCGGCTCGATCGTCGCCGCGGCGACGGTGCCCGCGCTCGGCGTGTACGGCCCCGAGCTGTTCCCCACCACCGGGCGCGGCAAGGCCAACGGCGTCATCAGCGTCGTGTCGGTCGTCGGCAGCAGCGTCGGCCTGCTCGTCGCCGGTCAGCTCTCAGAGGCGTGGGACGGTCTCGGTCCTGCGATCTCGGTGCTGGCGATCGGGCCGGTGCTGCTCGCGGTGCTGATCCTCACCAAGTACCCCGAGACCGCCCACCTCGAGCTCGAGGAGATCAACCCCGGCGACCTCGACCCCCGGAGCCTCGACGCGCAGAGCCTCGGCCAGCAGAGGCTCGGTCCTCCGAGCCCCGGCGAGCAGGGCCTCGACCGAGATCACTGATCCAGCTCGAGACGATCTCGACGATCTCGTCGTCGTGGCCCTTGACGTCGTGGCGGCCACCGTCGATCCAGCGCAGCGTGACCGGCCCGGGGATCGCCGCGACGTGCGCCTCCACCTCGTCGGGTGAGCCGAACGGGTCGCGGGTGCCGGCGACGAACAGGCACGGCACGTCGAGCGAAGGGAAGTGGTCGACGCGGAGCTTGTCGGGCGAGCCAGGCGGGTGCAGCGGGTACGACAGGAGCACGAGGCCCGCCGCCGGAAGCCCCTCGGCGACCGCCATCGAGCACATGCGGCCGCCCATCGATCGACCGCCGAGGACGATCCGCCGTGGCGCCACCCGGTGCTCGGCCGCGAGGGCGCCCGCCTCCTCGACGACCGTGGCGACGAGCTTCGGGGCACGATCGGGGGCCGTGCGCCCCTCTTTGCGGTACGGGAAGTCGAGGCGGTGCACCGGCAGCGGGGCGAGCGCCTCGTCGAGGGCCCGCAGCGTCGGGTGATCGGCCGACGAGCCGGCACCCGGGAACAGCGCGAGCGCGGCGGGGCCTCGGCGCGGCGCACGGCGGGCGTCGCTCACGTCAACAGGATCCGTCGGGCCTCGGCCAGCTCGGCGATGCGCTGCGCGGCCGCCTCGGTGGCACCGCCGTGGTCGGGATGCGCGGCACGGAGCAGCTCGCGGAACCGCTGCTGCACCAGTTGCCGATCGGTCGCGCCGGCCTCGTCGCCGAGGTCGAAGATGCCCAAGGCCCACGCGGTGGGGTCGGCCGAGGCGGGCAGGCCCACCAACGCCGTCCTCCCCGACAGGTGCGACAGCAGACGTGGACCGGTGTCACCGTTCCAACGCATCCCGCGGCGCAGCACGTCCATCGTGGGACGACGGTGCTCGGGGGCGAGGGTCGCGACCGCGTAGACCGCGCCGAGCACCTGTTGGATCGGTGCGCCCTTCTCGTCGAGCTCGAGCTCGAGCACCTCGCCGCGACCGTGCAGCCGGTGGACGCTGCGCTGGAGCCCGACCGTGTCGACCTGGAACCGGTGGCGCAGGCGCGGCTGGGACACCGACTCGCCGCGCTCGACCATGGCCATCAGCACCGCCAGGTCGTCGTGGAGATCGGGGTCGAGGCCACCGATGTGGGCCGCCACGATGGCGCCGAGCAGGATGCGGCCGAAGCCGGGCTCCGGTTCCATCGGCAGGTGCAGGTCGCCGAGCGCCACGCGTCGGGTGGGCGCGATGGGCCGGGAGTGCACGATCTCCACCTCGGCCAACGGCATCGCGCCACGCTAACGGACGCTCCCCGACCGACGACCCGTCAGACGACCTCGCGGAGCCGTCGGCGCAGGTCGACCGCAGCCTCGCGGATCGCGTCGTCGTCGGGGGCTCGCCGTCGTCCACCGCCGTCGGCGTTGGCGTCGGGCTCGATCCGAGCGACGAGCTCGTCGGCCGACGTGAGGATGCCCTGCCACTGCACCCGCTCGAACCCGAACGGCAGCATCAGCGTCCGGGCCGTGTCCCGCGCGCCGATCACCTGGCGCAACGACGTGTCGTCGCGGGGGTGGTGCTGGAGCCGATCGGCGGCGATGAACAGGGTGCTGAGGGTCTCCTGCACGAGGAGGCCGTCGTCGATCCCGACGTCGATCGCCTCGTCGAACCCATCGTCGCCCAGGCCGAGGTCGAGGTCGCTCGGCGTGAGGTCGGCGAAGACCGCGTCGACCCGCTCCTCGTCCTCGGCCGCCACGACCAGGTCGTCGTCGGCATCCCACCGGTGCTCGACCCCGGCCTCGGCGAGGGCTGCGATGAGGTCGCCGCGCGCCAGGTCGTCCCACCCGGTGAGGTCGTAGGCGACCTCGTTCGACCCGTCAGCGTCGGGACCGAGGTCGTGGTCGGGTTCGCCGACCCGCGCGTCACCCGCGGCCACGTCGTCGACCATGTCGGCCACCCGATCGTGCTCGATCACCGGTGCGAGCAGCGTCGAGCCCTGCCAGGAGTGCGGGATGCCGGCGTTCGCCAGCATGCCGTCGAGCAGCCGACGCCCCTCCCCCGTCCACTCGTGCAGCTCCCATCCCTCGTGCTCGGTGGTGCCGAGCGAAGACCGGCGCGGAGTGACGGCCACCGGCGAACGATCGGCGACCTCTGCGAGCGCCGCGCCGCAGGACGTGCAGCGGTCGGTGGCGACGAGGTAGAGGTCCCCGCACTGGGAGCAGCGAAGCACGGCCATGGCCGCATCCTCCCACGTCGGATGGGATGCCCGGAGGGGGTGCTGACTAGGGTCGAGGCATGAGCGAATCCCGACGGGAGACACCGGATCGCAACCTCGCCATGGAGCTGGTGCGAGTCACAGAGGTCGCCGCGCTCGCGGCCGCTCGATGGGTCGGTCGCGGCGACAAGGAAGGCGCCGACGGCGCCGCGGTCGACGCGATGCGGCTGCTGCTCGAGACCGTCCCCATGGACGGGGTCGTCGTCATCGGCGAGGGCGAGAAGGACGAAGCGCCGATGCTGTTCAACGGCGAGCGCATCGGCGACGGTTCGCCGCCGCTGTGCGACATCGCGGTCGACCCGATCGACGGCACCACGCTCACCTCCAAGGGCCTACCGAACGCCCTCGCGGTCATCGCCGTGTCCGAGCGGGGCACGATGTTCGATCCAGGGCCGTGCGTATACATGGAGAAGATCGCCGTCGGCCCTCGCGCCGCCGGGGTCATCGACATCCGCAAGTCGGTCGCCGAGAACCTGGGCGCGATCGCCGAGGTCAAGAAGGGCGAGGTCCGCGACCTCACCGCGGTGATCCTCGACCGGCCCCGCCACGCCGAGCTCATCGCCGAGGTGCGCGAGACCGGCGCACGGATCCAGCTCATCTCCGACGGCGACGTCGCCGGCGCCATCGCCGCCGCCATGCCCGACTCTGGCGTCGACGTCCTGTTCGGCATCGGCGGCACACCCGAGGGCGTCATCTCCGCGGCGGCGCTCAAGGCGATGGGCGGCGCCATGCAGGGCCGGCTGTGGCCCCGCGACGAGGACGAGCGCCAGGCCGCCGTCGATGCCGGCTACGACCTCGACCAGATCCTCACCACCGACGACCTCGTCCGCGGCGACAACTGCTTCTTCGCCGCCACCGGCGTCACCGACGGCAACCTGCTCCGGGGTGTCACCTACCGCGAGTCGACGGCCACGACCCACTCGCTCGTCATGCGGTCGAAGTCCGGCACGGTGCGCAGCGTCACCGCGACCCACCGCCTCGACAAGCTGCGCCCCTTCAGCTCCATCGCCTTCGACTGAACGAGGGAGCCGACTCAGGACGTGCGCGGAGAGGCTCGCTAGCCGCCGGTCGCTCCGAGCACGGCCATGACGACGTCGGCGGCGGTGTAGGTACCGGTCGACGGATCCACGAGGTCGCGGACCTCGCCCACCGTCGACCCGGCCGTCACGAGCGCGGGCTCCCGCGTGCCTCGTCGGATCTGGCCGAGGCCGATCGTGGCCGTGAGCCCGTTGCAGAGGCACAGCCGACCCTCGGTGTCGGCGGCGTCGCCGCCCTTGGCGACGTAGGCGTCGACCGGCTCGGACGGGCAGCGGTAGCCGATCGACCCGTCCGGCCGCAGGTACGGCGTGCGCAGGTACCCGAGGTCGCACACCCGCCGACGGGACTGGACGACCTCGGCCTCGGCAACGGTGCCCGTGACCGCGGCGACCTTGAACGGGAAGCCCGATGGTGAGGCCAGCGCGTCGGTGCGGACGGCGAGACCGGGGCCGACGACGTCGTCGAGCACCTGCTCCCGCAAGGCCGGGTCGATCCCGGACTCCTCGCACAGAGCGAACGCCGTGCCGACCTGCACGCCGCGAGCACCGGCCGCGAGGGCAGCGACCAGGCCGTCGCAGTCTCCGTAGCCGCCTGCCAACCAGAACGGCAACCCGAGCGCGGCGATGGCGGACGGATCGACCTCATCGCGCGGTCCGTACACGGGCTCGCCCGCGTCGGAGACCGTGCGCGGGCCGCGGGGTGGGGCGTTGTGCCCTCCGGCCACCGGGAGCTCGACCACGAACCCGTCCGGCCGGGTGACCGGGTCGCGGGCCAGGAACCGGGCGAGCGACACCGACGACACGATGGCGAGGAACGGCGGCCGCCGCAGCGGTTCGACCGATCCCAGCTCGGCCGGGTCGAACCGCATGCGGGCACCGGACGCACCCGCGCCCTCGACGTCGACGCGCACCTCGATCGGCCGTCCGGCGGCGAGCTCGTCGAGGTACCCGGGGATCGCGCCGGGGATGCCGGCGCCCATGAGGACGGCGTCGACGTCAGCGAGCAGCGCTCCGTACAGGGACGGTCCGATGGCCATCTGGATCTTCTCGAGGTGGTTCACCCCGACCGGCCCGTCGTGGCCCTCCTTCGCCAGCCACACCTCGGCGAAGTTGGCCAGCACGAGCAGCTCGACGTGGTCCCGATCGAGGTCGACGGTGAGCATGGGGTGCGCGCGGTAGCGGCCGCCTCGCCGTCCGCCCGGCCGGTACCACCGGCGCAACACCGTGTCGGCCAGTCCCGGGATCGGGCAGTGCTCGTAGGCCCGCCGGAGGTGACCGCCGGAGTCGCCGTCCTGGAGCAGCCGCGCGTGCACCGCGTCGAGGGCCGTGCCCGACACCACGCCGAGCTGACCGGTGGCGGCGACAGCGCGGGCGAGCCGCCATCCCGACACGCCCACCCCCATGCCTCCCTGGATCACGGTCGCTTGGAGAGCGGGCTCGGGCATCGAGGCTCCTCGGTGAGGGGACGAAGAGTGTCGAGTGTGCAACTCAACGTTGAGGATCTTACTCATGGTTGTGCGGTCGACCGTCTATTCGCCTCCCGAGAGCAGGGCGTCGACCTCGGCGACGTCGGCGAAGGTGACCGTGCCGAGGCGATCGCGGAAGGCGTCGTGGGCCGCCATCCAGAAGCGGTGCACGGCGCACTCGTCCTCCCAGCCGCACACGCCACCGGTCAGCACGCACTGCTCGATGTCGATCTCGCCCTCGGCGACCTCGATCACCGCCAGCAGCGAGACCGACGACGCCGGTCCCGCGAGCGCGTAGCCGCCCTCGCGCCCGGCCAGCGAGGTCACGAGGCCGGCGGCGACCAGCTCGGCGAGGATCGACGGGAGGTAGCTCTCCGGGATGTCCATGTCGTCGGCGATCTCGCGCGTCTTGCGACGACCGCGACCCTCGTGGCGCGCAAGGTCGAGGACCGCCCGGATCGCGTAGTCCCCCTTGCGGCCGAGCCGAACCCTCATACGTTCAGCGTACCGGTCAAGGTTGTGCCGGTCGGGGCGTCAGATGGCGTCGCGAACGAGCCGATGGACCGTGTCGGTCATCCACCCGCATGCGGCGAGGAGGGCGATGACGTCCTCGTCGAGATCGGGCGCGGCGGTCAGCGTCGAGGCGCCGCGGCGGGCCAGCTCGAAGGACACCGCGGTGAGGAGGTGGCGCCCGACGCCCACCCGCCGCGACGTCGGTGAGACGCCGATGCCCGCGACTCGACCGAGCGTCGGTTCGACCTGGCCGACGGCGACCCCGACGACCGAACCCTCGTGCCGGCCGACCACGACGACCGAGCGCGACCGATCGGCCAGGACGTCCGCCACCGGTGGGGGCACGCCGCCGATCCCCTCGCACAGCGCCACAGCCTCGGGGTCGAGGCAGGTGGACGTGACCAGCTCGACCTCGACACCGCCCCGCCCGACGACACGGACCGATCCGAGCGCCGCGTCGACCAACGTGGACCAACGACGCGCCGCCTCGTCGTAGCGGAGCAGGTCGACGCGCTCGAAGGCGACGGTCTGGCGGTAGCCGCTGAGCACGGCGAGAACGTGGGCATCGTCGCCCTCGGGCAGGTGGTTCGTGAGCGTGACGTGAGGGACGAACGGGCGCCGGTCCTCGCGGTGCAGGACGCCGCGAAGAAGCGAGTCGCGCATCGCGAGCAGGCCACCTCCGGCCGGTTCGTCGACGTCCACCGCCAGGTAGAGGACGCGGTTGGTCGGGGCGAAGGTCGCGGCCGGTCCCACGATCAGCGAGAGCGCGCCGTCCTGGGCCGCCGCCGCCGAGCGCAGGAGGGTCAGCGCCTCAGCGATGTCCTCGTCTCGCACGTTGACCGGTGGCACCAGGGTGATGTGCGGCGCGATGCGCTCGACGTCGCCGCCGGTGGCCCGGCGCATGCCGTCGACCTCGGTGCGGTAGGGCTCGGGGAGCACGAGGGCCACGGCCAGGCGCGAGCGGGGCACGCTCCGACCCTACCGATCGGCCACTCGGCGCGTCCCGCCCTCCAGGGGCTAGACACGATCCATGCTCTCCGAGATGCTCGACCTCGAACGCT
Organism: uncultured Iamiaceae bacterium; assembly: GCA_964494405.1. Lineage (GTDB taxonomy): Bacteria > Actinomycetota > Acidimicrobiia > Acidimicrobiales > SKKL01 > Actinomarinicola. The sequence continues at coordinate 17,226 of CAZBTQ010000051.1, forward strand.
TCCGGGTGCGACCCGGCAAGGACCTCGACCTGTCGAAGCTGTCGCCCCACGCCGACGACTGGATCGACCGTGACCACGAGGAGGCCAAGGAGGTTGCCCAGGCGGCGAACCTCGGGATCAGCGCCGAGCTCGCCTCGCTCCAGGAACGCCTCTACGCGACCAAGTCGGCCAAGGTGCTGATCGTGCTCCAGGGCATGGACACCTCGGGCAAGGACAGCACCACAAAGCGGGTGTTCGGCGACGGCAGCCCCCTCGGCATCTCGGTCGCCGCGTTCAGACGACCGTCCGAGGAGGAGCTGGAGCACGACTACCTCTGGCGGGTGCACGCCCACACACCAGCCGACGGCGAGATCACGATCTTCAACCGCAGCCACTACGAGGACGTCCTCGTCGTACGGGTCGACGGCCTGGTCCCCGAGCACCGGTGGAAGAAGCGCTACGACCACATCGTCGACTTCGAGCAGATGCTCGTCGACGAGGGCACCGTGATCCGCAAGTTCTTCCTCCACATCTCGCGCGACGAGCAGCGAGAACGCCTCCAGGAACGGGTCGACAACCCCGAGAAGCACTGGAAGTTCCGCAAGGGCGACCTCGACGTCCGCGCCAAGTGGGGCGACTACATGAAGGCCTACCAGGAGGCGTTGAGCCGCACGAGCACCAAGGACGCCCCCTGGTACGTCGTTCCCGCCAACAGCAAGTGGTTCCGTGATCTCGTCGTCGGCTCGGTCGTGGCCGACGCCCTCGACGAGCTCCACATGCCGTGGCCGGAGCCAGAGGACGACATCGAAGGCCTCGTCATCGAGTAGTTCGCCG
>CAZBTQ010000052.1:0-17630 GCA_964494405.1 uncultured Iamiaceae bacterium
GAGCCACGATGGCGGAGTACGGCCTGTTGGTCGGCCTGGTCGCCGTCGTGAGCCTCGGCGCCCCGTAACGATCTCTCCGGACGCCTGTGCGGTGACGCGTCGAGCGAGCCGCGGAGGAACAGGGCGCCCGTGCGCGGGCGGGCGCAGCCGGCACCGCCACCGTGGCGGCGGTGCCGGCACGCGCCGGCCTCAGGCCAGCTGGATGCGGGCTCGGAGCTCGGCCAGCAGGCCAGACACCTCGCTCGGAACCGGGATCCGGTCGTCGGGTTCGGCCGTGCGTGCTTGACGTGCCGCGGCGTGCTCGGCGTTGGTGCGGGTGCCCGCCAGCGCCACCACCAGCACGAGCAGTCCGAGCATCGCGGTCGCGGCGGCGACGATCCCACCGCCGAGCTGCCACCCGAGCGCGATGAGGATGGCGGCGCAGATGGCTCCGACCACGGGCAGCGCCGGGGTCTTCTTGGTGGGCACGACGATGCCGGCAGCGCCGCGCGAGGAGCCGAGGCGGCTGCGCACCTTGGCTTCGAACACGGCACGGCTCACGGGCACGAGCGTCGAACGGACCGCGACCTCGTCATCGGCCGCGAGGGCGTCGCCGAGGTGGCGGAGGTGCCCGGCGAGGTTCGACCAGGCCTGCGGGGGCAGGTGGGCCGCCGCCAGCTCGTCGAGCGCGGCGCGCACCTCGTCGGTGGTCTCGGGACGGACGTGGGTCATGGTTGCAACAGTGTGCCCAACCGGCGGGCGGCCACGCGACAGCCGACGAGCCCCATCACCGCCAGGTAGAGCGCCTGGAGGAGCATCGTCCACCGCATGTCGCCGAGCACCACGCCACGGGACAGCGCGACGCCCTGGTACAGGGGCGTGACCTGGACGATCCGCGCCATCCACGTCGGGTACTGCTCGAGGGGGAAGAACGTGGCGGAGAACAGGAACGACGGGACGAGCACCAGGGAGATGTAGTCGAAGTCGACGAACGATCGGATGTAGGTGGCTGCGCCGAGACCGGCGCCCGCGAACGCGAAGGCGATGAGCATCGCGATGGGCAGCGCCAGCACACCCCACCACGACTCGACGAGGCCGAACGCCACCATGGCGCCGAGGAACGCGGCGGCGTACACGGCGCCACGGAGCACCGCCCACGACACCTCGCCGGCCGCGACGTCGCGCGTGTCGAGCGGGGTGGCCAGGATGGCGTCGTAGACCTTGCCGTACTTGAACTTGATGAAGAAGTTGAAGGTGGTGTCCATGATCGCCCCGTTCATGGCGGCCACCGCGAACAGTCCTGGAGCGACGAACACCTGGTAGGGAACGGTCGTGCCGTCGGCCAGCTCGACATCGCCGACCAGCGCGCCGACGCCGATGCCGATCGACGCCAGGTAGAGGAACGGCTCGACGAACCCGCTGAGGAACGCCCACCACATGCGTCGGTACGCGAGCGCGTTCCGTTCGAGCACGGCGAGGGGCCGACGCACGAACGTCCCCGGCGGCGCGATGCGCCCGCCAGCGGTGGCGAGGTCGCGCACCGTCTGCGCGGTGCTGTTCACGACTGGAGCTCCGCGGTGAACCGGCGTGCGCCCCACCACCAGCCGAGCCCGATGAACCCGGCCAGCGCGGCGACGTGCACGGTGGCCGCGTCGAGCGGAAGCACACCCGTCGTGGCACCCCGTGCGAGCGCGACGCCGTGCCACAGCGGCGAGATGTACGCGATCGGACGGATCCAGTCGGGCAGCTGTTCGATCGGGAAGAACGTGCCGGAGAACAAGAACAGCGGGACGACGCCGATCCGCATGACGAGCGGGAACGCGGCGTCGCCGTCCTGGCCGATCGAGAACGCCGCGAGCAGCGAGGCGAACGCCATGGCGCACAGCACCGAGGCGACGATCGACAGCGGCGCCCACCACGACGAGACCGCGCCGAGCGCGACCGCGACGATCAGGAACGCGGTGGAGGACAGGGCGGAGCGGACGCCGTTCCACACGACGTGTCCGCCGAACACGTCAGAGGCTCGCAGCGGGGTCGCCACCATCGCGTGGTAGGTGCCCATCCACTTCTTGCCGCCCATGACCGGCCACAGCGACTCGCCAGCGGCCACCTGCATGGCGTTGGCGACCATGAGGCCCGGCGCCACGAACGCGAGGTAGTCCAGTCCGCCGAGCGAGCTGTCGGGGTCCTCGACCAGACCGCCGATGCCGAGGCCCATCGCGGCGAGGAAGAGCACTGGCGTGACGAAGCTGAGCACGACCGGACCTCGCCACAGGCGGCGGAAGATCCGCGCCTCGCGCTCGACCACCCGGAGGACGCCGGTCGGTGCGGTCATTCGTCGAGCGTCCGGCCGGTGATCATGAGGTACACGTCTTCGAGCGTGGATCGCCGGATGAGCACCGACGCGGGCGCGATGACGAGCAACTCGACGCGGGCCATCGTCGCCTCGGTGTCGTCGGTGTAGACGAGCACGCGCTCCGCGAGGGCCTCGACCCGCGCTCCTGCATCGCTGAGTTGCTCCGCTGCCGCGTCGCGGTGCTCTGTGGCCGCGAACCGCAGCTCGACGACCTCGCGGGTCGCGTGCTCGTCGATCAGCTCGCGTGGAGACCCAGCAGCGACGATCCGACCCTTCTCCATGATCACCAGCCGGTCGCACAGCTGCTCGGCCTCGTCGAGGTAGTGGGTCGTCAACACCTGGGTGACCCCACGGCGTTTGAGCTGGTACAGGCGCTCCCAGAGCAGGTGGCGAGCTTGCGGGTCGAGCCCGGTGGTCGGTTCGTCGAGCAACAGCAGCTCGGGTCGGTTGATGAGCGACCGGGCGATCGTGAGCCGGCGCTTCATGCCTCCCGAGAGCGGATCGACCTTGTCGACGCGCCGCTCGGTGAGCTGCGCGAACTCGAGCAGCTCCTCGGTGCGGCGGCGCACCTCGTCGCGGGGGATGTCGAAGTACCGGCCGTAGATCGCCAGGTTGTCCGACACCGTCAGCTCGGTGTCGAGGTTGTCCTCCTGGGGGACCACGCCGATCCGTGCCCGGATCTTCGAGCCGTCGCGCGACGGGTCGAGTCCGAGGACCTCGAGGTCGCCGCCGTCGCGCTCGGAGATGCACCCGATCATCCGCATGGTGGAGCTCTTCCCGGCGCCGTTGGCTCCGAGGAAGCCGAAGATCTCGCCGCGGCGAACGTCGACGTCGATGCCGTCGACCGCTCGCAGGCCGTCGAACGACTTGGTGAGACCCCGTGCGACGACCAGGTGCTCTCGCTCGGCGGTGCTCATCGGGGCGACCCTACCGGCGGCCTCTCATCGAGGCCGATCGATTCAGAGATCGAGCCGAAGGCGAGGCCGTGGCCCGAGCGGCCCGCCGCCGAAGGCGGCAAGAGCGGGCGAGGACAGAGCATGCGACACTGTTCAGCGCATGCTCACCCGGCTCGCGAGGCCTTGATCTCGGCGCAGGTGGGGCACACCGGATAGCGCTCGGGGTCGCGGGTCGGTGTGAACTTCTTGCCGCAGATCGCGGTGATCTGTTCGCCGGTCACGGCGGCCCTGGTGATGTCGGCCTTGCGCGCGTAGTGCGCGAACCGATCGTGATCCCCGTCGTCGAGATCGGGCCGAACCGGCGTGGGAGACAGGGTGGGGTTCGCCATCGCGATCGAGCGTAACGGCTGACGTGTCGGCCGCGGATCGCCAGCAACGCCCGGTGCTCATCGACGTCTGTCAATGGCCGATGGATGGGCGTGGGTGAGTCGCCGCGTCACGATGACGTCCTCAGCGATGCAGGCCGTCAGCTCGCGGCCGCGGCGGGAACGCTCGACTCGATCGTCGCGGCCAGCGCGGACACCGTGTTCTTCATGGATCGCTCAGGCACGATCCGCTACCTGCGATCACAAGTCGTCGACCTGTTGACGCTCGACCGCGGCGAGCCCGACGGTGGCAGCGAGGAGACGACCGACCGCGAGCTGCTCCGCTGGATCCACCGCGATGACCGCGACGAGGTGCGACGTGTCTACACGGAGGCGCTTGCGGCGGAGCGGGGGGAGATGTTCGCGGTGACCCACCGCATCATGATCAAAGACGGCACCTGGGTCTGGACCGAGGTGCGCATCGTCAACCAGTTCGGACTCGAGGGTGTCGATGCGCTCGTGGTCAGCGCTCGCGACATCACCGCACGGGTGCTGGCCGAACAGCGCCTGCGTCGACGTCTCGCGGCAGAGGAGCTGCTCGCGTCTCTGGCGCCGCGCTTCGTCGACGTGTCGGCGGCCGACCTCGACGACGCGCTGCTCGACGCCCTCGGGGAGATCGGTCGCTTCTGCGGTGTCGACCGGGCCTGGATCCTCAGGTTCGATCGTGACCTCGGGACCGTCCACCAGACCCACGAGTGGTGCGGAGAAGGCATCCTCCCCCAAGCGCACGAGCTGCGCGGGCTGCGCCTCGCCGACCTCCCGTCGTTCAGCGAGTGGACCGAGGGCGGCGACTCGCTCATCGTCCCGTCCGTGGCGGACATGCCCGAGTCCCAGGCTGCAGAGAGAGTCCTGCTCGAGCTCCAGGACATCAAGTCGCTGGCGGCCCACACGATCCTGCAGGGTGGCGAGCTCGATGGGCTCGTCGGGCTGGACGCCGTCCGCGGGACCCAGGCCTTCGATCGAGCAGACCTGTGGCTGCTCGCGGCCGTGGCCCCGGTGTTCGGCGCTGCGTTCCGACGGTGCGCTGCCGAAAAGGCGCTCGCCGCGAGCGAGGAGCGCTTCAGGGCCATGATCCACAACGCGACCGACGGCGTGCGCTTGCTCGACGACCGGCTGCGCACCGTCTGGGCGAGCCCAGCGGTGGCATCGATCACCGGGCACACATCCGAGCTCGTCGATCCCGACGAGCGGCTCGGGTTGGTCCATCCCGACGACCGCCACCGCGTCGCCGTCGCCCAGGTGGAGGTCTTGGACCGCGCAGGTGCGGTCACGACCTGCTCCTACCGCTGCCGGCACGCCGACGGCCACTGGGTCGACATCGAAGAGGTGATGACCAACCTCCTGCACGATCCCGCTGTCGAAGGGGTCGTCGCCAACATGCGCGACGTCACCGCGGATCGGCGACATGAGGCCGAGCTGATGGCACAGGCGCGGCGCGACCCGCTGACCGACCTGCCGAACCGACGCCAGTTCGACGAGCTGGTCGACGCTGCGCTCGCCCGCGTGGAGCGCACCGGTGCGCGCCTGGCGCTGCTGTACCTCGACCTCGATCGGTTCAAGCTCGTGAACGACTCGTTCGGGCACAGCGTGGGCGATTCGCTCCTCGTCCAGGCGGCCGACCGCCTTTGCGTCGCAGTGCGGAGCGGCGACGTCGTCGCTCGCCTCAGCGGCGACGAGTTCGTCATCTTGTGCGAACCGATCGACGACGAGGGCGAAGCGCTGAGCATGGCGGACCGGATCGTCGCGGCCTTCCGCGAACCGTTCCTGGTCGGCACCGGGACCATCTACTCGACGGCCAGCGTGGGGGTCGTCATCTCACGGCCCGACGCGTCCGATCGGCCTGGTCTCCTGCGCGACGCCGATGCGGCGATGTACTCGGCGAAGGCCGCGGGACGCAATCGCGCCGCGCTGTTCTCGGGCACCCTCGTGGCCATGGCGCGCGAGCGCGTGCAGGTCGAGGTGGGGCTGCGAGGAGCGGTGCCCGAACACCAGCTGAGGTTGCGGTACCAGCCGATCGTGTCGCTCATGACCGGTGAGTTGACCGGCTCGGAGGCGCTGCTGCGGTGGCACCACCCCGAGCGCGGCGAGCTGTCGCCCGACGTGTTCCTCGACGTGGCCGAGGAGACCGGCATCATCGTGCCCATCGGGGAGTGGGTCGTGCACGAGGCGTGTCGACAGCTGGCAGAGTGGGATCGCGACGGTCTCGGTGGGCACCTCGACCTCCACGTCAACGTGTCGGTGCGCCAGCTCGTCGAGGGTGGCATCGCCGACACCGTGCAGCGCGCGCTCCATGAGTCGAACATCGAGCCGAGTCGACTCTGTGTGGAGATCACCGAGAGCGCCCTGCTCGCGGGAGATGACGCGACGAGCGAGCTCAAGGCGGTCCGGGCGTGCGGTGTGCGTCTCGCGCTCGACGACTTCGGGACCGGCCACTCCTCGCTCAGCTACCTCCGCCACCTCGATCTCGACATGTTGAAGGTCGACCGGTCCTTCGTCGACGGGGTGGGTCACGACGAGCACGACACGGCGATCGTCACCGCGATCGTCAGGCTGGCGGAGTCGCTCGGGCTCGCGACGGTGGGTGAGGGCATCGAGTCGGTGGAGCAGCGTGACCACCTCGCGGCGATCGGGTGCACTCAAGGGCAGGGGTTCTGGTGCGCGCCGCCGCTGCATCCGAACGCCTTCGCTGCGCTGGTGCGCAGCGCCGACAGCGGCGATCCATCTGGCCGGTAGCCTCGGCGCCATCGCCCCCGAACCATCTCCTTCCCAGATCCAGGCCGCCGCGCAACGCAGGTTGGCCGTCTACGCGGCACCCCGGGGCACCACCGACCTCGGTCGGCTGGCCACCGCGTGGCTCGGCCGCGACATCGACGGGGGTGACCCGGCGACGATCGAGCGTCCACAGCTCGACGATGTCGACATCGACGAGATCACTGACGAGGCGCGCCTGTACGGCTTCCACGGCACGCTCAAGCCCCCGTTTCGCCTCGCCGACGCGGTCGAGGTCGCCGAGGTCGACCGCGCCGTCGCTGCGCTCGCCGCGGAACGCGAGCCGGTGCTCGTCGACACGCTCGTGGTGGACGTCCTCGCAGGGTTCGTCGCGCTGCGACCCGAGGAGCCGAACGCAGCGCTTGCCGACCTCGCCGCCGCCTGCGTCCGTGACCTGGACCGCTTCCGACGACCGGCCGACGAGCTGGAGGTCGCTCGCCGACGCCGCGCCCGCCTCTCGCCTGCCCAGGAGCGGTACCTGATCGAGTGGGGCTATCCCTACGTCCTCGACGAGTTCCGCTACCACATGACGCTGTCGCGGCGGATGCGCGACGTCGAGCGCGACCGCGTCGTCTCGGCCGCGCAGGCGTGGTTCGCTCCCCACGACGGTGCACCGTTCCTGATCGACGAGTTGTGCCTCGTGGAGCAGACGGCACCAGGCGAGCCGTTCGTCGTGCGGGCTCGCCACCGGTTGGGCGCAGCTCCGACGACCGGCACCGCCGACCAGCGGTAGCCTCCCGGGCCATGGCCGAGCTCAGCTTCTACTTCGGCACGATGGGTTCGGGGAAGAGCACCCTCGCCCTCCAGATCCACCACAACCTGTCGGCGAGCGGGCAGAACGGGCTCCTGCTCACCCAGCTCGATCGCGCGACGTCGTCGGTGTCGAGCCGGTTGGGCGTCTCCGAACCAGCGATCGAGGTCGATCACGGGCTCGACTTGTACCGCCTCGCCGAGGACGTCATCGCCGAGCACGGTTCGCTCGAGTACCTGGTCTGCGACGAGGCTCAGTTCTACCTGCCGTCCCAGGTCGATCAGCTCAGCGAGGTGGTCGACCTGCTCGATGCCGACGTGTACGCGTTCGGCCTGCTCACCGACTTCCGTGGACGCCTCTTCGAGGGAACGTCGCGCTTCCTCGAGCTGGCCGACCAACGTCAAGAGCTCCAGGTGGAGGCCCGTTGCTGGTGCACCAAGCGCGCCACCCACAACGCCCGGCTCGTCGACGGCAAGCAGGTGTTCGAGGGGGACGTGGTGGTCATCGGCGACACCGGCGCGTCGTCGCTCGAGGATCCAGACGCCCCTGAGGTCACCTACGAGCTGCTGTGCCGCCGTCACTGGAACCAGGGTCGGCTCACCTGACCGATGCGTGGGAACGGTCGACGATCTGGCATCCTTGAACCCCCGGAACGCCCCCTCGGCCGCTCCGCTCGGTGCCACCCCAGGAGTCACATGTCGTTCAAGCCCGGAGATCGAGTCGTGTACCCGCACCACGGTGCGGCGATCATCGAGCGCAAGGAGAAGCGAGTCGCGTTCGGCGAGGAGACCGAGTACCTGGTCCTGAAGATGGCCCACGGCGACCTCACCTTGTCGGTGCCCACCGACAAGGCCGAAGAGGTCGGCATGCGCGAGCCGATCAGCCAGGAAGACGTCGAGGACCTCTTCGAGCTGCTGCGCAAGAAGGACGTGCGAGAGCCGTCGAACTGGAGCCGCCGCTTCAAGAACCACCAGGAGAAGCTGAAGTCCGGCGACGTCTACCAGGTGGCCGAGGTCGTGCGGAACCTGGCGTTGCGCGAGGCCGCCAAGGGCCTGTCCGCCGGCGAGAAGTCGATGCTCGTGCGGGCTCGTGGCGTCCTGGTGTCAGAGCTGTCGTTCGCCCTCGACGTCTCCGAGGACGACGCGCTCGATCGCGTCAACGACGTCTTGAGCTGACCGGGTCGACCATGCCGTAGGCCGGGGTCAGACGGTCTCGTCGGCGTCCTGTGCGGCGAGTGCGGCTTCGGCGACGCCGACGACGTTGGTCATGATCTCGCCGAACCGATCGGGGTCCTCGAGCAGCCAGCCGTGGCTGCCCGGTACGACCTCGGGCTCGTTGCCGAGCGCGTCCACCATCGCCTGCATCGACGCGGTGGGGAGGACCCTGTCCTCGTCGCCCCACAAGACGACGACGGGCAGCTCCCGACGCCGCAGCTCGTCGAGCTCGTCGAGGAGGTTGGCGCTGCTCGCCAGCCGCCCGATCCTGATGAACCCGAGCGGGTCGCGCAGCATGTTGCGGGCCATGTCGCGGGCGATGACGGGGACGACCGCTCGGAACGTGCGCGGGCCGGCCACGTCGTAGGGGAAGTGGATGCCCCAGTCCCACAGCGGCCGGTCGGCCAGGTGCCGAGATCCGCGGGTGCTGCGCTTCCAGACCGACCCGCCGATCGAGTTCACCAGCACCAGCAGGCGCAGGTCGTCGCCGTGGCGGTGCGCGGTGGTGATCGCGACGCCTCCGCCGAACGAGTGCCCGCCCAGGTACCAGGGGCCGTCGATGCCGAGCGCGGCGCGGAAGTCGTCGACCCAGCTGGCGTAGCCCTCGAGCCCGAACTGGTCGCCGGGCAGGGGAGCGCTGCCCCCGAAGCCGGGCAGGGACGGCGCGATGACCCTCACGCCGGCGCGTGCGAGTCGGCCGAGTGCACGCTTGTACGTGTGGTCCGACAGCCCCCACCCGTGCAGGAAGATGAAGGGTGTGCCCTCACCAGCCTCGCCGTAGCGGGCGGGCCGGCCCTGGACCTCGATGCTGGACCACCGCAGGTGCCAGGACGGCTGTCGGCGGCGGGGCGTCACAGCGCGTGACGGTACCAGCGGGACCGTCACGGACAGGTGTTCTCGGCGACTACGGTCCCCGCTGTGATCAGCTACACGGTGTTCGAACCCGACGACGCGAGCGGCGTCTCGTACCGCTGGTACGGCCAGTCGACGGTCTACATCCTGCGCAACGGACGCGAGTTCGACGCCTTCGAGCTGGAGGGCACCGCCGACCCGGGACAGGTCGAGCGGGTCGTGACCGGCTACCACGACGAGCACCACTTCCAGCCCCATCCGCCCGAGCCCGAGCCCGGGCCCTTGGGCGATCCGCTGTAGGCGAGTCGAGCTGATGGGCGAGGCCGAGGCCTCGCCGATCGGCGGCGACGGGTCGGCCGCCTAGCCTGGCGCCGTGACCGACTACACCGCGCCGCAGCGCGACCTCGCGTTCGCACTCGACACCTTCGGCCGGCTCGGCGAGATCGCCGCGCTCGAACCGTTCGCGCACGCCGACCGCGACACGGTCGCCGCGCTGCTCGACGAGGCGGGGCGCTTCATGGCCGAGGTCGTCGCGCCCACGAACGCGCCCGGCGACCGCCAGGGCAGCCGGTGGGACGACGGCAAGGTCACCACGCCCGACGGCTTCGTCGACGCGTACGCCCGCTACGTCGGCGCCGGATGGGGCGGTGTGGCGTTCGACCCGGAGTACGGCGGAGGCGGCTTCCCGTGGCTGGTCGGGGTCGCCCTCCAGGAGCTGCTGACCAGCGCCAACATGGCGTTCTCGATGTGCCCGCTGCTCACACAGGGCGCCATCGACATGTTGAGCCACCACGGGTCGGCCGATCAGAAGCAGCGCTACCTGCCCCGCATGATCACCGGCGAGTGGACCGGCACGATGAACCTCACCGAGCCCGACGCAGGCAGCGATGTGGGCGCGTTGCGGACCCGGGCCGAGCGCGGCGACGACGGCCGATGGCGGCTCTACGGCACGAAGATCTTCATCAGCTTCGGCGACCACGACATGGCCGACAACATCGTCCACCTGGTGCTCGCGCGGACCCCGGGCGCGCCACCTGGCACCAAGGGCATCTCGTGCTTCATCGTGCCGAAGCTCCTCGTCGGCGCCGACGGCACGCCCGGCGAGCGCAACGACGTCCGGTGCGTGTCGATCGAGCACAAGATGGGCATCACGGCGAGTCCGACGTGCGTGCTGTCGTTCGGTGAGGACGGCGGCGCCGTCGGCGAGCTGATCGGCGAGGAGAACGCCGGCATGGCGTACATGTTCACGATGATGAACAGCGCCCGTCTCAGCGTGGGCCTGGAGGGCCTGTCGCTCGCCGAGCGGGCGTGGCAGCCGACGTTGGCCTTCGCGCAGGAGCGGCGTCAGGGCCGAGCGCCCGGAGCCGAGCGCGGGGCCAGCTCGCCGATCGTCGAGCACCCGGATGTGCGACGGATGCTGTTCACCATGAAGGCGCGGATCGACGCGATGCGAGCGCTGATCTACACCAACGCTGGCGCCATCGACCTCGCCACCCACCACCCCGACGCTGAGGTGCGCGCCGCGCAGCAGGAGCTGGTCGACCTGCTCATCCCTCTGTCGAAGGCCTGGTCGACCGACCTCGGCACCGAGGTCACCTCGACCGCGATCCAGGTGCACGGCGGCATGGGCTACATCGAGGAGACCGGCATCGCCCAGCACTACCGCGACGCCCGCATCACCGCCATCTACGAGGGCACCAACGGGATCCAGGCGATGGACCTCGTCGGTCGCAAGCTGCCGATGCGTGGCGGAGGAGTGGTCGCCGACCACCTGGCGAGGATGCGATCGGTGCTCGACGCGCTCGACGCAGCTGGCGAGGCGCACGGGCTCGACACGGCACGTCACGAGCTCGCGGCGGCGATCGATGCGACGTCGACGGCCACCGACTGGATCCTCGAACACGGTCTCGCCGACCCGGTCGACGCGCTCGCGGCCGCCACCCCCTACCTGCGGATGATGGCGGTCACCACCGGCGGGTGGCTGATGGCGCGCCAGGCGCTCGTGGCCGCGGCGGTCGTCGACGGCGACGCATCGGCTGCGCCCGCCCTCGACCCGGCCGCGGCCGCCGACAAGTTGGCCGTCGCTCGCTTCTTCGTCGAACAGCTGCTCCCTGAGGTGCACGGACTCCTGGGCGCGGTGCGTGCGGGAGGCGCAGCGCTCTACGGGTCAGACCCTGCCGCGTGGGCTCCGTGACCGTTCCCCTCGCCGTGGTGCTCGCGTCGATCCCGAGCCCCAGCTCGAACCGGCTCGGTCCCTTCACGGCCTACGGGCTGATGATCGCCTTCGGCGTCCTGGCGGCCGTGTGGCTCGCCCAACGGCGTTGGGCTGCCCGCGGAGGCGACCCGGAGGACATCGGGGCGATCGCGATCTGGGCGGTCCCTGCCGGCCTGATCGGCGCGCGGCTCTACCACGTCGCGACCGACTGGCGGCACTACCAGGGACGCTGGTCCGACGTGGTGAAGGTCTGGGAGGGTGGCCTCGGCATCCCCGGCGGCATGGCCCTCGGCGTCATCGTCGGGCTGTGGGTCGCGCACCGTCGCCACATGCGGCTGCCGGTGGTGCTCGACGCGGCGACGCCGGCGCTGCCGCTGGCCCAGGCGATCGGGAGGTGGGGCAACTGGTTCAACCAAGAGCTCTTCGGCGGCCCGACCGGCCTGCCGTGGGGCCTCGAGATCGACGCCGCCCGCCGTCCCGTCGAGTACGCCGACAAGGCGACCTTCCACCCAGTGTTCCTCTACGAGAGCCTGTGGAACCTGGCGCTGTGCGGGTTCCTCATCTGGTTCGACCGCAAGGGACGCCTCAAGCCCGGCCGCCTGTTCCCGCTCTACGTGCTCGGCTACTTCGTGGTGCGCCTGGCACTGGAGCTGATGCGCACCGATCCGGCGAGCCTCATCATCGGGGTTCGGATCAACGTGTGGACCAGCCTGATCGGCATCGCCGTCGGCGGATGGTTCGTGTGGACCGGACGACGACGACCCGGCGAGGAGGTCGACCTCTCGCCCTACACGGTGAGCCCGGATGCAGACGAGGTCGCTGAGGCCGAGCCCGCCGACGAGGCGTGACCGTCAGACGAGCGGGGCGGCGGCGTTGAACGTGTTGAGGTAGCCGGTCCCGGACACGGTGGCAGTCAGGCGGTGGTACGGATGGTGCTGGGACAGCTCGTCGACCGGCACCTGCGGGGGATGGATGAGCAGGTCGCGCACGTCGTAGGCGATCGCGTACAGCCTCACGCGGTCGAACTGGTTCGGGAAGTCGAACAGCTCCGGGTAGTCCTCTGCGAGCCACCACGGCACGTCGCGGTAGTCGGCGGCGTGGGTGAGGTGCTCGTAGTCCTCGGCGACGTGGAGTTGGGGAAGGGCGCAGAACCGCAGGAACACGTCGAGGTCGAGGTCGCGCGGCCCGGGTCGGGCCCACTCGAAGTCGAGGATCGCGGTGATCCGCTTGCCGTCCCACAGCACGTTCTCGAAGGTGAGGTCGCCGTGGACGATCGTGGTCGTGTCGAACGGCGTCAGCGATGCGGCCGTGTCGCTGATGAGCGCCTCGACGTCGGCGAGGAACAACTGGTCGACGAACGGGAACTGCTTGGCCCGGTCGATGGCCACCAGCAGTGGCATGACCGGTGAGAAGGTCACGCTCGACAGCAGCTGCGGAGCGGAGCTGTCGATGTCGGGCAGGTCGGGGGGTGCCGGTGTGCGGTGCAGGGCACGCATGCGGTCGGCGAGCTGTCGGATGGCCTCCCGACGCTCGGTGGCCGTCATGGTCGGCCAACAGCGTGACAGCACCTGGCCGGGCAGGCGCCGAACGATCAGCCAGTCCGCGCCTGGCTTGCCGCCGTAGGCGACGATCTCGGGATAGCCGACCTCGGCCGGCAGGTGCGGGGCGAGCGCCGCCTCCCGACGAAGGCGCGGATCGAGGCGCCGGTTGACCCGGATCACGTACTCGTCGGCGAGCCACACCTCGTTGGTGACGCTGTCGGCCCTCCGCAACGGCATGTCCATGTCGAGCAGCGCCGATTGGAGGGCGCGCCGCGCCCGCGCGATCGCGAAGCTGCTCACGGGGAGTGGTCCTGGTTGTTCACGGCACCCTCCCATCGGCAGCCAGGCAGTGCAGTTGACGGCTGCCATCGATTGGTCGGGGTGGCGCGGTGGGGTTCAGGTCGCCGCGACCACGCGCTCGCCGAGCGCCGTCCACAGCGGCGGGGCCCAGTCCCCGAACTCGCGGTCGGTGAGGGCCACGAGCGCGCAGCGGTGCTCGGGATCGCACCAGACGAAGGTGCCGGACCGGCCGAAGTGGCCGAACGTGGCAGGTGAGGCGTTGTGCGGGGTCCAGTGGGGCCACTTCGCACCCCGCACCTCCACACCGAGGCCCCACGGGTTCGGATCCTGCGGTCCGAAGCCGGGGAGGACGCCCGCGAGGTCTCCGAACGCGACCGAGGTGGCTCGGTCGCGGGTGGGGGCGGCCAACAGCACCGGTGCGGATGCGAGCAGGTCGGCAGCGAGGCGGATGAGGTCGTCGGCGGTGCCGACCGCGCCGTTGGCGGGGGAGCCGTCGAGCCGCGTGCCCGTCATGCCGAGGGGGGCCGCCACCGCCTCGTCGACCCATTGCGCGGCGCTCAACCCCGACCGGGCCAAGAGCAGCTCGCCGAGCACCTCGAACCCACGGTTCGAGTAGATCCGGCGCTCACCGGGGCCGGCCAGGGTCGCGTCGCTGTCCGGCGACAGCCCAGACGCGTGCGCGAGGAGGTGGGCGACGGTGGCGCCGGGAGGCCCGGCGGGGTCGTCGAGCGAGATCGTGCCGTCCTCGGTCGCCGCGTGCACCGCCACCGACACGAGGACCTTGGTGATCGACGCGAGCTGGAAGGGCCGACCGACATCCCCGTGGGCCTCGATCGTGCCGTCGGGGAGCATCGCCGCGGCGGCCACGTGGTCGACCGGCCAGGTGTCGATCAGGGTCAGATCCAGCACTCACTGAAGCTACCGGTGCGTCGTTCCCTGCGCCGACGGCACAATGGGGAGACCATCGTCGATCCAGGGGGAACCCGTGTCGCTGTACGACCATGACATCGCTGCACTCGACGGCTCGTCGCAGCCGAGCCTCGCCGACCAGAAGGGCAAGCTCACCCTCATGGTGAACGTCGCCTCCAAGTGCGGCCTCACACCGCAGTACTCCACCCTCGAGGCCATCCACGAGCGCTACGCCGACCGCGGCTTCTCGGTGCTCGGGTTCCCGTGCAACCAGTTCGGGGGCCAGGAGCCGGGCTCCGCCGAGGAGATCGAGTCGTTCTGCAGCACCACCTACGGCGTCACCTTCCCCATGTTCGAGAAGATCGACGTCAACGGCGACGATCGCCATCCGCTGTACGGCGAGCTCACCGACGTGGCCGACGACGAGGGCGCAGCGGGCGACATCCAGTGGAACTTCGAGAAGTTCCTCGTCTCGCCAGACGGCGACGTCATCAAGCGGTTCCGGCCGATGACGACCCCCGACGATCCCGCCGTCGTCGAGGCGATCGAGGCCAATCTTCCGACGTAGGAGCCGGCCGTCGATCCTCCCCGCCGACGCCGCGGCGCGTCCGTCAGCGGTCGGTGGGGCGGGCGGCCACTGCCGCGATGTGCTCCGCGAGCACCTCCGGAATCGGTACCTGCGGGAAGTGCCGGCTCGGCAGGCGACCCACCTCGATGCCCGCCGAGCGGGCGAGCGGAGCGTTGCTCCCAAAGAACACCTCGGCGCCGGGCGGCGGCCAGCGTGAGCCGATCGTCCACGTCACCGGACGCCGGCGCAGCTCCTCTGACGAGAACTCGCGCAGGATGCTGTTCCCGATGTAGTGGCGAACCCAGGTGACGTAGTTGGGGGTCAGTCGCTCGTGGTACTCCGGGCCGAGTGCGCCCCAGGCATCGGGGTCTTCGTTCGAGACGTCACGGAAGGCCGTTCGACACGCGGCGACGATCTCCGCGTCGCCCATGGACGGATCGATCTGCGGTGCTTCTCCGGGCATGGGCACTTCGTGGACGACCGCCTCGCGGACGACATCGGGATGGTCGGCGACCAGCGACAGCGTGAACACCCCGCCTGAGCTGCAGCCGTAGAACACCGCCGGCGCCATGTCGAGAGCGCTCACCAGGCTGGCGATCTCGGTGGCTGCCTGGGCGGCGGTGTACTGGTCGAAGCCGGGTGGATCGCTCGATCGCGAGAACCCTGGGGTGTCGAAGGTGAGGACGGTGAACCGTTGGGCGAGCAGCGCAGCGGTCGCGGCAAAGGAACCGCAGTCGCCCTCGCCGGAAGGGACCAGCACCACCGACGGCCCGCTGCCGTGTCGCTCGCAGTACCAGTCGATGTCGGCCACGTGCGTGCGAATGACGATCCCTGCCACCTGCACCCCCTGGCTGATCCGTCATCCCGGGCGGAGCGCTCGATCCTGCCGGACGATAGCGCGAGCCCCGACCGGCCCGCCGGGGAGGGCCTGAGCGGCCCGCCGCCGGAGGCGGCACCAGCGGGGAGGAACTGACGTGCGATCGTGTCTGCGCACGCCCTGCGCCCACTCGGGCACCCCGAGGGGTACGATGATCCGCTGAGGAAGCGCCCTGCTTCGGCGCCCTCGCGGGTCATCTGCACCGCACGTGTCACGGCTCGTCCGTCTGGCTGCGTTCGCAACGTAGAGGACCCATCCCGTTGCGAACCATCCGACAGGGACCGGTCGCGGTCCCACGAACCACACGGAGCCACCGTGCCACCCACCTTCGAATCCCTCGGCGTCTCTGCCGACCTCTCCGCCGCGCTCGCCGCGCGCGGCATCAAGACCGCCTTCCCGATCCAGGCCATGTCGATCCCCGACGGGCTCGCCGGCCGCGACATCTGCGGCAAGGCCAAGACCGGCTCGGGCAAGACCCTCGCCTTCGGCATCCCCGTCATCGAACGGCTGTCGCCCGCCAAGCCGGGACGCCCCACCGCGATCGCGCTGGTGCCCACCCGCGAGCTCGCCACCCAGGTCCGCGACGAGCTCGTCGAGCTGGCTGCCACGCGTGGCCTCACCGTCGAGGCGATCTACGGCGGGGCCGACATCGAGAAGCAGATCAAGCTCCTGCGGCGCGGCATCGACTTCATCGTGGCCACCCCCGGTCGCATGATCGACCTCATCGAGCGCAAGGAGGTCACCGTCGCCGATGTGACCCACATCGTCATCGACGAGGCCGACCGCATGGCCGACATGGGGTTCATGCCCCAGGTCGAGTGGGTGCTCCGCCACGCCAAGGGCGTGCAGCAGTCGCTGCTGTTCTCGGCCACCCTCGACGGCGCGGTCGACGGCCTGGTGCAGCGCTACCAGACCGACCCGGTCATCCACGAGGTGGTCTCCGAGACCGTCACCGTCGACCGCATGGAGCACCGGTTCATCCAGGTGCACCAGATGGACAAGCCGAAGGTCGCGGCAGCGATCTCCAACGGATCTGCGCGGATTCTCTTCTTCACCCGCACCAAGCGCGGCGCCGACCGCTTGGCCGAGCAGCTCGAGAAGGAAGGCGTCGGCGCGGCGGCGATCCACGGCGACCTGCGCCAGACCGCCCGCGAGAAGGCCCTCGCCCAGTTCTCAGCCGGCAAGCTCAAGGCGCTGGTGGCCACCGACGTCGCGGCCCGTGGCATCCACGTCGACGACGTCGACGTCGTGGTCCACTACGACCCGCCCGAGGATCACAAGACGTACCTCCACCGCAGCGGCCGTACCGCTCGTGCCGGTTCGGCCGGGCTCGTCGTCACGCTGGTGCTGTGGGACCAGGAGCTCGAGGTCCGTCGCCTCCAGAAGCGCATCGGGATCAACATGCCGATGGTCGAGATGTTCTCGAACGACCCACGCCTGGCCGACCTTGTCTCGTGGGATCCCGAGGCTGCCTCGGTCTGACGGGCGGATCGCGCTGCGGTGGACGACGCACGACGTCGGGGCGCTGTCTTCACCCCCCACCACATCGCGGCATCGCTCGCGCGCGCGGCGGTCGACGGCAGACCCGCGCCGAGGTCGGTCGTCGATCCCGCCGCAGGCGACGGACGACTGCTCGCCGCGGTGTGCGCCGAGAGCGGTGTTGGCCGGGTGTTCGCCGCCGACGTCGATGACACGGCGTGGAGCGCCGGGCCTCTCGCCGGCGACCAGCGCGCCCGCTTCGTGCGCGCCGACGCACTCGGCCGCGGGCTCGACCTGTGGGACGACGCGCCACGCGACGGCGTCGACCTGGTCATCGGGAACCCGCCGTTCCTGAGCCAGCGCACCATCGCCACCGCCCGCTCGTCGACCGAGCGTGAGCGCCTGCGGGATGCGGGGACCGGCGTGTCGGGCATGGCCGACACCGCCGCGGCGTTCCTCGTCCACGCGTGCGAGATGCTCGCCCCCGGCGGTCGTGTGG
>CAZBTQ010000053.1:0-5622 GCA_964494405.1 uncultured Iamiaceae bacterium
GGGATCAGGCCAAGAGATGGCTGATGTCGATCACGGCCTGCACCACGAGCAGGCAGAGGATCGAACCGCCCACCGCGGCGTAGTGCCAGCGGTACTTGTGGTCGGCCGCGAAGAACCGGCGCACCGAGAACACGATGGCGGTCATCGAGACGGCCCCGACCACCAGACCGAGGATCGGGCCGAGGTCGCCGCTCAGGTTGAGGATCGGGCTGAGTAGCGGCAGGAAGACGTAGGTGAACAGGCACCGGGTGGCCGAGATGGCGATCGAGGTGCTGAACGCGCCGTGCGCACCGAAGATGCTGGCCTTGGGGCCGTCGACCGGCAGCCGCAGGAGGCGGCGCATGGTGCGGTCGGCGTTGCTGCGCCGAGGCGGTGCGACGACGCGGGCGGCGGCGTCGGTGTCGGCAGGGGTGACGTCCATCGGCTCGAAACCCTACAGGCCCCGGGTCGGCGACCTGCAGTCGACGCTGGGCCGTCGGGCCGACGCCGTCCGCCGGCCGGCCGTACACTCCTCGTCATGACGGCCTACAAGACGCCAGAGTTCCACCCTGCGTTCGAGGAGTACTGCGAAGCGATCTTCGAGCTGCAGGAAGACGACGTCGAGGTCATCCAGGCGCGCATCGCCGAACGACTCGAGGTCTCACGACCGGCGGTGTCGGAGATGATCAGGCGGATGGGCACTGAGGGGTTGGTCGAGGTCGACAAGACCATCCGCCTCACCAAGGACGGCATGGCGCTCGCCACGACGGTCGTGCGACGCCACCGCCTCGCCGAGCGGTTCCTCACCGATGTCCTCGACCTCTCGTGGGCCGCGGCCCACCAGGAGGCGGGCAAGTGGGAGCACGTGATCTCCCCCGAGGTCGAAGCGGCGCTCGACCGCGTCCTCGGCCAGCCCACCACCTGCCCGCACGGCAACCCGATCCCCGGCTCGTCCTACGAGCCCGATCCCGCCACGATCACACTCGAGGACGTCGCGGTGGGCGAGACGTTCACGGTGCGCCGCATCACCGAAGAGCTCGAGTTCGCGGACGGCCTCCTCGAGTTCCTCGAGGACGCGTCGGTCCTGCCGGGCACCGAGGGCAAGGTCACCTCGCTGTCACCCGACGGCACCGCCACCGTCGAGATCGAGGGCCGCCACGTGGGGATCGGCTCGTTCATCAGCCAGCGCATCCAGGTCACCCCGCTCGGCTGAAGCGTCGCCGTTCGGCTAGTCGCCGCTCGGCGGCACCACCCTCGGCGGAACCTCTCGCTGTTCGATCGCGTGGACGAAGCCCCCGCGGGTGCCGACGATGATCCGCCCGCCCCACACCGCGGGGGTCGACTCGATGCACCCGCCGAGCTCGACCGACCAGATCTGTGGCGGCACGACGTGGGTGTCGGCGACGTCGAACCCGCGGAGCATCCCGCCGCGGCAGTCGCCCTGGATCAACACGTCGTCGACGACCACCGGTGATTGCCAAGTGGGGCCGCGCAGGAACATCTCCCAGCGCTGCTCGCCGGTCGCTCGATCCAGGCCGAGCACCCGTCCGCCGTCGGTGGCCACGATCAGGATGTCCCGCTGGATGGCCGGGGTGGACCACACGCCCCGACGATCGGGGTCGTGCCAGCGCCACACCACCGGGTCGTCCGGCCGGCTCGGGTCGAGCTTCACCACCTGGCCGACCTCGGCCTCGCGCTCGTTGTCGCGCTCGTACTGGCTGGCGACGTAGAGGAAGCCCTCGTCGTCGACGACGATCGTCGTGTCGCTGTCGTCGCCCATCCAGTACCGGAAGACGCGCTCGGGGTCCGACCCGTCGGTCCGCAGGCCCGAGATGTCCCACCCCTGCACCAGCCCGCCCGAGTTGGCGAAGTAGGCGGTGTCGCCGGAGATGGCGATCGAGTTCTCGATGGAGACCTGCTCATCGCCGAGGTCCTCGAGCAGCTCGTCGTCCCACCCTGGCGCGGCGAACACCAGCTCGGGGTCGACCGTGACCCTGCCGTCGGCGTCCTCGCCGCGGTTGAGCTCCCACACGAACCACCACGAGTTCTCGCCGACCTGGAAGAGGTGGTCGTCGATGACGAGCGGCGACGCGTCCCAGTCGTCGTTCCACAAGCCGTCGACCTCGTCGGCGTCGTAGGTCCACAGCTCGCGGGCCTCGTCGCCGTCGAACGCGACGATGTGCATCTTGTCGTCGCGCGAGCCGCTGTAGACGAGCGGGTACCCGTCGGGGTCGATCGTGACGGTGCCCTTGATGATGTCGCCGGTGGGGAACGGCGGGAGGATGTCGTCGCCGGTGTCCGCGTCGACGAAGTGGACCGCCTTGTCGTAGGCCCCGAACACGGTCCACGTGCGGCCGTCGCGCTCGAACAGGGCGGGCTGGCCGGTCCAGCCCGTCCCGCACCACTCGAACGTGCCGCTGTGGTCGCCCTGCTCGACCTCGGACTCCGAGCACATCGCGCTGTCGGGGTAGGTCCACACCTCGACCGGGTCGGTGGGCACCGGCCCCGTGCCGTACCAGCTGCGGGTGGGGTTGCCGCGGAACGTGAGCAGTCCGTCGACGTCATCGCTCCAGGGATGTCCCGAGGACGCAGGGTCGACCCACTCATCGGTGCCGCCCGACGGCGCAGCGGTAGGCCACTCGACGGGTGCCGGGCTCGCGGGCGACTCGGGCGCCCCCGCCGCGGCCAGCGCCCCCAGGAGCACGACGACCACGACACCGAGCACGATCGGTGGCGCGGCGACGAGCCACGGGCGCGGCGAGCGGTCGGACATGTCGCCAGTCTGGCCCGCGGCGATGCGGCGCCTCGCGCGCCCGCCACCAGGCTGCCGTCAGGCCACGACGATGGGCAGCTCGGCGAGGCCGCGCAGGTTGATGCGACCGTTCCAGGTGGCCGTCTCGCTCTCGAGCTGCGCGGAGGGGAACCGGCGGTTGAACGAACCGATGGCGACCTGTCCCTCCAGCTTCGCGAGCGACGCCCCCAGGCAGTAGTGCACACCGCTGCCGAACGAGAGGTGCTGGCCGGCGTCGCGGGTGAGGTCCAGCTCGTCGGCGGTGTCGCCCCACTTGGCGGGGTCGCGGTTCGCCGACGCGAGCACGGTGGCCATGAACGAGCCGGCCTTCACCGTCCGGCCGTCGATGTCGAGGTCCACGAGGGCGATGCGACGGCTGATCTGCACCGGCGGGTCGAAGCGGAGCAGCTCGTCGATGCCGGAGGTGATCAGGCCGGGCTCGGCGTGCAGTGCGTCCCACTGGTCGCGGTGGCGCAGCAGGGCGCGGGTGCCGTTGCCGATCAGGTTCACCGTGGTCTCGTGACCGGCGATGAACAGCAGCACGACCTGCGCGGCGAGCTCCTCGCTCGACAGACGGTCGCCGTCCTCTTCGGCCGCGATGAGCGCCGACATCATGTCGTCGGCGGGGTTCGCCCGCTTCCATGCGATGACCTCGCCGAGGTACGCCTCCATCTGGAGGCTGTTGTCGCGGGCGGCGCGCATCTCGTCGTCGGAGACGATCGGATCGAGCGTCTTCACCATGGACCCTGACCAGTCGCGGATCTGCACCATGTCGGACTCGGGCATCCCCAACATCTCGGAGATGACCTGGAACGGCAGCGGGAAGGCCAGGTCGGCGATCAGGTCGGTGCGCCCGGCGTCGGCCATGGCGTCGAGGGCATCATCGACGAGCTCTTGGACACGGGGCCGCAAGCCCTCGATGGCCCGCGGCGTGAACGCCTTCGACACCAGGCGACGCAGCCGGTCGTGGTCGGGTGGGTCGAGCCCCAGCATCGACCGGACGCCACGATCCTCGAAGCCGAGGTCCTCGAACTGCTGCTGCTTCGAGCTGTCGGCGATGTTGCGGTCGTCGACCGACAGCGAGTGGTCGCGCAGGATCCGGAAGCAGTCGTCGTAGCGGAACAGCATCCAGTTGCTGCCGTCGAGCGTGCGGTGCACGGGATCGTGCTCGCGGAGCTGTGCGAACTGCACGTACGGGTCGTCGAAGTACCCCGGCTCGAACGGGTTGTAGATGATCGGCTCGGCGGTCGTCATGTGGTCGTTCCCCTGGGGTGGTCCGGGCGGGTGACGGGTGAGCTGGTCCCCTGCCGACGATCCGTTCCCCCGAACTGGACCGCTCGTCAACCGGCCACAGTCTGACCCCTCGTCCGGCCCCTGCCAAGATGTCGCCGTGAGCCGTTCGTCACCTGTGCCCCCCGCCGAGCCCGACCTGGTGCGCGCTGCCGTCGACATCCTGCGAGAGGCGGGTGAGCTCACCCTCGGCTACTTCCGGCGGGCCGACCTCGACGTTGACGACAAGGCAGACGGCACGCCGGTCACCGCCGCCGACCGAGACGCCGAACGACTGATCCGCGAGCGGCTCGCCGCCCTCTGCCCCGACGACTCGGTCCAAGGCGAGGAGGAGGCGACGAGCACCGGCACCAGCGGCCGGACCTGGACGATCGATCCGATCGACGGCACCAAGGCGTTCACCCACGGCGTCCCCCTGTACTCGAACCTGTTGGCGCTCGACGACGAGTACGGGCCCGCGATCGGGGTCATCAACATCCCCGCGCTCGGCGAGACCGTCTGGGCAGGTCGAGGCCTCGGCTGCTTCTACAACGGCGAGCCCACCCGGGTGACGGAGCGCTCCGAGGTCAGCGGTTCGTGGATGATGACGAGCGGCATCGGCAACTGGACGTCGGCCCTGCTCGACGCGGTGCACGACGCCGGCGTGTCGGTGCGCACGTGGGGCGACGGCTACGGCTACGTGCTGGTGGCCACCGGCCGTGCCGACGCCATGCTCGACCCGCAGGCCGCGGTGTGGGACGTCGCCCCGATGCCGGTGATCATGGCCGAGGCCGGGGGACGCTTCACCGCCACCGACGGCCGAGCCGGCGCCGACCACGGCAGCGGGTTGGGCACCAACGGCGCGCTGCACGAGGCGCTGCTCGAGGTCGTCGCTCCGGTCGCGGCGGGGCGACGATGACCGGGTTCTTCGACCACGACGGCGACCTGGCGGTGCCGCGGCCCGACGCCCGCAGCCCGTGGTCGCCCGACATGCTCCACGGCCGCCACCTCGCGGGTCTCGCGGCACGGGCGGTCGAGGCCAGCGGGCCCGATCCCGAGATGGTCCCGGCCCGCCTCACCATCGACCTCTTCCGGTCGGCCCCGATGGAGCCGATCGAGCTGCACCACCGGATCCGGCGCGACGGCCGGCGCGTGCGGGTCGACGAGGTCACCGCGGTGGTCGCAGGCCGCGAGGTCGCCGCTGCTTCGATCGTGCTGCTGCGCGCCGGCGACGAGCCCGGAGGCCGGGTGTGGACCAGGCCCGACTGGGAGGTCCCCCATCCCGAGGCGATCGCGACGGACCTCCCGGAGCCCTCGGTCAGCCTGATGCGCATCGTGCCCGTCGACGGGCGGGGCTTCGGCACCTACGGCCAGAAGGCGGTGTGGCTGCGCGACGACCACACGCTGTTCGACAACGAGGCGATCACGCCCTTCCAGCGCGCCGCCATGGCGTCGGACTTCGTCAGCCCGCTCGGCAACTCCGGCGACGAGGGTCTCGGCTACATCAACGCCGACATCACCCTGCACATGGGGCGACCGCCCGTCGGCGAGTGGATCGGCATCGAGGTCGGATCCCACGTCGC
>CAZBTQ010000053.1:5722-14132 GCA_964494405.1 uncultured Iamiaceae bacterium
TGGGGCGACCGCCCGTCGGCGAGTGGATCGGCATCGAGGTCGGATCCCACGTCGCACGATCCGGGGTCTCGGTGACCCGCAGCGACCTGTTCGACCTCGCCGGTGCGTTCGGCTTCGCCGAGGCCTGCGCCGTCGCCAACGCCCGGATGGGCGGCTGACCGTCGTCGAGCCTGCGGTCAGTGGTGGTGGCCGGGGTGGGGGTGCACGTCGCCGTGGTCATGGTCGTGGTGGGGGGCGTCGTCGAGCATGATCACGCCGTCGCCGAGCGTCACGATGCGGTGCCCGTAGGCGACGGACAGGTTGTCGACCACCAAGACGTCGCCTGGAGGACCTGCCGCCACCACCCGGCCCGCCAGCAGCAGCACCTGGTCGGCGTGCGCCGCCTCACCCAGGTCGTGGGTCGAGGTGACCACGACCCGGCCGGCGTCGCGTTCGGCCACGATCGCGTCGAGGATGAGGCGTTGCGACACCACGTCGAGCCCGGTGATCGGCTCGTCGAGCAGCAGCACGTCGGCCTCCTGTGCCAGCCCCTGCGCGACGAACGCCCGCTGGCGCTGGCCACCCGACAGGTCGCGGACCTGGCGCGACGCGAGGTCAGCGACATCGAGCCGCTCCATCGCCTCGTCGACCGCCCGCCGATCCACCGCACCGAGACGCCCGACCAGACCCGTGCGCGCGTAGCGGCCCATCGTGACGACCTCACGTACCGACACCGGCAGGTGCTCGGACACCTCGGTGCCCTGCAACACGTAGGCGACGGGCATCTCGTCGGTGCCCGGCCGCGGATCGATCGTGCCCGACCGCGGATCGAGGATGCCCGCGACCGCGTGCAACAACGTCGACTTGCCGGCGCCGTTCGGGCCGATGAGCGCGGTGACGGTGCCCGCCGCGAACGTCGCCGACACCGCGTCGAGCACACGGCGACCGCCCCGCTCCACCACCACCTGGTCGAGGCGGACCCCATCGCGCGCTCTGCTCATGGTGCTCACGGCGCGCCACGGTACCGGCCTGGTGGCGTCCGCAGGCTCGACCCGATCCGGGTGGGTGCCGAGTAGCGTCTCGCCGGGATGCCCCCTGCCTCGCCCCTCTCCGGCCTGACCAACGCCGAGGTCGACGAGCGGATCCGCGACGGTCGGGTCAACGCCGTCCCCGACGCACCCACGCGCACCGTGCGCGAGATCGTGCGGGCGAACGTCTTCACGCCGGTCAACCTCATCATCGGCGTGATGTTCGTCCTGATCATGATCGCCGCGCCCGGGCCAGACGCGCTCTTCGCCGGCGTCGTGATCTCGAACAGCGTCATCGGCGTCGTCCAGGAGATGCGCGCCAAGAAGGAGCTCGACCGCCTCGCCGTGCTGAACGCGCCGAAGGCACGGGTCGTTCGCGACGGCGTCGAGATCGAGATCGGCATCTCGGGCGTGGTGGCCGACGACCTCCTCGCGATCCGGCCGGGCGACCAGGTCGTCGTCGACGGCGAGGTCGTGTCGGCCCAGGGTCTGGAGGCCAACGAGTCGCTGCTCACCGGCGAGTCCGACCCGGTCTCGAAGGGCTCGGGCGACGAGGTGATGTCGGGCAGCTTCGTCGCCGCCGGGTCCGGCCACTTCCGCGCCACCCGCATCGGTGCCGAGTCATACGCAGCGAGCCTCGCCGAGGAGGCCCGGCGGTTCCAGCTCGCCCACAGCGAGCTGCGCACCGGCATCAACCAGATCCTGCGCTGGCTCATGATCATCATCCCGCCGGTGGCCGTCGTCCTGCTGGCGTCGCTGCTGTCGACCGAGGACGACTGGCGCGCGGCGCTGCAGGGCACGGTCGCCGCCTGCGTCGCCATGGTGCCGGACGGGCTGGTGCTGCTCACCAGCATCGCCTTCATCGTCGGTGTGCTGAGCCTCGCCCGTCGACAGGCGCTCGCCAAGGAGCTGGCGTCGGTCGAGCTGCTCGCCCGGGTCGACACCCTGTGCCTCGACAAGACCGGCACGATCACCACCGGCGAGATCGAGTTCGGCTCGGTCGAGCTCGTCGCTCCCGACGACAGGTCGCCGGTCGAACAGGGTGAGGTCCTCCTGGCCCTCGCGGCCCTCGCGTCGTCGGACCCCAACCCCAACGCCACCCTCACCGCGATCGGCGAGGGTGTCGGCGAAGCCGACACCGGCTGGACGGTCCGCCACGTCGTGCCGTTCTCGTCGGCGCGCAAGTGGTCGGGCGCCGACTTCGGCGAGCACGGCTCCTGGTGCATCGGCGCACCCGAGATGGTGCTCGACGGGGCCCCGAACGTGAGCGACCAGCGTCGCAGCGCGTGCCTCGACGCGGTGTCGCGGGCGGCCGACGAAGGCCGGCGCGTGGTCCTGCTGGCCCGATCGTCCCAGCCGTTCGCGACCGACACGTCCGAACCGACGCTGCCCGACGACACCGAACCGGTGGCGATGGTCCTGCTCGAGGACCGGATCCGGCCCGACGCCGACGAGATCCTCGCCTACTTCGCCGCCCAGGGCATCGAGCTGAAGGTCATCTCGGGCGACCACCCCTCGACGGTCGCGGCGGTGGCCGCACGGGCCGGAATCCGCGAGCGCGGCGTGGCCCAGGACGCCCGCGACCTGCCCACCGACGACGACGAGCTCGCCGACCTGATCGACCGCACGACCGTGTTCGGGCGGGTCACCCCGCACCAGAAGCGCACGATGGTCGCGGCGCTCCAACGCCGGGGCCACGTCGTCGCCATGACCGGCGACGGCGTGAACGACGTGCTCGCGCTGAAGGACGCCGACATGGGCATCGCCATGGGGTCGGGCAGCCCCTCGGCTCGGGCGGTGGCCCAGCTCGTCCTGCTCGACAACTCGTTCGCGACCCTGCCGGTCGTGCTGGCCGAGGGCCGTCGGGTCATCAACAACATCGAGCGGGTCGCGAACCTGTTCGTCACCAAGGCCGCGTACGCGGTGCTGCTCGCCGCGCTGGCCGGCCTGCTGCGCGAACCGTTCCCGTTCCTGCCCCGCCACCTGACGCTCGTCGGCACCTTCAGCATCGGCGTCCCCGGCTTCTTCCTCGCCCTCGAACCCAACGTCCGGCGGGCCGAGACCGGCTTCGTCGATCGGGTCCTGCGCTTCGCGGTCCCATCGGGTCTCGTGGCGGGCGCTGCCACCTGGGTGGCGTTCGCCATGTCGCAAGACGTCTCGGGCGCCACGCTCGACGAGGCCCGCACGCTGGCGACCTGCGTGCTGGTCGCGCTCGGCATCTTCGTGCTCGGGATGCTGTGCCGGCCGTTCAACGCCTACCGCCTGGCCCTGCTCGCGGCGATGATCACGGGCTTCCTCATCGCGCTGGTGTGGGAGCCGGTGCAGACGTTCTTCGCACTCGATCTGCCCGACCCAGATGCGTGGGGGCCGGCGATCGCGTGCGTCGTCGTCGCGGCGCTCATCCTCGAGATCGCCCCCCGCATCGTTCCCTGG
The DNA here is from genome assembly GCA_964494405.1 of uncultured Iamiaceae bacterium. GTDB lineage: Bacteria > Actinomycetota > Acidimicrobiia > Acidimicrobiales > SKKL01 > Actinomarinicola. The sequence continues at coordinate 9,163 of CAZBTQ010000053.1, forward strand.
TGGAACGCGCCGGAGCCGTCGACGACCGTCGAGGCCATCCCCGAGCTCCACCTCGATCACCCGCCGCGGGCCGACTCGCTGCGAGACTGACCCCGTGGAGCACGCTGGCTACATCGACGCGATTCGACGCGATGGCGACCGCCTCGCGCGGGTCACACCTGCCGACGTCGACGTGCCGACGTGCCCCGGCTGGACCCTCGTCGATCTGTACCACCACCTCGGTTCGGTGCATCGCTGGCAGGTCGCCCAGCTCGATGCCGACGACCCGGCCGAGATGGCGCCAGCCCCCGAGGTCGAGCTGCCCACCGACCCTGACGAACTGGTCGAATGGTTGCGCGACGGCGTCGCCCAGCTGGCGCGTCGCCTCACCGAGGTCGGTGCCGACACCCTGGTGCCCACGTGGTTCGGTCCGCGCCCGGCCTCGTTCTGGTCGCGCCGTGCTGCGCACGAGACGGCGGTGCACCGCTGGGACGGTCAGGCCGCGGTGGAGAGCCCCGAGCCGATCGAACCAGCACTCGCGGCCGACGGCATCGACGAGCTCTTGGAGGTGATGGCGCCCCGACGTCTCGCCCGCACGCCGTGGCCCGATCCGCCATCCACCATCCACCTGCACGCCACCGACGGCGACATCGACATCGACGGCGCGGGAGAGTGGATGCTCGGTCTCGACGGCGCTGAGCTGTCGGTGATCCACGAGCACGGCAAGGGCGACGTGGCGGTCCGTGCTCCGGCGTCGGACCTGTTGCTGGTGCTGGCAGGACGGCTACCGCTCGCCCGCACCGAGACCTTCGGTGACACCACGATCATCAACCGCTGGCACACCGCCGTCCGGTTGTAGGGCCCGAGCCGATGGGTCAGGCTCAGCTCCAGGGGACGCCCACGGGGACCGGGGGCTCCTCTTCGACCTCGTAGTCGTCGACGTGGTCGAGGCGGTCGCGCCAGTCGCTCGCCGTGGAGATCGCCTCGGCGTAGGAGGCCTTGCGACGGGCCACCCGGCCGGCGGGGGCCGGAGCGTCAGCCTCGGTGCTGTACTGCGACTCGATGCCCTCACGCAGCATCTCGAGCGCCTCGGACCGCAGCTGGGAGATGCGGGACTCGGTGACGCCGAGGAAGCGGGCCAGGTCCTGGGAGGTGCGGCCCTCGAGGAAGTAGCCGACGATGACCATCCGCTGACGCTCCGGCAGGAGCTCGACGGCGTCACGCAGGTAGCCGAGCATCTCGCGGATCTCGAGCTCTTCGAGCGGCTCGATGGAGTTCTTGTCGCTGAGGACGTCGACGAGGGTCATGTCCTCCTCGGAGTCGTCGTTGACCTCGTGCTCCAGAGCGAGGACGACAGAGCGGAACATGCGGTCCTGGAGGCGGTCCAGCTCGGCGCGGGTGATGCCCAGCTCGTCGGCCATCTCGGCCGGGCTCGGCACACGCCCGAGCTGGCTCGCGAGGCGCTGCTCGGCGGACTCGAGGCGACGTGCGAGGTTGCGCACGGACCGGGGGGCCCAGTCGGCGGCACGGACGGCGTCGAGGATCGCTCCCCGGATGCGCTGGGCGGCGAACCGCTCGAAGGGCACGCCACGCTCGTCGTCGTAGCGACGGGCCGCCTCGACCAGACCGAGGGCGCCGGCACGTGCCAGCTCCTCCCGATCGACGTGACGTGGGAAGTGCACCGCGACCTGGAACACGATGTGCTTCACCAGCGGGAGGTGCTGCTCGATCCGCTGCGAAACGTCCGGGGAGTCGCTCATTGTCTATCGCCCTTCCTACGCCGGCCACCACGGACCGTCAATGTCCCTATCGAGGTGATGTGACAAGAGAAACGCGTGAAGGCAGGTTGCGGCAAGGGCCGAACGACCCAGATTTGGCGGATTTCTCGCTGTCGAGGGTGCCAAACGACCACGGAGAGCGCGATTGCCACGCTCCGTCAGTGACTAGCGCGGTCCACGAACAAATCACACCGATGTGATTCGAGTTGTCACGGGGGGTGAGGCCCGCACCACCCTCTGGGCCGTTCGGCCTAGGCCCCGGACCCCTCGAAGACGGCCGCCTTCACCCCTCTGCGCGCGAGCTCGGCGAGGAACGGGATCGGCTCGACCAGCTCGGCCAGACCCGCGGCCCCTTGCCGGAGCACCTGGCCGTCGAGCACGGCGACCGCAGCCACCGCAGCGACCGCGCCCGCGGCGACCGCGGGACGATCCATGGCACCGAGCACCCGGACCTGGCGGCCGTCGCCCTGACGACCCCGCACCTCGACTCGCACCGCCCCTGGTCCGCCCTCGGGGTGGGGTCGACGCAGCATCGGGAGGCGCGCGGTGAGCCGGTCGCGGCGGGTGGCGGCCATGCGAGCGGTGACCCGCGTGACCCCGGGGAACGACGGCGCGAGCAGCAGGGCCTCCGGTCGCGCCGATCGGTAGCAGTCCTGCGCGCCGACCGGATCGGGGAACCAGCAGAGCTCGCGGCCAGATCCGCCGCGGCGCGACACCCAACCGCCGTCGCGCCAGTCGACTGCACGGCCACCCAGGGCCCGGTGGTGCTGGCGGGCGCATGCAGGGCCCCCGGTGCCGCAGACCGCCACGTGGATCTCGTCGATGCGCTCGAACACGGTGGCGGCATGACGGGCGAGGATGCAGCTCAGACCAGGGGAGAACCCTGCACCGACCACCACCGAGCACCCTCGCTCGCGGGCCTCGGCGTCGAGGTCGAGCAGCGCCCGCACGTCCCCGACCGAGTCCGAGACCGAGACGACCGACACGTTCCGCTCGAGCAGGCGGCGGGCAAGCGACGCGTGGGTACCCGCCGGGGTGGCCAGCACCGCCACCTCGACCCGCGGCACGTCGGTGTGAGGCGGTAGATCAGCGACCGCCTGAGATCCGAGCGAGCGAGCTGCCGCGTCGACTCGCTGGTCGTCGAGGTCGCGCAGCACGACGGTGCCGAGGTCGGCGGTGCTGACGAGCTGGCGGGCCGTGCGCGCGCCGACCGCGCCCACGCCGATGACCGCGACCGAACGTCCCGTCATGCCACCGGCCTGATGGGAGCGTCGCCGTACGTGCTCAATGCAGATCCGAGCCGGTGAGCTCGCGCCAGCCGCCGTCGGAGGGCGGGGTGCCGCCCGAACCGCGGAGGCGCAGCACCGCGGCCACGAGTCCGGCGACGCCGAGGGCCACGAGGGCCCGGCGTAGCATCGTCACGGCGGTCTCCTTCTGGTGTCACGGCCGTTGGAATGGGTGCTGGTGCGTGGGGCTAGCTGGAATCGAACCAGCGACCTCACCCTTATCAGGGGTGCGCTCTAACCGACTGAGCTATAGCCCCGCAGAGCGATGCACCGTAGTCGCCGCAGCGCTCGCCGGGCCACCCGGAACCTGGCGTGCCCGGGCCGTCGATGTCAGTCGCTCGACACGATGCGCCGGGTGCTCTCCTCTTCGACCACGGTGATGCGGATGCCACCGATCAGATCGCTGATGAGGTTGAAGAGCACCGCGAGGATCGCGGTGATCGCCGTCGAGAGGAACACCATGATCAGGCCCCCCATCGCGAACAACCTGAAGATCTGGTCGGCGTTGAACGTGAACTCTTCGAACGACAGCAGCCGCTCGATGAAGCCCTCCACGTTCTCGATGGTGCCCGAGGAGACCGCCACGCCCCAGATCAGCACCCCCGAGACGACGACCATCGCCCAGACGCAGAAGTAGAAGATCAGGGAGAGCTTCAACACCGACCACGGGTCGACGCGACGGATGATCCGGTGGACCCGCCGAGCGCGGAGGTTGCCGCGGCGCGAGCGACGAGGTGCCTCGACCGGCGCCTCGACCACGACGCCGCTGTCCATCGACGAATCGATGACCGCTGGTGCCTCGTCGAACACGGCTGCCGGAGCTGGGCTGGTGGCGGCCTCGGCGGCCGTGGCCCGGGTGATGAGGCGCCGCCGTGCGCGCGTCTCGCCGTTGGCCGGCGACGCCTCGACGTCGGACGTGGCGATGGGTGCCTCGGTGGGATCCGCCCCAGACGCCAGGTCCGGCACCCCGGGTGGCGTGCCGACATCGGCCGGCTCAGCACCGAGCATCGCACCGAACAGGTCACGCCCCCTGCGACGCACCGACGACCCAGCCGTGTCGGCGGGGGGCGTGGGGGAGCCAGCGTCGTCGGACGCATCCTCCTGACCTGGGAGGTCGGGATCGGCGCCGTCGTGGGTGGGGGCGCCCACCCCCGAGCGGTCTGACATCTGCACCAGCTTACGGGATGGCACCCCCGGGCGGTGCACCCCCCGACCGCACCTCGCCGGGCGGCACCCACTCGACCGAGCTCGTCGCCCGCGCCCGCGCGGTGGCCCGACCGACGCGCACCTCGACCTCCACCGTGGGCCCTTCCCACCGCACGCCGACCAGCTCGGCGCCGTTGGCGGACGCGACCGCACGACCCGCCGCGTCGTCGCCGGTCGCTGCGAGCTCGAGCGCCGCGGCGTCAGCGGCGGTGCGCGCCGTCGCCCGATCGACGAGCACCACTCCGACCGCGCCAACGGCGTAGGCCGCCGCAGCCAGGATCAACAGTGCCAGTGCGGCCAGGGGCACGACCTGGCCGCTCTCGTCCCGTGAGCCAGCCATGGCCCACCTCCATCACGTCACCTGCAGGATCGGTGGGGAAGGGCTCTGGGGGAAGGGGTGCAGCTCGGGGAAGCGGTGCGGTCGCGGATCAGGGCTCGTCGTCGGCCACCGGGCCGTCGTCCGCGGCGACCTGGGCCGGTACGTCGAGTCCATCCTCGTCCTCGAGAGCCTCGCCGTCGAGAGCTCCGCCGTCGAGGCCGTCGACACCATCGACACCCTCGTCGGCCTCGATGCCCACCACCGGTGCGACCGACGCCACCTTGGTGCCGGGTTCGAGGTTCATCACGCGCACCCCGGTGGCCGAGCGGCCCTGGGCCGAGATCTCGCCGACCGTGGTGCGGATCAGGATGCCGTCAGAGCTCACCACCACGACCTGATCGT
>CAZBTQ010000053.1:14232-17190 GCA_964494405.1 uncultured Iamiaceae bacterium
CCGACCGTGGTGCGGATCAGGATGCCGTCAGAGCTCACCACCACGACCTGATCGTCCTCGGACGCCATGAACGCACCGACGACCGCGCCACGCTGCTCGGTGAGCGCGATGCCCCGCACACCCTGGGTGCCACGGCCCTTGCGCGGATACTGGTCGAGCGGGGTGCGCTTGCCGTAGCCGTTGTCGGTGATGATCACGTAGTGGGCGTCGTCGACCAGCGCGGCCGCGGCCACCACCTCGTCGCCCTCGCGCAGGCGCATGCCTCGCACGCCGGCGGCGGCGCGCCCCATGGCGCGGACCTCGGACTCGGTGAAGCGGATGGTCTGGCCGCGCAGCGAGGTCATCAAGATGTCGGAGTCGCCGTTGGTGGGGAACACCGACACCAGCTCATCGCCCTCGCGCAGGTTGAGGGCGATGAGCCCGGCACGGAGCGACGAGTCGTAGTCCGTGAACGCGGTCTTCTTCACCTGGCCCAACTTGGTGGCGAAGAACAGGTAGCGGTTCGTCTCGTAGTCGCGGGTGTCGATCAGGGCCTGGATGCGCTCGTCGGGCTGGAGCTGCAAGAGGTTGACGATCGCCGTGCCACGGGCCGTGCGGTCCATCATCGGGATCTGGTGGGCCTTGAGGCGGTACACCCGTCCCCGGTTCGAGAAGAACAGCAGGTAGGCGTGCGCGCTGGTGTGCAGGACGTGGTTGACGAGATCGTCGTCCTTGAGCTTGGCCCCCGCCACTCCCCTGCCGCCACGACCCTGGGTGCGGAAGGCGTCGATCGCGACGGTCTTGACGTAGCCGAGCTCCGACAGGGTGACGACGACGTCCTCGTCGTCGATGAGGTCTTCGATGTCGATCTCGCCGTAGTCGACCGCGAGCTCGCACCGCCGGGGCGTGGCGTGGGCGTCGCGGATGGCGGTGAGCTCGTCGCGGATGACGGTGCGGAGCTTGCCCTCGTCGGCGAGGATCGCCTCGAGCTCGGCGATGGTCTCGCGCAACTTGGCCAGCTCGTCCTCGAGCTCGGTGCGACCGAGGCGGGTGAGGCGCCCGAGCGGAAGGTCGAGGATGTGGTTCGCCTGCACCTCGCTGAACTCGAACGGCTCGCCCATCAGCGCCTCGCGCGCGGCACCGCGGTTCTCCGACGCGCGGATCGCGGCGATGATCGCGTCGATCATGTCGAGGGCACGGATGAGCCCCTCGACGATGTGGGCACGGTCCTGAGCCTTGGCGAGGCGGAACTCGGAACGGCGGGTGATGACCTCGACCTGGTGCTCGACGTAGGCGACCAGCGCGTCACGCAGCGACAGCGTGCGCGGCACCCCGTCGACCAGGGCCACCATGTTCACGCCGAAGCTCACCTGCAACGGCGTGTGCTTGTAGAGGTTGTTGAGGATCACCAGCGCCGGCGCGTCGCGCTTGAGCTCGAACACCAGCTTGGTGACGCCCTTGGCCGACTCGTTGCGGATGGCCCGGATGCCCTCGATCTCGCGCTTCTCGACCAGCTCGGCGGTCTTCTGCTCGATCGCCTCGACGCTGGTCTGGTACGGGATCTCGGTGACGACGATGCGATCGCCGCCGTTGTGCTCCTCGATCTCGGCGGTGGCGCGGATGCGCACCGAGCCACGGCCGGTGCGGTAGGCCGACGCGATGCCGGCGCGCCCCATGATCTTGCCGCCCGTGGGGAAGTCGGGCCCCTTGACGAACTGCATCAGGTCGTCGGTGGTGGCCTCGGGGTTCTCGAGCAGGTGCACCACCGCGTCGACGACCTCGCCGAGGTTGTGGGGCGGGATGTTGGTGGCCATGCCGACCGCGATGCCCTGGCTGCCGTTGACCAACAGGTTCGGGAACCGCGCCGGCAGGACCTCGGGCTCCTCGTGGCGCCCGTCGAAGTTCGAGTTGAAGTCGACCGTGTCCTCGTCGATGTCGGCGAGGAGCTGCATGGCGATGGGCGACAGCCGGCACTCGGTGTAGCGGTAGGCGGCAGGGGGGTCGCTCGGCGAGCCGAAGTTGCCGTGGGGGTCGACCAGCGTGTGGCGCAGGCTGAACCCCTGCCCCATGCGCACCAGCGCGTCGTAGACGGACTGGTCGCCGTGAGGGTGGTACTTGCCAAGCACGTCGCCCACGACCGTGGCGCACTTGACGTGGGAGCGGTCGGGACGCAGCCCGCCTTCCGACATCGCCCACAGGATCCGGCGGTGGACGGGCTTGAGCCCGTCGCGCGCGTCGGGGAGCGCACGCGACACGATGACCGACATCGCGTACTCGAGGAACGACTGCTCCATCTCGCGCTCGATCTCGATCGGCTCGATGGAGCCGCCGATGATGGCCTCCAGGGCCTCGTCGGCGCTCGGTCCGTCGGGCGCCGCGACGTCAGGTGGCACGGCGTCGACCGAAGGGGTGTCCGGCGCGTCGGGCGCGTCTGGGGTCTCGGGGTTCTCGTCGTCAGCCATCAGATGTCGAGGAACCTCACGTCCTTGGCGTTGGTCTGGATGAAGTGCTTGCGGCTCTCGACGTCCTCACCCATCAGGATCGAGAACACCTCGTCGGCGAGCGCCGCCTGCTCGACCGTGACCTGGAGCAGCGTGCGCCGGTCGGGGTCCATCGTGGTCTCCCACAGCTCGGTGGCGTCCATCTCGCCCAGGCCCTTCAAGCGTTGGAACTCGGCCTTGTGGTTGGGGAACTCGGCAAGGAAGCGGGCCTTCGCACCGTCGTCCTTGAGGTACAGCTTCGATCTGCCGACCTCGGTGGAGTACAGCGGCGGCTGGGCGATGTAGACCATCCCGTGCTCGACGAGCTCGCGCATCTGGCGGAACAGGAACGTCAGCAGCAGCGTGCGGATGTGGCTGCCGTCGACGTCGGCATCGGCCAGCAGCACGACCTTGTGGTAGCGAGCCCGTTCGACCTCGAACTCCTCGCCCACGCCGGCACCGATCGCCTGGATCAGCGCCTGGACCTCGGTGTTCTTCA
>CAZBTQ010000054.1:0-17051 GCA_964494405.1 uncultured Iamiaceae bacterium
ACACGGTCCGAAAGCCGGTCGGCGCCGACGGGTCGCGCTCGAGCGGGTCGAGCAGGCGATCGGGGTGCGCGTTCTGGAGGTAGCGCTTCACGCCCTTGGGGCAGAGCTTCCCCTCGTTGAACGGGAAGTCGTACCAGGGCTCGAAGCCCACCACCTCGTCGCCACCGACCTTCAGGATGATCCCGCACTGCTGTCCGCAGAAGCAGCAGTGGGTGCGCACCTCCTTGTCGTGCACGAGGCCTGCGTTCCACCCGCCCGGTGGAGCCGTGTTGAGGTGGGGCCCGTAGGCCGCGATGAGGTCCTCCTCGGAGAGCGGTGGGGTGGCCATCAGCCGAAACCTCCGACGCGTTGGGACTGGGCGAGTGCGACGACGGCTCGTCGACAGCGGGGGCAGTGGTCCTGGTGGTGCCAGTCGTCCTGGCCCGAGTAGTCGAACCCGACGGCGGGCAGGACGAGCTTGAGGTCGTCCATCTGGAGCGCCGACGCGAACTCCTCGCCGCAGCGTCGACACGCGCGCTGCTCGCCGACCGCACCCTCCTGCTTGTAGTAGGCGACGCCGATGTTGGCGGGTCGCTGGAAGATGTGGAACAGCTTCCCGAACGGGATGTACATGAGCCCGAGGATCACGGTCAGCGCGTGGAGCGTGTTCAGGAACACGTAGAACCGGCCGTCCATCCACAGGTTCGATGCCGTCAGGGCGAGACCGGTGACCGACACGGCGAAGAGGCCGGCGAGGGCCAGGAAGTCGTTCGAGCGCTCGACGGCGAGCGCCCCTGGCTCGCGCAACCGGCGACCGAGGAAGAGGAAGACACCGGCGAGCACGAGGAACGCGGCGATGTTCAACAGGTGGAACGTGAGCCAGCCGACGATGCTGCGGCTGTCGAAGCTGAACGTGCCGATCCCCGCCACGACGGTCTGGTACTCGCGGCCGTTCTGTCCGACGGACTGGAAGTGCAGCAGGCCCATGACCAGGGGGAACGTCACCAGCGACGCCAGGATGCACCCCCAGAAGACGAGCTGGTGGGCCATCCAGCGGGTGCGGGAGCGGCTGCGGATGAACCCCTGGAGCAGGAGCTGGGAGAGCACCAGGCCGGGAAGGCTGGCCAGGTTGCGGCCCCGATGGCCCGACCGGCGGAACGACTCCCAGCCACGCCGGTTCAACAGGGCGGTGGGCGGCCGGCGCAGCCACACGAGGTAGCGGTAGACGATGCCGAAGACGGCGAAGAGCGTGCCGACCAGGTAGCCGACGAGCGCGGCGTCGAACCAGCGGAGGTTGCCGCTGCCGAGGATCGTGATGGCCAGCACCACGAGCACCGCGAGCACGCCCCAGGTGGCGGCCCGTCGATCGATCGTGGCGAGTTGGTCCACCTGTCGGCTCCCTGACGCGTTCCTGTCGATCTCGCCCCTTCCTAGCGCGCCGGGACAGCGGTTGTCGGATCCTGGATGGTCAGGTGCTCTCCACGGCGTCTGCCCTGCGGGCGGCGCGCAGCGCGGCCGACCACCAGACGAGCTCGTCGAGCAGGACCTGCGCCGCCGCCTCGGCACCGTCGGGATCGGTCGGCTGGCCGTCGTCACCGAAGCCGTTCCACGGCCGGTGGAAGCTGATGGTGTCGCGCACGGTGTGGGCGTGCAGCTCGGCGAACACGCCACGGAGGTGCTCGACGGCCCGCAAGCCACCCGACACGCCGCCGTAGGACACGAACGCGACGGACTTGCGGCGCCACTCGGGCTTGGCGAAGTCGATCGCGTGCTTCAGCGGCGCCGGGTAGCTGTGGTTGTACTCGGGCGTGACCACGACGAACCCGTCGGCGGCGTCGAGCCGGGATCGCAGCTCGGTCAGCGCAGGTGTCACCTCGAAGGTGTAGCGCTCGGGAAGCTCGAAGTCGGCCAGGTCGATCTCGCTGAGCTCGACGTCGTCGCGCGTCGCGGCGCGACCGACGAACCAGTCAGCGATCGCTCGCCCTCGGCGGTGCTCGCGGGTGCTGCCCACGATGACGGCGATCTGGACGGGTGCGGTGGCGTGATCCATGCGAGAGACGCTACGGCCCGCGTCGGGAGAGACCGACACGCCGGGCGGTCGTCCGGGAGGCGTCAGTGCGCCAGCAACCACCGGATGCGCGGCAACGAGGCGACCGTCGTGACGACCGCGGCGATGCCGACCACGGTGCCCACGGTGGGACGCCCCGCCGCGAACCAACCGACCGCGCCCCCGAGGAACACGACGGCCTCGACGACGAGACGGACCTCACCGCGCACGGGCACGGGCGCGCGACCCGAGCGGCTCGGGTCGCCCTCGACGTTGAAGGCTCCCCACGCGGCGGCGCCGGCCAGCGGAAGCGCGAGCGCCGCGAGGCCCCCGACGAGGCCGCCGAGGCTCCAGCCACCGGCACCCAGCCCGACGAGCGCGCCGAGCTCGACGCCGAAGCGCAGCGCCAGGTTCCAGCCCGCCATGTCCGGCGGTGGTCGGTCGTCAGGCTGGTCGGGCACAGGCGCCGACGCTACTGGGCGCCCGGGACCACGTTGCGCGCTCGATCTGTCGGGTAGGAAGCTGTTCGACTCCGCCGACCGGCGGGGTGCGATCGACGACGCAGGCGAGGACGATCCGATGGACGCGCTGCCCCAGCTGGGGTTGGTCGCAGTGCTGGTGCTGGTCAACGCGCTGTTGGCCGGCACCGAGATGGCGTTGGTCTCGTTGCGCCAGGGCCAGGTCGAGCGGTTGGAGGCGACGTCGTCGCGGGGGGCGCTCCTCGCCCGTCTCGTGCGGGAACCCAACCGGTTCCTCGCCACGATCCAGATCGGCATCACCCTGGCCGGCTTCCTCGCCTCGGCAGCCGCCGCGGTGGCGTTGGCGGAGCCACTCGTCGAGCCGCTCGCCTTCCTCGGTGGAGCGGCCCGAGCCACCGCGGTGATCCTCGTGACGTTGGTGCTGTCGTACATCACGCTCGTGCTGGGCGAGCTCGCGCCGAAGCGCATCGCGATGCAGCGCGCCGAGGGATGGGCGCTGGCCGCGGCTCGTCCGCTGTCGTGGATGTCCGCGGTCGCTCGACCCGTCGTGTGGCTCCTCTCCATCTCGACCGACCTGGTCGTCCGCGTCCTCGGCGGAGACCCGACCCGCCGTCAGGAGGACATCTCCGAAGAGGAGCTGCGCGACCTCCTCGTCGGACGACGTGCGTTCTCCGACCAGCAGCGCGGGATCGTCGAAGGTGTCTTCGAGGTGAGCACCCGCACCCTGCGCGAGGTGGTGCGGCCCCGCCCCGAGGTGCTCGTGCTGGACGCGTCAGCCCATTGTCACGACGCGCTCGCCACGATGGTCGAGGCTGGCCGATCGCGTGCTCCGGTCAGCGAGACCGGGGCGCTCGACGACGTGGTGGGCGTCGTCCACCTCCGTGACCTGGTCCTCGGCGCTGGTGGCCCGGTGCGGGGGGTCGCCAAGGAGATCGCCATGTTCCCCGAGACGGCCGAGGTCCTGGACGTGCTGCACGCCATGCGCGACCGGCGGGCCCAGCTCGCGCTGGTCATCGACGAGCACGGTGCGGTCGAAGGGATCGTCACCGTCGAGGACCTCGTGGAGGAGCTGGTCGGCGAGATCTACGACGAGAGCGACGAGGTGCCTCCGGGCGTGGTGCACCACGACGACGGGTCGCTCTCCGTGCCGGGCTCCTACCCCTTGCACGACCTGGAGCGCATCGGGCTTCCCGAGGCCGGCGACGGTGCGTACGCGACCGTGGCGGGCTACGTGCTCGACCGGCTGGGGCACATCCCCGACGCACCGGGCGAGGTCGTCCACCTCGGCGGGTGGGAGCTCCACGTGACGGCCGTGGGTGCGCGGACGGTCGACGAGGTCAGGGCCGTCCCGCCGACGTCGTGACCCTCAGAGCCGCTCGACCTCGACCAGGTTGTCGCAGAACGTGGGGCCGTTGGCGAGGTCGCCGAGCGCGTCGCTGGTGAGCGAGTTGGCGCCCCCGTCGTCGGGATCGCGGCTCCAACGCCCGAACGGGACGGCCGCGGTGCCGGCGGGGACGTCCTCGGTGACCCGAGCGGTGAGGCGGATCCGCCCGTGCTCGTTGTGCACCGCCACCTCGTCGCCGTCGCCGATGCCACGAGCCGCCGCGTCGTCCGGATGGATCTGCAGCGACGCCTCGGGCTCGGCGCCGAGCAGGACCGGCAGCCCACCGTAGGACGAGTTGATCGACCAGTGCCGCTTGAGGGTGAGGAGACGAAGGCGACCTGGCGCGTCGGCCGACGGCACGTGGTTGGGCGGCCGGTACTCGGCGACCGGGTGGAGGCCGACGCCCTCCAACGCCGCGCAGTGGAAGTCGAACACCGCCCCATCGGCCGCGAGCGACCCCGTCGGCGCGCCGACGCGCACGAAGCCTTCTTCGCGGAGCCGCTCCGCCGTGACGCCGGTGGCCTCGGCGAACGAGCCGTCCATCCCCATCGCCATCAGTTCGTGGTCGTCGAGGCGGAACACGTCGTCCTCGAAGCCGAGGCGCGCCGCGAGGTTGCGGGCGACCTCGGAGTTGGACCTGGCTTCGCCGAGGGGCGCAACCGCCGCCTCGTTCCACGCCAGGTAGGAGAAGCCCCACGAGCCGACCAGGTCGGCCTGTTCGAGCATCGTGGTCGCGGGCAGGACGAGGTCGGCGTGGCGGGCGGTGTCGGTGAGGAACTGGTCGTGCACCACGGTGAAGAGGTCGTCGCGGCGCAGGCCGGCCAGCACGCGCTGCTGGTCGGCGGCGATCACCGCGGGGTTCGAGTTCCAGACGTAGAGCGACCGGATCGGGGGGTCCATCGTGGGATCGGTCAGCACCCGACCGAGCTGGATCATGTTGACCTCGCGGGTCCCCTCCGGGCGCAGGTCGGGCCGGGAGAGCTTCGACATGTTCGTGTAGGCGAGCGACACCGACCCGGCGATGCCACCGGCGGGCCAACGCCACTGGCCGGTCAACGCCGGCAGGCACTGGATGGCCCGCAACGCGGACCCTGAACCGCCGGCGCGCTGGAGGCCGACCCCGAGGCGGATCGCGGCGGGCCGGGCGGTGGCGATGAGCCTCGCGGCGGCGATGATGTCGTCGGCGGGGACACCGGTCTCGGCCGCGGCACGGTCTGGGGTCCACTCGGCGACGGCGGCCCGATATTGGTCGACGTTGGCGGTGCTCTCCGCCAGGTAGTCGGCGTCCTCGAGGCCCTCGGCGAGCACGACGTGGCCCATCGCGAGGGCGAGCGCGCCGTCGGTGCCGGGGTGCGGCCGCAGGTGCAGGTCGGCGTAGCGGGCGGTGCGGCTCCGGACCGGGTCGACCACGACCAACGTCGCGTCGTTCTGCTTGCGGGCCTTGCGGATGAGCTCCCAGGTGTGGATCGACGTCGACACCGGATCCATGCCCCACACGACGACGGTGCTGGCGTCGGGGAGGTTCTCGGGGTCGGCCCACGGCCAGCGGGTGAGGCCGGACAGGGCGAACCACTGCGGACCGCAGATCGACCGCTCGATCTGGGTCGCGCCGAGGCGGTTGAAGACGGCCTCCATCGTGCCGAAGCCGCTGAGCACGCCCATCGACCCCAGGTACGAGTAGCCCATGATCGACTCGGGTCCAGGGCCGTCGATGAGCTGCCCCCACCGCTCGGCGATCTCGTCGAGGGCGTCGTCCCACGTGCAGGGCTCGAAGATGCCACTGCCCTTCGGGCCGGTGCGGCGAAGCGGCGTCAGCACCCTGTCGGGGCTGTAGAGCCGCTCCAGGTACCGGTCGACCTTGACGCAGAGGTGCCGGCCGGTCACGGGGTGGCTCGAATCGGCATGGATCGCGACGGCCCGCCCGTCCTCGTCGACGGTCACCAGCGCGCTGCACGCATCCGGGCAGTCGTGGGTGCAGGTCGTGCGCACCTGGATCTCGCTCATGTGCCCCTCCCGGAGCCATCGTCGCCGCCCGGGTGCACGCATGTCCACCGGGGAGGTCAGGAGGTGGGGGAGAGCCACCTGAGCGCGGCGATGGCGGCGGCGTCGAGGTCGAGCGCCGCCCCGTCGCGCTCGAGCTCGGCGACACGGTCCTCCCCGAGCGCGGTGACCGCCTGCCGGTGGGCGTCGGCCAGGCGGTCTGCCTCGTCGCCGTAGGAGGGGACGATGGCATCGGGGCCGATGGCACCGAGCAGCAGCGCGGCACGATCGGGCTCGCCCCGGCGCACGAGGAGCGTGACGAGGTTGCGGAGCGTCGTGAGCTGGTGGGTCCGGTCGCCGCGTCCACGCCAGTGGCGGATGATGTCGACGAACGCACGGGTCGCCTCGTCGACGTCGCCGGTGCGCGCCCGCAACGAGGCCACCGAGACCCGAGCGACGCCGCTCGCGTAGTGATCCTCGACCGACTCACCGATGGCGATGGCGTCGTCGAGGTCGGCGAGTGCCCGGTCGGGGTCGCGGTCGAGCACGATCTCGCCGCGCGCGTACGCAAGCCACGCTGCCGCGGCCGGTGGGAGCGGGCCCGGGGGCTCCGACTCGACCAGCAGGGCCGCGCTCGCGTGGTCGCCGCCGTACGAGGCAGCGAGCGCAGCGCCCGCCACGTTCATCGCCCACGCCACCGGGTCGCCGGCTGCGGTGGCCTCGGCGATGCCGGTGCGCGCCTCGCGCTCGGCGTCGGCCACCTCGCCACGGTAGAGGTGCACGTCGGCGAGGACCTCCCTGGCCGAGGCCGACGCGGCGCTGTCGGTCGCCGCGGCAGCCGACGCCGCATGAAGCTGCGCCCGGTCGATGTCGCCTCTCGTCGCAGCGCGGAACGATGCGGCGCACAGCACGATCGCCTCGTGCGGCGCACGCGTCGGGTCGAGCGGCTCGTCGGGGTCGTCGGCCAGGTCCTCCGACCAGCCGAGGACCTCGTCGCGCAGTCGCGACTGGCCCCACCGGTAGAGCGCCGCGCAGATCCGTCGCGCGGCATCGGGATCGTGGCGCCGGCTCCACCGCAATGCCGCCCTGGCGTCGTCGAGCAGCGAGGCGATCCTCTCGCCGGCTCGTCGCGCGTCCTCGGTGCGCCACCGCTCGTCGGCGTCGGTCAGCGACGCGACGACCCACGCGGCGTGGGCGGCGACGAGCGGTCCTCGGTCGCCACGAGCGTCGAGCCGCGTCCGGGCTCGGCCCCGGATCGTGCGCAGCATCCCGAACCGGGTCGTCCTCCCGTCGGTGTGGGACAGGAGCATCGAACGATCCGCCAACCGGCACAGGAGGTCGAACGCGTCGGCGCGCCCGGTCACCTGCTCGACGTCGCTGGCGGTGACGGCCCCCTCGAACACCGACATGGAGCACCACAGGTCGTGCTCGTCCTCGTCGAGCAGGCGCTCGGACCAGTCGACGACCGCAGCGAGCGTCTGGTGGCGCTGACCGGCGTCGCGGCGTTGGGAGCGGAGCGATCCGACCTCGTCGTCGAGTCGCCGCCGCAGCTCCGGCAGCGGTACGTGCCGGGCCTGCGCTGCCGCCATCTCGATGGCGAGCGGCAGCCGGTCGACCAGTTCGACGATCTCGGCGACCTGGTCGAGGGCACCGTCGGCATCGAGTCCTGCTGCTGTCGTGCGCGCCACGAACAGCGCCGCGGCCTCGTCGGGGGACATGGCGTCGAGGGGCCAGACCCGCTCGCCCGCCACCTCGAGCGGCGATCGGCTGGTGGCGAGCACCCGCGCGCGAGGGCCGGCGGTGGTCAGGAGCGAGGCGACCCGCGCGGCGGCGTCGATGACGTGCTCGCAGTTGTCGAGCACGACCAGGACGTCGAGGTGGGCCGCGTTGGCGACCGTGGCCTCCGGCCCGCCGGGTGCACCCACCAACCCGAGGTCGCCCGCGACGGCGTCGAGCACAGCGGACGTCTCGTCGACACCTGCGAGCCGGACCTCCCGCGCTCCCCAACGGAAGCGGCCGCCTGCCTTGCGTGCGGCGTCGAGCGCGACCCGCGTCTTGCCGGCGCCGCCAGGGCCGACGACGGTGACCAGCCGTTCGGTGGCGAGCGCGTCGACGATCCCGTCGACCACGTCGGCGCGGCCGACCAGCTCGTCCGGAGCCACGGGGAGGTCGCGAGGCGCCGGAGGCGCAGCGTCGGGTGCGAACGCCCGTTGCTCGACGGCTCGCAGCGCCGGCGAGACCTCCAGGCCGGCCTCGCCGAGCGCGGCAGCAGCACGCTGCACCGCACGCAGCGCCTCGGCGTTGCGATCCTCGGCCACCAGCGCGTCGGCGAGTGCGATCCACACGCCCTCGCGCAGCGGCTCCTCGGCGACGAGCTCCTCCGCCGCCTGGATGGCGTCGCCGTGGCGGCCCGACGCCACCAGTGCCGCGACCCGTGCGTCGAGCGCGGCGAGGCGCAGCTCGCCAAGTCGAACGGCGGTGCCGCGCAGCGCCGCCAGGTGGTCGAACCCGGCGAGCGGAGGACCGCGCCACTGCGCGAGGGCCTCGTCGAGCAGCGGGAGGGCCGTGTCCGGGCCAGCATCGGCGGCTCGTTCGACGAGGACCTGAGCCAGATCCGCGTCGACCTCCTCTGGGCCGAGCGACAGCCGGTAGCCGCCGGACTCGATCACCAGCGACTCGCCGAGGTGGCGCCGCAGCCGGGACACGTAGCTGCGCAGCGTCTCGACCGCTGTCGCCGGTGGATCGTCGTCCCACACCGCATCCACCAGCGTCGCGATGTCGACGGCGGTGCCCCGCCGCGCGCCGAGGACAGCGAGGACGATGCGCTGGTTGCGGCTCCCGATCGCGACTGGACCCTCACCGGTGACCAGGTCGACCTCGCCGAGGATCCGCACGAACACGGGTCGATCGTACGGGTCATCGACGGCTCGCGACGGCTGCAACGAGGCTGCAACGAGGCTGCGACGGCGCAGCGCAGGATCACCTCGACCCGACGATACGGAGGTTGATCACATGACCGACATGGACACCATCACCGCGCCCGCCGAGCAGGGGGGTGCCGACGAGTTCGCCGAGCGCCTCTTCGGGGCCGTCCTCGGAGCCCAGGAGGTGCAGGCCGTGTGGTTGGGCCGCCGCCTGGGTTGGTACCAGGCGCTCGCCGCGGGCGGGCCGCTCACGTCGACCGAACTGGCGGCGCGCACCCGTTCCCAGGAGCGCTACGCACGGGAGTGGCTCGAGCACCAGGCGGTGTGCGGCTACGTCGAGGTCGACGACGTGTCGGCATCGCCGACCGATCGGCGCTTCTCGCTGCCGCCCGCTCACGCCGAGGTGCTCACCGACGAGGTCAGCGAGGCCTACGTCGCGCCGCTCGCCGAGTTCGTCGCGACCATGGGCCGACACCTCGGCAAGGTCGAGACGGCCTACCGGACCGGTGGCGGTGTGAGCTGGGCCGAGTTCGGAGACGACGCTCGCGACGCGCAGGCAGCCGCCAACCGGCCGTTGTTCGTCGGCCCGTTGGCCCGCGACCTGTTCCCCCAGGTCCCCGCGGTGCACGATCGCCTCGCCCGCGGCGGCCGGGTCGCCGACATCGGGTGCGGCGCCGGTTGGAGCTCGATCGGCATCGCGACGTGGTACCCCGACGCGACCGTCGACGGCTTCGACGTCGACGCGCCGTCGATCGACCTCGCGCGCCGGTACGCGTCCGACGCCACCGTCGACGACCGGGTCCGGTTCCACGCGACCGACGGCGCCGATGCCGCCGGCGACTACGACGTCGTCGTCGCGTTCGAGTGCATCCACGACATGCCCGACCCCGTGTCGGTCCTCGCCGGGATGCGCCGCCTCGCCGGCGACGACGGCGTCGTGGTCGTCATGGACGAGAACGTCGGTGAGACGTTCCACGCGCCGGGCGACGAGGTCGAGCGTCTGATGTACGGGTACTCGATCACCTGCTGCCTGCCCGACGGGCTCTCGCACGAGCACTCGGTCGGGACGGGCACCGTCATGCGTCCCTCCACCCTCGAGTCCTACGCCCTGGATGCCGGCTTCGCGTCGGTCGAGGTGCTGCCGTTGGAGAACGACTTCTTCCGCTTCTACCTCTTGCGGGACTGAGCGCCCGAGCGAACCCTAGGATCGACGCTCGGACGTGGTGTCCACCGAGAGGACGGTGTGTCGATGTTCGATTTCTGGACGGTGCTCTACCTGTTCGTCGTCGGCGTCATCATGGGCTACCTGGCCCGCCTCCTGGTCCCTGGCCGCGACCGGCTCGGCTTCTGGCAGACCCTGCTGCTCGGCGTCGTCGGCAGCTACATCGGCGGGATCCTCGGCTACCTGTTGTTCGGGTGGGACTCGGATGAAGGGTGGCTGCAACCTGGTGGCATCATCGGGTCGCTCATCGGGGCCGTCATCGCCGTCTATGCATGGCGGGCCATCGCCCGCCGGAGGTAGGAACACGTGTCGCACGCAGCAACGACCGACGGCGAGCGCGCCGTCGACGACCGATCAGGCACGGCATCGGTCGAGCACGTCGACGTGCTCATCGTCGGCGCTGGCATCTCGGGCATCGGTGGGGCGTACCACCTCCAGCAGGCGTTCCCCGACCGCAGCTTCGTCGTGCTCGACGCGCTCGACGGCTTCGGCGGGACGTGGTGGACCCACCGGTACCCGGGCGTGCGCTCCGACAGCGACCTGTTCACGTTCGGGTACGGGTTCAAGCCCTGGACGGGAGCTCCCATCGCCAGCGGCGAGGAGATCCTCAAGTACCTCGGTGAGGTCATCGCCGAGAACGGACTCGACGAGCACATCCGCTACCAGCACCGGGTCGTGTCGGCGACGTGGTCGTCCGACGAGGCCCGCTGGACCGTCGAGGTCCTGCGCCTCGACACCGGCGAGCACCTGACCTTCACCTGCGGCTTCTTGTGGATGTGCCAGGGCTACTACCGCCACGGCGAGCCGTACACCCCGGGGTGGGACGGCACCGACGACTTCGCCGGCCAGATCGTGCACCCCCAGCACTGGCCCGAGGACATCGACCTCGCCGGCAAGCGGGTCGTGGTGATCGGGTCGGGAGCCACCGCGGCCACGCTCATCCCCAACATCGCCGACGACTGCGCGCACGTCACGATGCTCCAGCGCTCGCCGACCTTCTTCGTCGTGCGGCCCAACAGCAACGAGCTCGCCGACACGCTGCGCGAGCTCGACATCCCCGACGAGTGGACCCACGAGATCGTCCGCCGCAAGATCCTCCACGACCAGGGGGCCATCACCAAGATGTCCTTCGAACAGCCCGAGCTGCTCCGGGAGTTCCTGATCGGGTCGATCCGCCCGCTGCTGCCCGAGGGGTTCGACGTGGACACCCACTTCAACCCGAGCTACCGCCCGTGGCAGCAGCGCCTCGCGGTCCTGCCCGACGGCGACATGTTCAAGAGCATCAACGCGGGCAAGGCCTCGGTCGTCACCGACCAGATCGACCGGTTCGTGCCGGAGGGGATCCGCCTCGCCTCGGGCGACGTGCTCGAGGCCGACGTCATCGTCACCGCCACCGGGTTCGACCTCGCGGTCCTCGGCGACGTCATCTTCACCGTCGACGGGCAGCCGGTCGACCTGGCCGAGTCGGTCACCTACCGGGGCATCATGTTCACCGGCGTGCCGAACCTGGCCTACGTGTTCGGCTACTTCCGAGCGAGCTGGACGCTGCGCGCCGACCTCATCAGCGAGTTCCTGATGCGCCTGCTCGGCCACATGGACGCGACGGGTGCCTCGAAGGTGACACCGGCGCTGCGCGCCGACGAGGCCGACATGGTGCTCGGGCCGTGGGTCGACCCCGAGAACTTCAACCCCGGCTACCTCACCCGTTCGATGCACCTGATGCCACGGCAGGGCGATCACGAGCCGTGGCAGATGCTCCACGACTACGAGGTGGAGCGCGAGCTCATGTCGGCCGCGGACCTCGACGACGGAACGCTGCGGTTCGAGTAGCCCGCGAGGGCCTGGTCCGACCCGGGGGGCACGTCTAGGGTCCGGGACGACAGCAGCAGGTCACCGAGTCCCAAGTGGTCGCGTCGAACGACAAGGAGCCGTCCCGTGTCCCAGGTGCCCCGTCTCGTCGGGTTCGTCCTCATCGTGAGCGGGGCGATCATGATCGTCGTCGGAGGGGTCGCCTACTACGTCGTCCACGATCAGCTGAGCGCTGAGAAGATCGTGGTCTCCGACGACGCCGAGTGGTTCGCCGGCGAACCGGTCGAAGGCCCGTTCACCGCCTACTCCCAGGCCAACGTCATCCGCGACCACGCGCTCGACATGGCCGACGGCATGACCTACGCCCAGCTCCCTCGCGACGACGAGCGGCGCGAGACGGTGATGGACGCCTCGTTCCTCCGCGCCTCGCTCTTCACGTCGGTCGTCGCCTTCGGCGTCGCGTTCCTCGTCGGTGCCCTCGGCGTGCTGTTCATCCTCATCGGCGTCACGATCCTGGCCCTGGTGAAGGCGATCGGGGCTCCGGTCGAACCGGGCGCGCACTCGGTGGTCGACGACCCGTCTCCCGACAGCGAGCCCGACACGGACATCGCTGCCGAGCCCGCCACCGCAACCGACTAGGGAGCAGCCCGTGCCCACCGCCACCAACGACGGCGTCCGCATCACCTACGACGACCATGGGCCGGCGGACGCGCCGCCGGTCCTGCTGCTCCACGGGTTTCCCGACAGCGCCGCGATGTGGCGGCATCAGGTCGAGGCCCTGGTCGGCGCCGGGTACCGGGTCCTCGTCCCCGACCAGCGCGGGTACGGCCGGTCCGACAAGCCTGCCGACGTCGACGCCTACAACCTGATCCTGCTCGGCACCGACGCGCTCGCGGTCCTCGACGACGCTGGGGTTGCGTCGGCTCGGGTCGTGGGCCACGACTGGGGTGCGCCGGTGGCGTGGCTCGTCGCGACGATGGCCCCCGACCGGGTCGCACAGCTCGTCGCCATGTCGGTCGGCCACCCGAGCGCGTTCTCGAACGCCTCGCTCGAACAGCGCCAGCGGTCGTGGTACATGCTGCTGTTCCAGTTCGAGGGTGTCGCCGAGCGGTGGTTGTCCGACGACGGGTGGACTCGCTTCCGCGAGTGGGCGGACCACCCCGATCACGACGCCGTCACGGCAGCGCTCGACGCGGACGGCTCCCTGACCCCTGGCCTGAACTGGTACCGGGCGAACGTGGCGCCGGCCAGCCTGGTGGAGCCAGCGCCGGAGCTTCCCCCGATCCAGGTGCCCACGATGGGCATCTGGTCGTCGGGCGACATGGCCCTGCTCGAGGACCAGATGATCCGTTCGGCCGATCACTGCGCGAACGGCTTCCGGTACGAGCGCGTCGAAGGCGCCGGCCACTGGATCCCGTTGTCGGCGCCCGACCGCGTCAACGAGCTCCTGCTGGACTTCTTCGCCAGCTGAGCGGTCGCCCCTGGCTTCAGGACTCCTGGCGCCGGTAGGGGTTGCCGAGGTCGAACTCGTGGTCAGCGAAGCGGGCGTCGAACGCCTCGAGCTCGTCCATCTCCCAGCGGCCGTCCTTGGAGATCGTGTCGACGATCGTCCACGGCTGGAACAGGTGGACGTCGCCGCCTCGCACGAAGAACACCTTGCCGGCGATGCGGCAGTCGGCTCGGCCGAGGTGGGCGACGAACGGCGCGATGTTGGCTGGATCCGACGGGTCCCATCCTTCGTCGGTCGGTCCCATCCGGTCGGCGGCGCCGGGGATCGTCATGGTGAGCCGGGTGCGGGCCGCGGGCGCGATCGCGTTGCAGCGCACCCCGTACTTGCCGATCTCCTGTTGGAGGATGGTGGTGAACGAGGCGATCCCGCTCTTGGCGGCGCCGTAGTTGGTCTGTCCGGCGTTGCCGAACAGGCCTGACGTCGAGCTGGTGTTGATGACCGCGGCGTTCACCTCGTCGCCCGCCTTGGCCTTCTCGCGCCAGTAGCTGGCCGCGAACCGTGTCGGCACGAAGTGGCCCTTCAGGTGCACGTGCACGACCGCGTCCCACTCCTGCTCGGTCATGTTGACGAGCATCCGGTCCCGCAGGATGCCGGCGTTGTTGACGAGCACGTGCAGGTCGCCGAACTCCTCGATCGCCGCGTTGATCAGACGCTGGCCGCCCTCCCAATCGGCGACGTCGTCGTGGTTGGCGATCGCGGTGCCGCCCGCCGCGCGGATCTCCGCGACGACCTCGTCGGCAGGCGTCGCGTCGTTGCCCGTGCCGTCCTCGGCGCCGCCGAGGTCGTTCACCACGACGTTGGCGCCCTCGTACGCGTACAGCAGCGCGTGCTCGCGCCCGACGCCGCGGCCGGCTCCGGTGATGATCGCGACCCGTCCGTCAAGGACCCCCATGTGACACCCCCGTGTCCGGTGGCCGCGACGGTCGCGACCGCCGCCGCACAACCTACGGCCTCCCAGCGGGGCGCGTCGCGTCGACCCGCGGGCTGACATGGCAACCCCTCGCACACCCCGTATCGTCGTCAGACGGTGCTGACCGCTGACCCCGACGCCGACCTCGAAGCCAACCTCGCTGCATGGCGGACGTACCGTCGTCGCAAGCGCACGGCCGATGTGCACTGGGTCGACCTCCTGTACCCGGCGTACCTCACCGGGTTCTTCGGCCTCATCGCGGTGATCGGCGTCTCCGGTGCGATCGGCGACGAGCCGCTGACCGCCGCGGAGATCGTGCGGATCCTCACCGACGGGCCCGGGTGGGTCGGCGTGCTCGCCGCGATGGTGCTCGCCGTCGGCCTGAGGTCGGGCAGTCGGGGCGGACCCCTCGCCCTCGAACGCGCCGAGGTCCGCCACGTGCTGCTGGCGCCGGTCGATCGCACCACCGCGCTGATGGGCCCCGCCTGGCGCCGGTTGCGCTTCATGCTCTTCGTGGGTGTCATCGTCGGCGGCATCGCTGGCAACCTCGCCGTGCGACGCCTTCCCGGCCATGCCCTCACGTGGGTGGCACTCGGCGCGCTCACCGGCGCGACGCTCGTCACGCTCGGCTACGGCGCGGCCCTGTCCGCCTCAGGTCTGCGAGTGCCTCCGTGGGCGGCCACCCTGGTGGGCGTCGTGCTCGTGGGCGCCGCGTTCGCCGACGGCGTCGACCTGATCCCGTGGAGCCCCACGGCGACGTTCGGCGACCTGCCCCTGTGGCCGCTGGAGTTCCGCCCGGACGGCCTGGTGCCGATCGTCGTCGCGCTCGCGCTCGTCGGCCTGGGCTACCGGTACCTCGGCCGCACGTCGCTGGAGGCGGCCGAGCGACGCTCGACCCTCGTCGGCCAGCTGCGGTTCGCGGCCACGATGCAGGACCTGCGGACCGTCATCGTCCTGCGGCGCCAGCTGGCGATGGAGCTGCCGCGGCTGCGGCCCTGGATCCGAATCCCGTTCCGCGGCACCGGCCGGTTCCCGATCGCGGTGCGCGGGATGCGAGGCGTCGTGCGCTGGCCCGCCGCGCGCGTGGCCCGCATGCTGCTGCTCGCGCTGGTTGCCGGGCTCGCGCTCCGGGGTGTGTGGGCGGGGACGACGCCGCTCGTCGTCCTCGCCGGCCTGGCGATGTTCGTCGGCGCACTCGACGCGATCGAACCGCTCGCCCAGGAGATCGACCACCCGACCCGGCGCGACTCGTCGCCGCTCCCCGCTTCGGCGATCCACGCACGCCACGTCCCTGTGGGCGTGGGCGTGATGGTCCTCACCGCGATGGCCACCGCCCTGGTGGCAGGCGTGCCCGGCTTGAGCGCGGTGCCCGCCGAGGTGGCCGTGTCGGCGGTGATCCCGCTCGCGCTCGGGGGCGTCGCCGGAGCGCTGGTGAGCACGATCGGTGGCCAACCGTCCGCGGGCAACCCCGACGCATGGCTCGCGACACCGCCCGAAGCCCAGGGCATGCGCCTCGCGTTCCGCACCGCGTGGCCCCCCGGCATCGCCGTGCTCGGAGCGCTGCCGACCGTGATGGCTCGCAACGCGTTCCAGCGGGGCGACGACGCGATGGTCGGTGCGCAGACCCTCTGGGTCCCGATGCTGCTCCTGTTCGGGCTCGTCGTCGCGTGGGTGCGCTTCCGCGACGAGATCCACGCCTGGTTCAAGGAGTCGATGGACTCCGCCGAGCGCGAGCGCAAGGAGCGGGCGGGTGTGAAGGACGCGGCGAGCTGACCACGATGACGGACACGATGACGAACGCGATGACGATGACGGGTACGACGCAGGTGACGGGACGACGATGATCAAGCGAAAGAAGCGGACCGACGAGCCACCGGTGCTCGTGGCAGCCGAGGTGACCAAGGAGTACTCGGACCTGGTCGCGCTGGCTCCGCTCACCCTCGAGGTGCCCGCAGGGGAGATGTTGGCGTTGATCGGTCACAACGGTTCTGGCAAGTCGACGTTCCTGCGCATGGCCGCCGGGCTGCTCGAGATCACCGACGGCACCATCACCGTGGCCGGTGTCCCGGCCGGCACCAGCGAGGCGCGTGCGGCGCTGAGCTTCCTGCCCGACGATCCGGTCCTCTACGACGACCTGTCGGTGCGCGAGCACATGGCCTACGTGGCCGCGCTCCACGGCGTCGACGTCAGCGAGGACGAGATCGACGAGATCATCGACCGCGTCGGGTTGCTGCACCGGGCCGACGACCTGCCTGCTCGCTTCAGCCGCGGCCTGCGCCAGCGCACGTCCATCGCTCTCGGGATCGTGCGCCCGATGGAGGTGCTGTTGGTGGACGAGCCGTTCGTCGGGCTCGACCTCACGGGCAAGGAGGCGTTGCTCGGCATCCTCGACGAGATCCGCGACGAGGGGGTGGCGGTCGTGGTCGCCACCCACGACCCGTCCTTCGTCGATCGGGCGGATCGATGCGTCGCGCTGCGAGATGGTGCGGTCGTCCACGACGGCCCCGCCACCGCGGCCGACGTCCTGCGCCTCGTGAGCTGAGAGGTCCGCCCCACCGCCCCGGCCGCGACCGCCTGGCGCCCCGCGGCCCCGGCCTGGCTGCGGGGTTGGGCGCGGTTCGCGTGGCGGGCGGGGTGTGGCGCGCCCGACCGGTGGCTCGGCGTGGGCTGGTTGCGGGGTTGGGCGCGGTTCGCGTGGCGGGCGGGGTGTGGCGCGCCCGACCCGGGCGTCGGCCGCGGCGGAGCGGTGGCAGGCGGGCCTAGGGTGCCGCCATGACCGCCGTCTTCGTCCACGGCGTCCCCGAGGT
>CAZBTQ010000055.1:0-13123 GCA_964494405.1 uncultured Iamiaceae bacterium
CGACGACGATCGCGCAGGCCTGACCGTCGACGTCGAGCTCGTCCCGGAGTAGCGGTCAGACGTCGGTCGCCTCGCCGGTGGGCTCGTCGTCGGGCTCGTCGTCGTCTGGCTCCTCGTCGCGCTGGACCATCATCACGCGCTGGGCCAGCGGCATCACGATGCCCTCGGCGTCGAACGCCTCCTTGAGCCGTGAGCGGATCTCGCGCTGGAGCGCCCACTGCTCGCCCGGCTTCGTCTTCAGCACCAGGCGGATGGCCATGCCGTCGGAACCGAGCGACTCGACGCCCCAGATCTCGGGCGGCTCCAGGATCGACCGGCTCCACGACGGCTCGCCGTAGATCTCGTCGGCGACGCGCTTGATGACCTCGCGGGCGTGGGTGAGGTCGGTGCCATACGCCACCTGCACGTCGAGCAACGCCCGCGACCACTGCTGGGACATGTTGCCCACGCGGCGGATCTCGCCGTTGGGGACGTGCCACACCGTGCCGTCGACCGCGCGCAGGCGGGTGGTGCGCAGCGTCAGCGCCTCGACGGTGCCGGTCGCCTCCCCCACGTCGACCACGTCACCCACCCCGTACTGGTCCTCGAGCAGCATGAAGATCCCCGACAGGAAGTCCTTCACCAGGCTCTGCGCGCCGAAGCCGAGCGCCACGCCCGCGATGCCGGCGCCGGCGATCAGCGGTCCGAGGGCGACACCGAACTCGGACAGGATCATGATCACTGCGATCGTCCACACGATCACCGTGGCGATGCTCGTCAGCACCGAACCGACCGTCTCGGCACGCGCCGCCGAGCGCGCCCTCGCGTCGCGCGACGGCTTCAGAACCGACGGCCCCAGCTTGCTCATCCGCTCGCCCACCGTGGGGGCGTCGGGGTCGGCGATGCGCAGCGTGAGGCGGTGGATCGCCCGCCGGATCAGGCGGTTGACGATCCACGCCACGACGACGATCAGCAGGATCGTCATCGGCCTGGCGAACAGCCAGTCGGTGGTCTTGGCGATGCTCTCGCTGTTGGACCACTCCAGCATCGCCTCGCACCACGCGCTCGGATCGTCGCCGCACGCATCGAGGAGCTGCTGGTCGGTCGGGGGAGGATCCTGGAGGTGGAGCACGACGACCCACGGTAAACGCCGACGGCTCGGCGCGTCAGCTGGTGAGAGGTCGTCCCTCGTGCAGGTCCCACACGTGGTGCACCGGGTCGTGCGCCATGTAGCGGATGAGCGACTCGACCGTGAACGACGCCCCGTCGCTGCGCCGACCCCTGCGCCCCAGCTCCTCGTCATCGAGTGCGGCGACTGTCACCAGGTAGGCCGCGGATGCCGCCAGCAGTTCGTCGCGCACCACCGCCGGGTCCTGGCTCGCGTAGTCGTCCTCGACCGCGGTCGCGTCTTGGTCCCAGTTGTCGAACAGCGGGTCGTCGGAGGCCAGCATCAGCGCGATGCGCCCGTCGAAGCGCCGGAAGACGTCGCGGACGTGGCACACGTACTCGAGGTCGCTCCAACGATCGGGCGATGGGCGCACGGCCACGTCGGCACGGTCGAGCGTCGCGGCGAGCGACGCCGTCGCCTGCTCCAGCAGCTCGGGCACGTCGCCGAGCGGCAGCGCGCTGCTGTCGTGGCCGCACTCCGGGCAGGGTGCGTCGAGCACCCACGTCCAGTCCTTGTCGTCGGGGATCAGTTCGCTCATGCGAGGACGGTACGAAGCGAGCCCGGGCCGCGGCGAGTGCTGAACCTGCCAGGCGCCGCGGGGTTCCGGTCAGCGTCAGGCGCCGCGGTTGGCGTACTCCTGGCCGATCGTGAAGGCCATGAACGCCGACACGAGGCCGAGGGTGGTGAGCACCGCGAGGACGCGGGTGCGGCGCACCTCGCTCCGCCAGGCGAACCAGCCGGCCGCGAGGAAGAAGCCGAGCGGTGCGAGCCCACCGATGTAGTGGATGTAGAGCTGCACCACGCCCTGTCCCTGGTCGAGCATCTTGATGCCCAGCAGCGCCTGGACGGCCAGCGAGATCTGCGCCGCGGCGAGCAGCACCCGCGCCAGCCGGTCGACGGGCCGACCGGCGATGGCGAGCTGGATGAGCCGCAGCGCGCAGCCCGCCATCGTCACCAGCACGATCACACCCATGGTGACGTGCACCGACGAGTCGACGATGTAGTTGTCGATCGCCCCGTCGCCGAGGGGCGAGTCGGCAGCGAACGTGGGAGCGACGGAGTGGAGGGCGATCACGCCACCCGTCTAGCAGCCCGCGGCGACGGCCTCGCGCTCGGCGGCCTCGACGGGAAGGCCCGGGTGGGCGGGTGCCACGGCTCGCAGGCGGCGGTCGGCGACCACGTGGTCGACGAGCCCGTACGCCACCGCATCCTCGCCGCGCACGATGTAGTCCCGCTCGATGTCGGCCGAGATCCGCTCCCGCGGCTGGCCCGTGTGCTCGGCCAGGATCTCCTCGATGCGGTCGCGGGCGTGCTGCATCTCGCGCATCTGGATCGCCATGTCGGTGGCCTGGCCCTCGGACCCGCCGTGGGGCTGGTGGATGAGCACCCGGGCGTTCGGGAGCGTCGCCCGCTTGCCGGCCGCCCCGCCCGCCAGCAGCACCGCCGCCCACGACGCGGCCTGGCCGACGCACGTGGTGGCCACGTCGGGTGCGATGTACTGCATCGTGTCGTAGATGCCGAACCCGGCCGTGACCGACCCGCCGGGGCTGTTGATGTAGAGGTGGATGTCGCGGTCAGGGTCCTCGGACTCCAGGTGGAGGAGCTGCGCCACCACGAGGTTGGCGCTGGCGTCGTCGATCTGGGTGCCGAGGAAGATGACCCGCTGGTCGAGCAGCCGGGAGTACAGGTCGAACGCCCGCTCGCCGCGGGAGGTCTGCTCGATGACGGTCGGGACGAGGTAGCCGCTCATGTGGTCGCTCGCTCTCTGCTCGATGTGCAACTGGTCGATGTGCAACTGGATGGTTGCACGAGTGTGCCGCGCTCCGAGAGCGAACGCAACCCGATGGTTGCGGGTATGCTCGCCACCATGGAGCACACCAGCACGCTGCCGGCCGGGCCCGACGAGGTCTGGGAGATCCTCACGACACCCGACGGGGTCGAGTCCTGGCTGGGCGAGGGCAGCGACCTGCCGCCGGTCGAAGGTGCCGACCTCGACGTCGCCGACGTGGAGACCGGCATCCGACGGGTCGGTCGGGTCGAGACGGTCGAGCCCGGTCGACGGCTCGGCTTCGTGTGGTGGCCGGTCGACGGCGACGACGCCTCGGGTGCCGCCAGCAGGGTCGACATCGTCCTCACCCCCGACGCCGACGGAACCCGCCTCGACATCTCCGAGATCCCTGTCGGCACGCCGGGCGGCGCGGTCGCCTCGGTCGCCACCGGCCACGACACGTGGACCTGGCGCGGTGCGGCGGTCGAGCTGCGGGTCGCGGCACGCACCGTGGGCCGGGGCCTCACGCTCGTCTGCTGATCGGTGCCCACCCCCGACGTCTTCGACGCCCTGGGCGACCCGACCCGACGACGCATCCTCGCCATGCTCACCCACGGCGGGCCGGCCACGGCGACCAGCCTCGCCGACGAGTTGGCGATCAGCCGCCAGGCGGTGGCCAAGCACCTCGACCAGCTGCGCGCCGCCGGCCTCACCGAGGTGCACAAGGTGGGGCGTGAAGCCCTCCACGAGGTCGTGCCCGCCCGCCTCGACCAGGCCGCGGCGTGGCTCGACGCCCGCGCCCGCGAGTGGGAGGGCCGCACCATGCGCATCGAGAAGGAGCTCGCCCGCAGGCGGGGTGCCGCCGGGTAGGGCACGCGTCGCGGTGACCTCGGGCACCGACCGGTCGGACCGACAGCGGTTCGCGCGAGGATGCAGGGGGCAGGGGTCCGTACGACGACCCACCCACGAGGAGGCGCTGTGGCCAGCGAGGGCTACCACGAACCCGTCGAGATGCTCCGCCCGGAGACCCTCGACCACCACCGGGCGATCATCTCGCTCATGGAGGAGCTCGAGGCGGTCGACTGGTACGACCAGCGCGTCGACGCCGCCTCGGACCCCGAGCTGAAGGCGATCCTTGCCCACAACCGCGACGAGGAGAAGGAGCACGCGGTGATGACGCTGGAGTGGCTTCGCCGTCGCGACCCCGTGCTCGACACCGAGCTGCGCACCTACCTGTTCACCGAGGGCGACATCCTCGCCGTCGAGCACGAGGCCATGGGCCGCAACGGCGACGGCGCCGAGACGGCGGCCGACGACGACGAACCGGACACGACCCCCGCACGACCTGCCGACGGTTCGCTCGGCATCGGCAGCCTCCGAGGAGACGCACGATGAACCACCTGTTCCGTGAGCTCGCCCCCATCTCCGACCGCGCCTGGGACGAGATCTGCGACGAGGCGACCCGCGTCCTCCGCCAGTTCCTCGCCGCCCGCAAGGCCATCGACGTCGTCGGCCCCCAGGGCTGGGACCACTCGGCGGTGGCCACCGGCCGGGTGGCGCCGCTGCTCGACCCACCGCACGAAGGCGTCGAGGGTGCGGTGCGGATCTCGCAGCCGCTGGTGGAGCTGCGCGCCGACTTCGATGTCCCCCGCGACGAGCTCGCCGCCCTCGACCGCGGCGCCGACGACGGCGACCTCGAACCGGTCGCCGAGGCAGCGCGCCGCCTCGCCCTGGCCGAGGACCACTCCGTGTTCCGCGGCTACTCGGCCGGCCACATCCGCGGCATCGTCGAGGCGTCGCCGCACGAGCCGATCTCGATCACCGACGACTACGAGGAGTACCCCTCGTGGGTCGCCCGAGCGGTCGCCAAGCTCCAGCTCGAAGGTGTCGAAGGCCCCTACGGCATCGCCCTCGGCCCCCGCTGCTACCGCGGCGTCGTCGAGACGACCCAGCGCGGCGGCTACCCGGTGTTCGAGCACATCCGCCAGATCCTGGACGGCCCCATCATCTGGGCGCCGGCGGTCGACGGCGCAGTCGTGGTCAGCCGCCGTGGCGGCGACTTCGTGCTGACCCTCGGCCAGGACATCTCGGTGGGCTACCGAAGCCACGACGCCGAGAAGGTCTCGCTCTACCTCCAGGAGAGCATGACCTTCCGGGTCCTCGGCCCCGAGGCAGGCATCGCCCTCGTCTACGACGACGGCACGGCGAAGCAGAAGCCGCGCAGCCGCCGACGCAGCAGCTGATCAGCCGGGGTCGACGTCGGACTCGTCGTAGAACTCGCCGATCAGCTCCTCGATCACGTCCTCCATGGTGACGAGGCCCAGCACGATGCCACCGTCGTCGACGACCAGCGCGAGGTGGCGGCGCTCTTCCTGCATCCGCACGAACAGCACCTCGAGGGGCATCGCGCCCGGCGACACCAGCACCGGCGTCGACAGGTCGGCGGCCGTGGTGGTGCGGGGCCCCCGGTGGGTGAGCAGGTCGCGGGCGTGGACGACGCCGACGGGGTGGTCGAGGTCGCCGTCGTAGACCACCAGGCGCGACCGCCCGGTCGTCACCGCGGCGCGCTCCATGTCCTCGATCGCCGCGGCGGCATCGACCGCCACGATCTCGGTGCGCGGTGTCATCGCCGAGGCGGCATCGAGGCCCGACAGCTCGAGCGACCTGGCGAGCAGCGTGACGTCGTCGGTCTCGATCGAGCCCTCCTCGGCCGCCTCGTCGAACATGAGGATCAGATCCGCCGACGAGTGGGCCATCGCCAGCGCGTCCTGGGGCTGCGCTCCGAACAGGCGCACCACCCCGTTGGCCGCGATGTTCAACAGGCTGATGAACGGGCGGAACACCACGGCGAAGGCCCGGAACGGTCGGGCCAGCAGCAACGCCGAGTCCTCGGGGTGCGAGATCGCCCACGACTTCGGCGCCATCTCGCCCACCACCATGTGGAAGAACACGACGATCGACAGGGCAAGCGCGAAGGAGATGCCGTGCTGGACGCCGCTCGGCAGGTCGATCCCGATCGCGTCGAACAGCGACTCGAAGAGTCCGGCGAGCGCCGGCTCGGCGATGATGCCGAGCCCGAGGGAGCACATGGTGATGCCGAGCTGCGCACCGGCGAGCATCAACGACAGCTCGCGCAGGCCCGCTGACGCGTGCTGCGCGCGGCGGTCGCCTTCGGCCGCGAGCTGCTCGATCCGTGACCGTCGGGCGGCGAGGAGCGCGAACTCGGCGGCGACGAAGAACCCGTTGGCGGCGAGGAGCGACACGCCGACGAGGAACGCGACCGGCGCGCTCACGTCGAACCTCGCGGCCCGTCAGGCGCGGCGGCGACCGCCAGCTCGAGCGTGCGGATGCGGCGGCCGTCCATCGACAGCACGGTCGCGGTGACCCCGGCGCCGGCGGCGCGGTCGCCGACCGTCGGGATCCGGCCCAAGCGGTCGAGCACGAAGCCAGCCACCGTGTCGTACGGGCCTTCGGGCAGCTCGATGCCGGTCTCACGCTCGACCTCGTGCAGGCGCAGGTCGCCGGGCATCCTCCATCGGTCGTCGGCGAGCCGCACGACGCCCGGCTCGTCCTCGTCGTCGAACTCGTCGCCGATGTCGCCGACGAGCTCCTCGACCAGGTCCTCGATCGTGAGGACGCCCGCGGTGGCGCCGTGCTCGTCGACCACGATCGCCATGGGCGTCGAGGACTCCCGCACCTCGGCCAGCACCCGGTGCAGGTCGGCGCTCTCGGGCACCGCCACGATCGGCCGGGCCAGGTCGGTGACCGCGACCTCCTGGCGGCGGTCGACGGGCACGCCGAGCAGGTCCTTGGCGTGGACCATGCCGACGACCTCGTCCCACTCGTCGACGACCGGGAAGCGCATGTGGCGGGTCTCGTCCAGGAGACGCGAGACGTCGGCGCCGGTGGCCTGCGCAGGCACCGTGACGACCCGGTTCCACGGCACCATCACCTCACGGGCGTCGAGCACGCGGAAGTCGAGCGCGCGCCGCAACAGGTCGGCCTGCGACTCGCTCAACGATCCGGCGGCGGAGGACGCCTCGACGATGAGCGGCAGCTCGTCGGGGGCCACGCCGCTGTGGAGCTCCTCCACCGGCTCGATGCCGATCGAGCGCAGCAGGCCGTTCGCCGCGCTGTCGAACAGCCGGATGATCGGGCCGGCCACGCGCAGGAAGATCCACGTGCTGCGGGCGAGGCCGAGCGCCACCGGTTCGGGCTTGGCGATCGCCAGGTTCTTCGGCGCGAGCTCGCCGAACACCATCTGGGCCGCAGTCGCCAGGATGAAGCCGACGGTCAAGGCGATGCCGGGCACGGCGCGTTCGGAGACGCCGACCGCCCGCACGACCGGCTCGAGGGCCGCGCCGAGCGTCGGCTCGGCGATGAAGCCGACGATCAGCGAGGTGACCGTGATGCCGAGCTGCGCACCGGACAGCATGAACGACAACCGGCCGAGGACATCGAGCGCGCGGGGGGCACGACGGTCACCGGCGTCGCGCGCCTCCTGCAGCCGGCCGCGGCGCGACGCGACGAAGCTGAACTCGGCGAGGACGAAGTAGGCGTTTGCGAGGATCAGCGCCGCCACCGCGGCCAACCCGAGACCGGTCAGCAACCGCTGCTCCCAAGCCGGGGATGGGACACGCAGCGGACGAGCCGGGTTCGCACCGCGCCAAGCTACCGCCACCGGTGTCCCGGGTCAGGTGGGACGGCCCGGTAGCGTCGGGCCCGATGGTGGAGCCCACGCCGACCTCGACGCGGGCGCGGGCAACCGTGGGTCGAATCGCCCTGATGGCGCTCACGGCAGCCTCGCTCTACGTGTTCGCGCCAAGCCTGGTCGAGGTGTACTCGTCGTGGGACACGATCGTGACCCTCGAACCGTGGTGGCTCGTGGCGATCTTCGGCGCCGAGACGTTGAGCTTCGTGTGCATCTGGTGGTTGCAGACGATCGCGCTCCGCGCCACCAAGTGGTTCCCGATCGTGACGAGCCAGCTCGCGGGCAACGCGTTCAGCCGGGTGGTGCCGGGCGGCGCCGCAGCAGGCGTCGCGCTCCAGATGCGGATGCTGATGACCGCGGGAGTCGACACCACAACCGCGGCGTCGTCGCTGACCGTCGTGTCCCTGCTGACCACCGCGACGGTCTTCGCCCTGCCGGTCCTGGCGATCCCCGCGATGATCGCCGGCACCCCGGTGCGCGGGCCCCTGCTCACCGCCGTCGTCCTCGGCCTCGGCTTCTTCGTCGTGCTGATGGGCGTCGGCGTCTGGCTCCTGCGCTCGGACAAGCCGCTGCACGCCATCGGGCGCGCCGTGCAGGCGGTGCGCAACCGCGCCATGCGCCACCACACCCCGGTCCACGACCTACCCGAACGGCTGATCCTCGAGCGGGTGATGGTCAAGCGGACGCTCGGCGAGCGCAAGCGCGACGCGCTGCTCGCCACGATCGGCCGCAGCCTGTTCGACTACTTCGCGCTGCTCGCCGCCCTGGCCGCGGTGGGCGCCCACCCCAACCCGTCGCTCGTGCTGCTCGCGTTCGTCACCGCGAGCGTCCTCGGCATGATCCCGATCACCCCGGGCGGGCTCGGGTTCGTCGAGGCGGGCCTGACGGCCACGTTGACCCTGGCCGGCATCCCCGCGGCCCAGGCCATCCTCGCCACGGGCGCGTACCGGCTCGCCTCGTTCTGGCTCCCCCTCCCTGCGGGACTCGTGGGCTGGATCGCCTTCCGCATCAAGGTCGGTCGACCGGTCGACACCGCGGCCTGACGAGGAGGGGTCGCGGTCAGCGCGGCCGGTAGCCGAGGATCTCCATCGCCTCGGAGGTGAGCCGGTCCGGCGTCCACGGCGGGTCCCACACGACCTGGAGGTCGACGTCGAGCTCCGGGAGGGCCTCGGCCAGCACGGCGAGGGCCTCCCGAGGGAGCTGCTCTGAGACGGGGCAGCCGGGGGTGGTGAGCGTCATCTCGACCACGAAGCGGTCGCCGACCTGGCGCATGGAGTAGACGAGGCCGAGCCGCACGATGTCGAGGCCGAGCTCGGGGTCGATCACCCGCTCCAGGGCGTGCGCAGCCCGGGTGGCAGCGTCCTGGCCGAGACGGGTGATGTCGACGGCACGTTCGGTCACGCTGCGACCTCCGAGAGCATGCTCCGCGGTGTGAGCGACAGGTTGAGGGTGGTGGTGGCCCCGGCGACCGACAGTGCGAACCCGCCGACGGCCACCAGCGGCGCGGCGACGATCACCAGGCCGACGACGACGAGACCGAAGCCTGCGGCGCCGAGGACGAGAGTGGCGCGGGCCGGGATCACGCCGAAGAGGTGGGCGAACATGAGCGGCCCACCTCCGGGTGCGTTGGTGACGCCCCGAGCCCGTAGGGCCGTGTAGCCGATGAACGGCACGATCTTGTGGACGTGGCCGAGCACCGCCATCCCGAGCCAGCCGACGAGTGCGGCGACCTCGGCAGCGACGACGTCGGACCGGCGACCCGGGTCGAGCGGCAGCACGGCGGCGAGCGCGCCCAGGACGAGTCCGCAGACGAGGAACGCCGACGAGGTGAAGAGGTAGGCGTGCAACAGCTCCAGCTTGCGCCGCCGGTGCCGCACCGCCGACCGCAGGGACGCGAGGTGAGCGCACAGCCCCGCGCCGGCGAGGACGCCGCCGACCCAGGCCACGGGCTCGACGGCGAGGAGCAGCCCGAGCGTGAGGACCGGTGCCCCGGCGGCGAGGAGGGCGACCGCGGCGCGGCCCTCCCGGTCGTGGGGTCGGTGCGCGAGCAGGAACATGGGCCAGAGCTTCTCGGCGACGGCCACGTAGGTGAGCCCGAGCCAGCCGGCGAGGCCGAGGTGGGCGTGGGCGAGGATCCGGTTGGACAGGAGCGGGAACCAGCCGGTCTGGCGGTCGAACGCGTAGACCGCTCCGAACAGGACGGTGGCGGCGAGGTAGGCGACCGAGAAGCGCAGGCCCCACAGGGGCAGCCCTCCGTCGGGTGACGCGAGGGGCCCGGAGAGGTTCCACACCGCGAGCGCGACCGTCGATGTGCCGACGACGGCGCCCGCCGCGACCAGGGATTCGGGCCCGAACGCGAACCCGAGCGGCAGCAACCACGCCGTGGTCACCATGCCGACGAAGGTGACCCACGCGGCGCGCGTCGAGCGCAACGGCCGGCGGGCCACGACGGGCGCGAACTGGTGGAGCGCGCCCAACACGCCCGTCGTCAGGAACGCCAGCATCGACACGTGCACCGCCGCAACCGCGCTCGGGTGGGTTGGGACGGTGACGAGGCGATCGGCCACCAGCGACACCGCGAGGCCGAGGCCGACCAGACCGATGCCCGATGCGGTGAGGAACGCCAGCGGGACGGCAGGCGGCGGGACCACCTCGGGCGCCCCCGATCCGGGGATGGCGACCGGCGGGACCATGGGCCTGGTGGCGGTCATCTCACTCCCTTGCAAGTATATCTACCTGTTACTAGAACTATAGGAGGAGTCCCTCACGACGGTCAACACGCACCCACAGGAGAGCCCATGTCCTCGGACCTGATCGATGTCCGCACCATCGAGCCCCGCGAACGCCACCCGATCATCTTCGGACGCCTCGCCGAGCTGGAGACCGGGACCTCGTTGCGCCTGCTCAACGACCACGATCCCAAGCCGCTGCGCTACCAACTCGAGGCCGAGCAGCCCGACCACTTCCGGTGGGACTACGTCGAGCAGGGTCCCGAGCGGTGGGCGGTCGACATCACCAAGCGGGCCCACGTGGTGGACGCCCGTCCGATCCTCGACGGCGGTGACGAGCCGTTCGACGCCATCATGGACGCCGCCGAACAGGTCGGCGACGACCAGATCCTCGTCGTCTGGGCCCCGTTCGAGCCGATCCCCCTCGAGGGCGTGCTCACCGAGCAGGGCTTCTCGTTCGCGGCCGACGAGGTGTCGCCGGGCAACTGGCGGGTCGTCTTCAGCAAGGCCTGACCGGCGTCGGGCGCGACCGGCGCGAGTTCGTGTCCGCGTGGCACGCCCCGTACGATCGACGGGTCGCCGCACCACAGCCGGAGGGGTAGTCCTGAGATGTCGATGACCTGGGCCGAAGCACGCGAGGCCGTCAGCGGACCGGGAGGTCCGTTCGAGCTCGTCGAGGAGGACGTGCTCGGCGTCCCCACCATGGTCTTCAAGACGGCGCCCCCCACCCTCAAGACGCTGTTCGACAGCGCCCGCCTGAAGGGCGATCAGCGCTACCTCGTCTACGAGGACGAGACCTACACGTTCGCCGACGTGATGGCCCAGGTCGACGCCGTGGGCGCGCTGTTGGTCGAGCGCTACGGCGTGCAGAAGGGCGACCGCGTCGCCATCGCCATGCGCAACTACCCCGAGTGGATCTCGTCGTACGCGGCGATCACCTCCATCGGCTGCGTCGCCGTGCTGCTCAACGCGTGGTGGACCCAGGACGAGATGCAGTACGGCCTCGAGCACTCCGGCGCGGCGGTCCTCATCGCCGACCAGGAGCGGGTCGACCGCGTGGCCCCGCTGCTCGCCGGCATGCCCGACCTGAAGGTCGTGGCGGTGCGGGCCAAGGGCGACGTCCCCGACGGCGTCGACCGCTTCGAGGACGTCCTCCCCACGGGTGCCTCGCTGCCCGAGGTCGAGTTCGGCACCGACGACGACGCCACGATCCTCTACACATCCGGCACCACCGGCCATCCCAAGGGTGCCGTGTCGACCCACCGTGCGATCGTCTCGGCCATGCTCGCCTTCGCGTGTCGTGCCGCGATGAACCGCATGGTCGACGAGCCCGAACCCGAGTCCGACGACCCGAGCTACCCGCCGTGTTCGATCCTCACCGTGCCGCTGTTCCACGTCACCGGCTGCGTGCCCGTCATGCTCGGCTCGTTCATCTCGGGATCGACGCTGGTGATGATGTACAAGTGGGACCCCGAGCGGGCGCTCCAGCTCATCGAGCGCGAGCGGGTCACCCAGTTCGTCGGCGTCCCCACGATGTCGTGGGACATGCTCGAGCACCCCGACTTCGAGAAGTACGACACGTCGAGCCTGAAGGCCGTCGGCGGCGGTGGCGCCCCCGCTCCACCCGAGCTGGTGAAGCGCATCGACAACAACTTCTCCAAGGGCCGGCCGACGATCGGCTACGGCATGACCGAGACCAACGCGTACGGTCCCGGCAACTCCGGCGACGACTACGTGTCGCACCCCACCTCCACCGGCCGGGTCGTGCCGGCGGTGCAGATCCGCGTTACCGACCCCGACGGCACCGTCCTGCCCCAGGGCGACACCGGTGAGATCTGGTTCAAGGGCCCGAACCTCATCCGTGGCTACTGGAACAACCCCGAGGCAACGGCGGAGACGATCGTCGACGGCTGGCTGAAGACCGGCGACATCGGTCGGGTCGACGACGAAGGCTTCGTGTACCTGGTCGACCGGGCGAAGGACATGGTCCTGCGCGGCGGCGAGAACGTGTACTCCGCCGAGGTCGAGGCCGCGATCTACGAGCACCCCGCCGTCTACGAGGCGGCGGTGTTCGGCATCCCCCACGAGCGCCTCGGCGAGGAGGTCGCTGCGGCGGTGCTGCCCAAGCCTGGCCAGACGATCGACGTCGCCGAGCTCCAGCGGTTCGTCGGCGAGCGCCTGGCACCCTTCAAGGTGCCGTCGCGCATCGAGATCCACACCGAGTCGCTGCCGCGCAACGCGGCGGGCAAGATCCTCAAGCGCGACCTGCGCGACGCGATGGCCGCCGGCGGCTGACCGCCAGCGGACCTCGGCGCGGACGCGGCCCTACTGACGTCGCATCGACAAGATGACGACGAGCGGGGGCGCGGGTACGATGCGGCGCGAGCGCGTGGCGGTGACCTCAGGCCTGTTCCGTCGTGCACGTCCAACGAGGATGGATCCATGACCGACCTGTCGAACAGCGGAGCGGGGGCGTCGCACGCCACGCCACGCCGCGAGCCGCCCGTCGTCTCGGTGGTCAGCACGTCCACCTCCACCGCGCTGCGGGTCGACTACGACGGTCGGCATCCGCCGCTCGAGCTGTTCTTCGTGTGGACCTCGCTCGGCTGGCGTGCCCCGGTGCCGGCCAGCCCACCGCGGGAGGCGATCGACTGGTCGACGCCCGACCACGCACGGGGCACGCGCCACACGATCCTGCCGTTCGCTGCCACCGGCACGGCCACGCTCGATTCCACGAGCCGCGTCGACGCCGACGCGATGGTGCGCGA
>CAZBTQ010000055.1:13223-16826 GCA_964494405.1 uncultured Iamiaceae bacterium
TGCTCGATCCCGACGACGAGCGGCGCGCACGGGTCACCTTCGAGGTGCCGGCGTCGGCCGCCGACTCCGCCATGCGGGTGCTGGCGTCGCTGTCGCACGGCACCCCCACGATCGAGATCGTCAGCGCCCGCGCACTTGCCGACGGTCGCGGCTGACGGGGTACCCTCGCCACGGCGCCGAACGGGCGCGGTTCACATATCCAGGGGGGAACCATGGGAACGATGGACGGCAAGGTCGCGCTCGTGACCGGAGCCAGCCGCGGCATCGGCGCGGCGATCGCGGAGCGCTTCGCCCGTGAGGGCGCCGCGGTGGCGGTGTCGGCCCGCACGGTCGAAGACGGCGATCACCCGCTGCCCGGCAGCATCACCCACACGGTGAACGACATCGTCGACGCGGGCGGCACGGCGGTGGCGGTCGCCGCCGACCTCGGCAAGCAGGAGGACCGCACCCGTCTCATCGAGGAGACGGTCCGTCAGCTCGGGCCGATCGACATCCTCGTCAACAACGCGGCGATCACCTACTTCGAGCCGGTGGAGGGGTTCTCCGAGAGCCACTACCGGCTGATGTTCGAGGTGCAGGTGCGGGCGCCGTTCGAGCTGTCCCAGGCGGTGCTGCCCGGCATGCGTGAGCGCAAGTCGGGCTGGATCGTCAACATCTCGTCCGGCGCGGGGCGCCATCCCCAGGGTCCGCCGTACGCGGGTGGCACCGGGGGCACCGTCTACGGCATGTGCAAGGCCGCGCTCGAGCGCTTCACCACCGGCCTGGCGTCGGAGGTCTACGCCGACAACATCGCCGTGAACGTCGTGTCGCCGTCGGGCCTGGTGCTGACGCCCGGCGTGGTGCACCACAGGCTGCACGAACGCACCCCCGAGTCCCGCCACGAGCCCGTGTCGTACATGGCCGAGGCCGCCCACGCCCTCGCCACCGGCGATCCGGCCACCGTCACCGGGATGGTCACCTACGCCAAGCCGTGCATGGAAGAGCTCGGCGTTCCCTTCCCCGAGTAGCGGCACCGCAGCCGCCGCGCCCGCGGGCGCGGCGGGGCCACCCAACGCGAACGCGGGTCGACCCCTCGGTTCCATGACGCTGCGACAACTCGACCTGCCGAACTGTGCCGCGTCGCGCGCCCGCGGGCGCGGCGGCTTCGCTCCGGCCATCTCGCCGTCGATAGTGTCCACGCACCCACACGAACCCCCCGAAAGGCCCGCTCGTGAGCCGCATCAGGCGTCGCCTCGTCGCCCCCGCCCTCGTCACGCTCCTGCTCGTCGCCGCGGCGTGCAGCGACGATGACTCGACCGACGCGGTCGACGCCGCGGCACCGCTGCTCGAACGGGTCGACGCCGAGCGCTGCGAGGCCAACCGCGACGCCGGGACGATCACCTTCGCGACGGGCTTCGACTTCGGTGCCGCCGCGTCGATCCTCGACGTCGTCGCGGCCGACGCCCAGGGCTACTACGACGACCTGTGCCTCGACGTCGACGTCCAGCCCGGGTTCTCCGTGCAGAACCTGGCGGGGCTGTCGGCCGGGCAGCTCCAGGTGGCGGGCGTCGGCTCGTTCAGTGAGGTCGCCAAGGGCGTGGGCGAGGGTGCCGAGATCACCGCGGTGATCGTCTACGGCCACACGTCGGTCGAACAGCTCATCGTCGAGGCCGACTCCGAGATCACCGAGCTCACCGACCTGCCGTCCGCGCCCATGGGCGTCAAGGGCGGCATCCCCTACTCGGTGCGGGCGATGATCGCCGAGGCCGGCGTCGACGAGGACGACATCACCCAGATCGAGGTCGACTTCAACCCGATCGTGCTGTTCGAGACCGAGATCGAGTCGCTGCCGGTCTACAAGTCCAACGAACCCCGCCAGCTCGACGACCAGGGCCTCGAGTACCGGGTGTTCGACCCGGCCGACGACGACATCCCCGCGTCGTTCGGCGTCATCGCCGCCAACCTCGACTTCGCCGCCGACCACCCGACCGCGCTGGAGGACTTCGTCCGGGCGACGTTGCACGGCTTCCAGTTCGGCATCGACGACCCCGAGGCCGCGGTCGCCGCGTCGCTCGAGCGCAGCGACCCCGACATGTTCTTCTCGCCCGAGAGCGAGGAGTTCCGCTGGGCCACCGAGCGCGACCTGGTCATCGAGTCGACCCCCGCCGGCGAGCCGATCGGCTACATGGACCTCGACCAGCTCACCGCCGAGGTGCAGAACCTCATCGACCTCGGCGTGCTCGAGGAGGGTGTCGTGAGCGTGGCGGACGCGTTCGACGACTCGTTCCTGCGCGCCGTCCACGACGGCGCCGACCTCGTCTGGCCCGAGGAGTAGCGCGCCGTGTGATGATCGTGGGCCTGTGGTGATCGTGGGCCCGTCGTGACCGGATTAGGCGAGCGCATCGCGCCCCGCAGGCTCGGCACCGACTTCCGGTGGCTGTGGGGCGCCACGATCGCGGGGAACCTGGGCGACGGCGTGCTGCTCGCCGCCGCGCCGCTGCTCATCGCGTCGATCACCACCGACCCGCTGGCGGTGGCGCTCGCCGTGTTCCTCCAGCGGCTGCCGTGGCTGTTCTTCGCCGTGGTCGCGGGCGCGGTCGTCGACCGGGCCGATCGACGGCGCATCGCCGTGGTGGTCTCGGTCCTGCGCGCCGCAGTCGTCGCCGTCGTGGTCGGGGCATTGGTCGCCGACACGCTCTCGGTCGGGCTCGTCTACGCGATGGCGTTCCTGTTGGGCACCGCCGAGACCTTCGCCGACAACGCCTCCAGCGCACTCGTCGCCGACACCGTCCCGAAGGACGCGCTCGGCCCGGCGAACGCCCGCCTGATCGGCTCGATGATGGTGACCAACCAGCTCGCCGGCCCACCGATCGGCGCGGCACTGTTCGGCGCGGGTCGAGCCGCGCCGTTCGGCACCTACGTCGTGTGCGCCGCAGCCGCTGCGGTGCTGTTCGGTCGCACCAGCACGCGGCCGACCGCGGTGCCTACTGGATCGAGGCCGGCGCTGCGCCACGAGATCGCCGAGGGCGTGCGCTGGCTGTGGCACCACCCTCCGCTGCGGACCCTCGCGCTCACGATCGCGCTGTTCAACATCACGTGGGGCGCGTCGATCGCGGTGCAGGTCCTCTACGCGCAGGAGCGCCTCGGCGTCGGCGACCTCGGGTTCGGCCTGTTCCTCGCGGCGAGCGCGGTCGGCGGGGTCGTCGGCGCCGCGTCCTACGGCACGCTCGAACGCCACTTCAGCCTCGCCACGCTGATGCGGATCGGCCTGATCATCGAGACGGCCAGCCACCTGTTCCTCGCGCTCACCACCTCGCCGTGGTTCGCAGGGCTCGTGATGTTCTGCTTCGGTGCGCACGCTGCGGTGTGGAGCACGACCTCGACGACGGTTCGCCAGCGGGCCGTCCCGAGCCGGCTGCTCGGCCGGGTGGGCAGCGTCTACATGCTCGCCGTGCTCGGCCCGCTCGCGCTCGGCACCCTGATCGGCGGCGTGCTCGCCCAGTGGTGGGGCGTCACCGCGCCGCTGTGGTTCGCCTTCGCTGGGTGCGTGGTGTCCCTGGTCGTGCTGTGGCCGCAGTTCCCGCTCATCGCCCACGCCGCCGAAGACGGCCCCGACGAAGACCC
>CAZBTQ010000056.1:0-3024 GCA_964494405.1 uncultured Iamiaceae bacterium
GTGTGGCCGTTCTGCACCACGACCGCACCGACGATCGCCCAGTCCTGGGCCCGCCGGTTGAACTTCTGGTAGTTCCACCGTGCTCCGGTCATGCGTGGCACCTCGATCTCGACGAGCACCTCGTCGGGCGCCAGCGCCGACTCGAAGAAGCCGGTGAAGAAGTCCGACGCGGCGATGCGGCGGCGCCCCGACGGCCCCTGCGCGACGAGCGTGCCGCCGAGCGCCAGCACCGTGGCGGGAAGGTCCGAGGCCGGATCGGAGTGCACGAGCGAACCGCCGAGGGTGCCTCGGTGGCGCACCTGTGGATCGCCGACCACCGCCGCCACGC
This sequence comes from uncultured Iamiaceae bacterium, assembly GCA_964494405.1. Classification (GTDB taxonomy): domain Bacteria; phylum Actinomycetota; class Acidimicrobiia; order Acidimicrobiales; family SKKL01; genus Actinomarinicola. The sequence continues at coordinate 329 of CAZBTQ010000056.1, forward strand.
CCGACAGGACGGCGCAGTGCTCCTGGAGGAGCGCGTTCGTCGCCACGTCGTGGTGGGTGGTGAGGGCGCCGATGGTCAGGTGGTCGCCGTCGTCGCGGACGAACGAGAGGTCGTCGAGTCCGCCGACGTCGACCAGCACGGTGGGCACCGCGAGGCGCAGCTTCATCATCGGGAGCAGCGAGTGGCCGCCCGCGAGGAGCTTGGCCTCCTCGCCGTGCTCGCCGAGCAGCGCGATGGCGTGGTCGGCCGACTCGGCCCGGACGTAGTCGAACGCAGCGGGGATCATCGCCGTGCCTCCTCGATCGCTCGCCACACCCTTCGCGGCGATGCCGGCATGTCCATGTCGTGGATCTCGAACGGCGACAGCGCGTCGATGACCGCGTTCATCACCGCGGCGGCGGACCCGATCGTGCCGGCTTCGCCGATGCCCTTCGCGCCCATCGGGTTGACCGGGCTCGGCGTCACCGTGGAACCGAGCCGGAAGCTCGGCGCCTCGGCGGCGGACGGCACCAGGTAGTCGCCGAGGTTGGTGGTGCGGAGCTGCCCCGCCTCGTCGTAGACCGCTTCCTCCCACAGGGCCTGGGCGACACCTTGGAGGATGCCGCCGTGGATCTGGCCGTCGACGATGAGGGGGTTCACCTGGTTGCCGCAGTCGTCGACCGCGATGTAGTCCCGCAGCCGGACCCCGCCGGTCTCGGTGTCGATCTCGACCACCGCGACGTGGGTGCCGAACGGGAAGGTGAAGTTGGGTGGATCCCAGGTGACCTGGGCCTCCAGGTTCGGCTCCATGCCGTCTGGCAGGTCGTGCGCGGTGAACGCCTCGAACGCCACGGCGGCGAGCGCCATCTCCCGGCTCGGCGTGCCCTTCACGCGGAAGGTGCCGTCGACCAGCTCGAGGTCGTGCTCGTCGGCCTCCATCTGGTGGGCGGCGATGCGCCGGGCCTTGTCGATCACCCGGTCGGTGGCATGCCAGATCGCGGTGCCGCCCACCGCCAGCGACCGCGACCCGTAGGTGTCGAGCCCGAGGGGCGAGACGGCCGTGTCGCTGTGCAGGACCTCGACATCGTCGGGCGAGATGCCGAGGCGGTCGGCCACGAGCATCGACCAGCTCGTCTCGTGACCCTGCCCGTGCGGGGCCGTGCCGGTGATGACCTGCACGACGCCGGTCGGAAGGATGCGCACCGTGGCGGACTCCCAGCCCCCGGCGCTGTAGTTCAGCGACGCCAGGATGCGGCTCGGCGCCAGCCCGCACATCTCGACGTAGGTGCACATCCCGATGCCGAGCTGCACCTGGTCGCCCTCGCCGCGGCGGCGAGCCTGCTCGGCGCGCAGCGCGTCGACGTCGGCCAGCGCCAGCGCGGCGGTGAGGTTGGTGTCGTAGTCGCCGCTGTCGAACTCGAGCCCTGAGGCCGACGCGTAGGGGAAGGCCTCGGTCGGGATGAAGTTGCGGCGCCGGATCTCCTCGGGGGTCACACCGACCTCGGTCGCGAGCGCGTCGATGGCCCGCTCGATCGCGTACGACGCCTCCGGCCGCCCTGCGCCCCGATAGGCGTCGGTGGGCGTCTTGTTGGTGAACAGGCCCGTGCACGTGAAGGAGTAGGCGGGGATGTCGTAGACGCCGCTGTACAGGAAGGCTCCGAGCAACGGGATGCCTGGCGTGACGAGCTGGAGGTAGGCACCCATGTCGGCCAGCAGCTTCACGCGCACCGCGGTGATGCGGCCCTCGGCGTCGGCCGCCAGCTCCATGTCCTGGATCTGGCCTCGGCCCTGGATCGTCGCCTGGGCCGCTTCGCTGCGGGTCTCGGTCCACCGCACGGGCACGCCGAGCGTGTGGGCGAGCGAGACGCACAGGACCTCTTCGGCGTAGACGTTGAGCTTGGACCCGAAGCCACCGCCGACCGACGGGGCGATGACGCGGACCTTGTGCTCGGGCAATCCGCAGGTGATGGCGAGCATCACCTTGAGGATGTGGGGGATCTGGGTCGCCGACCACACTGTCATCTCGCCGCCGTGGGGCTGGGGCTGGGCGACGACGCCTCGGGGCTCCATCGCGGCGGGGATGAGCCGCTGCTGGACGTAGCGCTCCGACACCGTGTGCGCCGCGTCGGCGAAGGCCGACTCGACCGCTGCGGCGTCGGGGGTCAGCTCCCACACGTAGGAGGTGTTCGTGCCGAGCTCGTCGTGGATGACGGTCGTGTCGGTGAGCGCGTCCTCGAGGTCGACCACCGCGTCGAGCGGCTCGTACTCCACCACGACCGCCTCGGCGCCGTCGATGGCCGTCGCCCGCGAGCTGGCGAGCACCACGGCGACGATGTCGCCGACGTAGTTCGCCTGGGTGGCCGCGACGGGGTGGTGGGTCGGGTTCTTCATGTCGTCGGTGACCGGCCACGCGCACGGCATCGGTGCAGCCCAACCGTCGGCGAGGTCGGCGCCAGAGAAGGCGTGTGCGACGCCGTCCACGGCGCGGGCCGCGTCGAGGTCGACCGACACGATGCGGGCGCGAGCGTGCGGGCTGCGCACTGCCGCCATCCAGAGCGCGCCGGGCACCACGAGGTCGTCGACGAAGCGCGCCTCGCCCGTGAGCAGCTCTGGGTCCTCGCGCCGGAGGCGGCGCGTGCCGAGCAGCGAGCCGGCCGATGTCGCGCTCGGTGCGTTGTCGATGCGATCGTCGGCGATGGTCATGCCGTCACCCCCTC
>CAZBTQ010000056.1:3124-11104 GCA_964494405.1 uncultured Iamiaceae bacterium
TCATCCGCCGCGGCGAGGACCGCCGCGACGATGTTGTGGTAGCCGGTGCAGCGGCACAGGTTGCCCTCGAGCCCCTCGCGCACCTGCTGCTCGGTCGGGTGCGGGACCTCCTCCAGCAGCGACACCGCGGCCATGACCATCCCCGGCGTGCAGTACCCGCACTGGAGGCCGTGGTTCTGTCGGAACGACTCCTGCATCGGGTGCAGGGTGCCGTTGGTGGCGAGCCCCTCGATGGTGGTGACCTCGTGTCCGTCGGCCTGGGCGGCGAGGACGGTGCACGACTTCACCGAGACCCCGTCGAGGTGGACGGTGCACGCACCGCACGACGAGGTGTCGCAGCCGATGTTCGTGCCGGTGAGCCCGAGCTGCTCTCGGAGGAAGTGGACGAGCAGCGTGCGAGGCTCCGCGTCCGCGGACCTCGCTGTGCCGTTGACGGTCAGATCGACCTGCATGGCGCCCCCTCAGTTGTCGTCGCGGGTGTGGCCGCGGTCCCACTCTCGCGCGTTCGTGAACCGCTCGCTCGGCCGACGCGGGGCGCGTCCGCCTGGCGTTCAGTCCCAGACCGGTTCGAGCGCCTCGGTCACCGAGCCGTCGCGGCCGAAGATCAAGAACCGGTCGAACGAGCGCATGAACCAGCGGTCGTGGGTGACCGCCAGCACCGTGCCCTCGAAGCTGTCGAGCGCGTGCTCCAGCGCCTCGGCCGAGACCAGGTCGAGGTTGTCGGTCGGCTCGTCGAACAGGAGCAGCGTCGCTCCGCCGAGCTCGAGGAGCAGGATCTGCAGGCGCGCCTGCTGGCCGCCCGAGAGCGTCTCGAAGGGCTGGTCGGCGGCGCCGTGCAGCTCGTAGCGCCGCAGCGACGCCATGGCGCGGGCACGCTCGACCCCTCGGTCCATGACCACGTCGAGCAGGCGTCGACCCGTGAGCTCGGGATGGTCATGGGTCTGGGAGAAGTGGCCGGGGACGACCCGCGCGCCGAGGCGCGCCTCGCCCGTGTGGTCGACCGCGCCACCCGCGAGCAGGCGGAGGAAGTGGCTCTTGCCGGTGCCGTTCAGCCCGAGCACGCCGACCCGCTCGCCGAACAAGACCTCGGTGTCGAACGGATCGGTGAGGCCGGTGAGCGACAGCCGCTCGACGGTGATCGCGCGCTTGCCGGTTCGGCCGCCGTCGAGGCGCATGGAGACCGACTGGTCGGCCGGGCGCTCGGGCGGTGCCGCGGCATCGTGACGACGGATCTTGGTCTGGGTGGCACGGAGCCGGCTGGCCTGGGCATCGGAGTACCGCAGCCGCTGGCGGAGCTCGTGCACCTGTGCCTCCAGCCGCTTCTGCTCCTCGCGCCAGCGCCGGTGGTCCTCGTCGAGCCGTTCGAGCCGGGCCTCGCGTGCTGCGTGCCAGGTGGCGAAGGACCCGCCGTGGGTCCACGCGGCGCCACCGTCGATGGTCACGATCTTGTCGGCCACATTGGTCAACAGCTCGCGGTCGTGGCTGATGAACAGGACCGTCTTGTCGGTCTGGCGAAGCTGGGCTTCGAGCCACCGCTTGCCGGGGACGTCGAGGTAGTTGTCGGGCTCATCGAGGAGCAGGACGTCGTCGCCACCACGCAGGAGCGCTTCGAGCGCCAGGCGCTTCTGCTCGCCCCCCGACAGCGTGGCGACGGGTCGGTCGGCGACCTCGGCGAGCGGGAGCCGCAGCGCGGCCATGGTGCACACGTCCCACTCCACCTCGGCGTCGTACCCACTTGCGTCACCCCATGCCGACCACGCCGCAGCGAGGGCCAGCCCGTGCCGTTCGGACGGCTCTCGGGTCGCGGCGGCATCGGCGCGCGCCAATCGGTCCGCCGCATCGCGGAGGTCGGCCGGCGAGAGACCGACGAGCAGGTCGCGCACGGTGGTGTCGTCGCGAACGGATCCGATGAACTGGCGCATGACCCCGAGTCGTCCGTCGATGCGGATGGTGCCCGTGGCCCCCGTCTCGTCGCCTGCGATCAGCCGGACGAGCGTCGTCTTGCCGGCGCCGTTCGCGCCCACCAGCGCGACGTGCTCGCCGTCGCCCACCCGGAACGACACGCCGTCGAGCAGCCGGCCGCCGCCGGGGAACGTGAACCCCAGGTCGTGTACCTCCAGCGCACCCACGGCGAAGCACGCTAGGTGTGCGCCCGCCTGCGGTCGCCCGAGTTCAGGCACGTCTCGCGCCTCGCCGTGGGAGGCACGGCACGATCAATGGGCGCGCTCACAAGAACGGCGACACCGAGTCCTCCCGCTCTGCGAGGCTGTCCCGCGATGGCCGAGGAGACCGGAAGCTGCACGTTCTGCGAGATCGTCGCCAGACGAGCGCCCGTTCGCCTTTGCCATGAGGACGAGGATGTCCTGGTCTTCCTGCCCCTGCAACAGATGACAGAAGGGCACGTGCTCGTCGTACCGAAGGACCACTACGACGGAGCGCTCGACTGCCCGACTCCCACCTTCGAGCGGATCATGGGTGTCGCACGAGACGTCGCCGCGAGGCTGGTCGCGCACCTGGGCATGGACAGCGTGAACATCATCCAGTCGACGGGAGGGGCCGCGTTCCAGACGGTCTTCCACCTCCACGTGCACGTCCTGCCGCGCCGCGTCGACGACGGGTTCAGCTTCTCCGCTCGTCGACTGATTCGCAGCGACGTCGAGTTGGACAGGGTCCACGCTGAGCTGCGGGCTGCGTTGCACGTGAAGTAGGAAGTAGATCGCGCGGCGTCGCCTCGCCAGAGACGATGCTCGGCACCAGCGCGCGGCTGGACATGTCAACCCCCGTCGAGCTGGTCGAGGAGGGCCGGTAGGTCGCGCACGCTGGCGAGGTTCCAGAACCGGGGGTCGTCGACCGAGGGCGCCTCGGCGAGCTCGATCTCCCAGGTCACGTGGTACGGCACGTGCGCCGCGTGGCCGCCGAGGCCGAGCACCGGGAGGATGTCGCTGCGCACCGAGTTGCCGACCATCAAGAACTCGTCGGGGCTGGTGTCGTGGCGGGCGAGGACCCGCCGGTAGGTGGCCTCGTCCTTCTCGGCGACGATCTCGATCCCGTCGACCCGCTCGGACAACCCAGACGCCGCCACCTTCGACTCCTGGTGGAACAGGTCGCCCTTGGTGACGATCACCAGCCGCACCCGGCCCGCGAGCGCATCGATCGCCTCGTCGACGCCGTCCAACAGCTCGACGGGGTGGCTGAGCAGGTCCTTTCCTGCCTGGACGATCTGTTGGATCTCGCGCACCGGTATCGAGCCCTCGGACACCTCGATGGCCGTCTCGATCATCGACAGCGTGAAGCCCTTCACGCCGTACCCGAACAGCGCGAGGTTCCTCCGCTCGGTCTCGATCATCCGGCGGTGGAGGTCGTCGGCGTCGGCGTACGGCGACAGGAGGTCGGCGAGGCGCTCCTGGGTCATCACGAAGTGGGACTCGCTGTGCCACAGGGTGTCGTCACCGTCGAGGCCGAGCGTGCGGATCACTCCACGAGTCTGCCCGACGGGGGAGCGGGGGCTGTCGAGCATGTACGTCGTGTGGCGGGTCGGGTGTGCCTGTCGTCACACTCCGTGGCATACACTTCACACCCATGGATGACCGTTCCCAGGACCTTCCCCCGCGTCGAACCCCACTGGCGAAGCGACAGCCCGCCAAGCGCGTCGAGGCGCTCGAGACCGAGTCCGCCGAGGTCGTCGATCGGGTCGCGTCGCTGCTCGGCAAGTGGGCCGCCGACGACACCGTGTCCTGACCTCGACCCGTAGGATCGTCCCCACATCGACGACAGGGGGACGCAGATGAGCACGGTGACCGAAGGGCTCGGCCCGGTCGGGTTGTGGACGGGAGCCTTCGACGGTGTTCCGTCGAGCCAGGCATCCGAGCTGGCGGGACTGATCGAGGAGATCGGGTTCCCCACGGTGTGGATCCCCGAGACGATCGGGCGTGATCCGTTCATCACGGCGACCCTGCTGCTCGAGCGCACCTCGTCGCTGCGCATCGCCACCGGCATCGCCAACGTCTACGCGCGGGACGCGGTCACCATGGCCAACACCCAGCGGAGCCTCGAGGAGGCGTTCCCCGGTCGGTTCCTGCTCGGCCTCGGCGTCAGCCACGAACACCTCGTCGACCGGGTCCGCAAGCACGACTACTCCAGGCCGTACTCGTACATGGTCGAGTACCTGGCCGCGATGGACGAGGCGATCTTCCTGGCGGTCGGCCCCAAGGAACGTCCCGCGACGGTGATCGCCGCGCTCGGCCCGAAGATGCTCGCCCTCGCCGCCTCGGCCACCCAGGGAGCGCACCCGTACTTCGTGCCCGTCGAGCACACCGCGGCCGCGCGCGAGGTGCTCGGTGCGGGGCCGATCCTCGCTCCCGAGCAGATGGTCGTCCTCGACACCGACCCCTCCTCGGCGCGCGAGACCGCTCGCACGCACATGGCCGTCTACCTGCGGGCCCCGAACTACGTGAACAACCTCAAGCGGTACGGGTTCACCGACGACGACGTGGCCGACGGCGGCAGCGACCGGCTCGTCGACGCCATCGTGGCGTGGGGCGACGTCGACGCCGCGGCCGAGCGAGTGCGCGCGCACCACGACGCCGGTGCCGACCACGTTGCGGTCCAGCTCCTCACGCCTGGCGGGCGGGGCCTCCCCGAGGACCAGCTCCGCGACCTCGGCGCCGCGCTCCTCGGCTGAGCAGCCCATGAGCGACGCCGATGCCCTCGACCTCTGCCTGCTGATCCTGCGTGCCACCCTCGGCGTGGTGATGCTCGCTCACGGCATCAACCACATCGCCGGTGGCGGCAAGATCGCCGGGACCGCCGGCTGGTTCGAGTCGCTGGGGATGCGTCCGGGGATCCTGCACGCGTGGCTGGCGAGCCTCACCGAGGTGGGTGCCGGGCTGATGCTCATCGTCGGGTTCGCGACGCCGTTGGCCGCGGCGGGCGCCTTGGGCGTCATGCTCGTCGCTTGGATCACCAACCATCGCGGCAACGGCTTCTTCATCTTCCGGCCGGGCGAGGGCTGGGAGTACGTGATGACCCTGTCGCTCGTGAGCGTCGCCGTCGGCGGCCTCGGCGCTGGCGGGTGGTCGGTCGACGATGCGCTCGACGTCGGTGCCTTCTCCGGCGCGAGCGGTCTGGCGCTCGCGGTGATCCCCGCGGTGGTCGGCGCCACGCTGCTGCTCGCCGTGTTCTGGCGGCCCGTTCCTGCGGACTGACGCGTACGGTGCAGGACATGACCGACGAACAGGATCCAGCCGCCATCGGTCGGGCCGTCGCCGAGGAGTACGTCTCGGCGTTCACCGACCGCGACCTCGAGCGCAGCCGCGCCATCCTCAACTACCCGAGCGTGCGGTTGGCGAGCGGACGGGTCGTGGTGTGGGAACGGCCCGAGGACTACGAGGTCGGTTGGGACCGGATCATCGAGCGCGAGGGCTGGCACCACTCGACCCTCGACGACGTGCAGGTCATCCAGGCCGGGAGCGCCAAGGTCCACATCGCCGCCACGTTCAGCCGCTACTTCGAGGACGACACCCGCTACGCGACGCACCAGGCGTTCTGGGTCGTGACGAACCAGGACGGGCACTGGGGCATCCAGTGCCGGAGCAGCTACGCGCCGTAGGGCGAAGGCCAACTCTGCGCGTCCTGTCAGGACGTCCGCATCACCTCGGCGAGGCGGTCGAGTGAGGCGTCGAGCATCCGGGCCGGCACCACGGGGAACGTGATCTTGCCCTGGAGCTTGGGGTTGAGCCCGCTCCAGTCGCAGTAGTTGGTCACGTCGGTCTCGGTGTCGGACACCGCGTCGAGCTGCCAGCCGTACACGTGGCCGATCGGCGTCCGGCCGGGCGCCCCGACCGCCCACTCGACGAGGGTTCCCTGTTCGATGCGGGTGCAGGTGTTGAGCACGTCGTACTTGCCGAGGGGGATGTCGCCGAGCGGCTCGCGGTCCATGTGCATGACGAACGTGTCGCCGACGGCACGGAACGGGGCTGCGTCCTCGGGCGCGACGAGCATCCCCGAGCCGTCGATGGCGACGTGGCCGTTCGGGTCGGTGACCACGGCGAAGATCGCGTCGGCTGGCGCCGCGATGCGTCGGTTGACGGCGATGCGTTCGGTGTTGCTCACGTGGGGCTCCCTGGTCGTCGACCGCCGTCGTGACGACGGTACCGGTGCGATGATGCCGACATGGCCTCCACTTCAGAGCACGACCTGTTGACCGGCCGCACCGTCGAGCTCCTCCAGACGATGATCCGCAACGAGTGCGTCAACGACGGCACCGTCGGGTCGGGCCAGGAGATCCGCAACGCGGAGGTGCTCGGTTCGGTCCTGGCCGACGCCGGCATCGACCACGAGCTGTTCCACGCCGCGCCCGGACGTACATCTCTCGTCGCTCGGATCGAGGGGACCGATCCCGAGGCGCCGAGCCTGTGCCTCAACGGCCACACCGACGTCGTGCCGGTCACGCCGTCGGGTTGGTCGCGCGACCCGTTCGGCGGCGAGCTCGTCGACGGCGAGGTCTGGGGACGCGGTGCGGTCGACATGCTGAACCTCACCGCGTCGATGGCGGTGGCCCTGACGCACCTGGTCGCCCGCGGGTTCCGTCCGCGGGGCGACGTCGTGTTCCTGGCTGTCGCCGACGAGGAGTCGGGCAGCGCCTGGGGTGCGCGCTGGATGGCCGAGCACCACGCCGACCTCATCACCACCGACTACGTGCTGACAGAGAACGGGGGGCTGCACGGCGGCACCGACTCGGCCCCGACCGTCGGCGTGACGGTGGGGGAGAAGGGCGCGGCCTGGCGGCGGCTCACTGTCCGTGGCACGCCGGGTCACGGGTCGACGCCGTTCCGTTCCAACAACGCGCTCGTCACCGCGGCCGGCGTCGTCACCCGCCTCGGCGAGTACCGACCGCCTCCCCGCTTCCACGAGCTGTGGCGCGATCAGGTCGAGAGCCTGCGGGTCGACGACGAGATGAAGGCTGCGCTGCTCGACCCGGCCCGCATCGACGACGCGCTCGACCAGATGGAAGGGCCGGCCGCCCACCTGTACTCGTGCTCGCACACGACCTTCTCGCCGAACACGGTCACCAGCCAGGCCAAGACCAACGTCATCCCCGACACGGTCACGATCGACCTGGACGTGCGGACCATGCCGGGGGAGGGGCCCGAGGAGGTCGACGCGCACCTGCGCGAGGCGCTCGGCGACCTGTACGAGCGCGTCGAGGTCGAGCCGCTGATGAACGACCGGGCGAGCATCAGCCGCACCGACAACCCGCTGTGGGACTCGTTGCAGCGTGCCGTGGGTGCTCGCTATCCCGGCGCGCAGCTCCGGCCCCAGGTCAGCGTCGGGTTCACCGACGCCCGCGTGCACCGCGACCTCGGCGCGATCGCCTACGGGGCAGGGCTCCTCAGCCCGTCGGTCAGCGCCCGCGACTTCGGCGCGCGCTTCCACGGCAATGACGAGCGCATCGACGTCGAATCGCTCGGGCTCACCACCCAGCTCTGGATCGACGTCGTCCGAGACCTCCTCGGCTGACGCGGTCGTGCCGAGGCGGAGGGTGAGCGCATGAGCCGCCGAGCCGGGGTCGTGCTCGTCGACGGCACGTCGGTGGCGTTGATCCGTCGGGACCGCGTCGGTGCCCGGTACTACGTGCTGCCCGGCGGCGGCGTCGAAGACGGTGAGACCGACATCGAGGCGGCGACCCGGGAGGCGTTCGAGGAGCTCGGCGTCGAGGTCGAGTGCGAGCGGGTGATCGCCGAGGTGACCTTCGGCGACAGCAGCCAGATCTACTTCGCCGCTCGCATCGTCGGCGGAACGTTCGGGTCGGGGAGCGGCGCCGAGCTCGCCAACACGGTCGACTCGCAGTACGGCAGCTACACGCCCGAGTGGGTGGCGTTCTCAGCGCTCGCGGACATCGATGCACGGCCTGCGACGTTGCTCGCTCGGCTCGCTTCGGGCCCGTGGCCGGACGAGCCGCTCCAGCTCTTCGAGTAGCGG
>CAZBTQ010000056.1:11204-16260 GCA_964494405.1 uncultured Iamiaceae bacterium
CGATGTGGTCGTCGGCGAGCCACTTCGACGCCAAGAAGGGTCACGTTGAGTCCGGTGGAGCGGCCCGGCGTACGATCGGCCTGTGACCGTCATCAAGATCAACGCCATCACCGTCGCTGCCGACAGCGGCGACGAGCTCGCCAAGCGATTCGCCGCCCGTGCCGGCGCCGTCGACGACCAGGACGGCTTCGAGGGCTTCGAGCTCTTGAAGCCCACCGACGACCGCACCACCTGGCTGGTCGTCACCCGCTGGCGCGACGACGCCGCGTTCGAGGCGTGGGTGAGCTCGCCCGCGTTCGGTGCCGGTCACCAGTCCGAGGGCGGCTCGAGCGGTGGACATCCCCACGGTGGCGGAGAGGGCCACGGCGGCGGCCATCCCCACGGTGGCGGTGACGCCGAGGCGCCGAAGCGTCCCGTCGGCGTGTCGAGCGAGCTGTGGTCCTACGAGATCGCCGGGGGCTCCGAGCCCCAGGGCTGACCGCCCGGCTGCCGCGAGCACCACACCGTGGACCTGCACCAGATCCACGCCGACTGGGCGTGGGTGGTCGTCTACGCCAACGCGGTCGCCGGTGTGTGGGCGCTGGGCGCCCACCTCTGGGCTCCGTTGCGGCACCCATCGCTCTGGTGGTTCACGATCGCGGCCGAGATCACGATCTTCGTCCAGGTGGCGCTCGGCGTCGCGCTCGTGGCGATCGACGGGTACGAGCTACCTGAGTTCCACGCCTTCTACGGCTTCGTCGCGGCGGTCACCGTCGGGCTGATCTACAGCTACAAGGCCCAGATCGACCCCTGGCGCTACGTCCTGTACGGGTTCGGCGGCCTGTTCCTGATGGGCCTCGCCCTGCGCGCCATCACCCTGATCTGACCCGCAGGCTCAGGCCTCGGCGGCGGGGAACCCAGGGGTTCCCATGTCGACCTCGGAGCCGAGGCGCAGCCGCGTGGCCAGGCCGGTGTCGTCGAGGTCGAAGTTCACCCGCTGGCCCTGGCGGACCATGCGCATGATGGAGCCAGCCAGCGCGTCGGGTGCCAGATCGTGCTCGTGCAGGTCGGTGTCGTCGATCACCACGCCGTCGCCGGACACGGGGTCGTAGGACTTGATCACACCCTGCATGGTCCTAGCGGACGGCCTTCTGCACCTTGCCGGCCTTGAGGCAGCCGGTGCACACGTCGATGCGCTTGGTCGAACCGTCGACGACGGCGCGGACCCGCTGGATGTTGGGGTTCCAGCGACGCTTGGTACGACGATGCGAGTGGCTGATCGACATGCCGAACGACGGCTTCTTGCCGCACACCGTGCACACGGATGCCATGGGGTCACCTCGAAAGGGGGGCGAGGGCGAACAGGGACGAAGAGCGATGCTACCAGCGCGCGGACGGGTCGCACCACGTCGGCGGCGGCATCGGCGGGCCGTTCACTAGTGTCGCAGCCCATGGGAGCCCTCGAACGCCTCGACGCGCCGCGGATCGTCGAGGTCGTCGCCCGGTTCCGTGACGGCTTGCGCGGCCACCAGACCACCATCAACCGTCTCAACGTGTACCCGGTGCCCGACGGCGACACCGGCACGAACATGGCCCTCACCCTCGAGTCGGTGGTGGCCGAGGTCGACGGGGTGGACCACGACGACCTCCATGCCGTCTGCGGCGCCATCAGCCACGGTTCGCTGATGGGCGCCCGCGGCAACTCCGGCGTCATCCTCTCCCAGGTGATGCGGGGCCTGACCCAGGCGATCCGCGACGCGGGCACGCTCGATGCCCGGTCGCTGGCGGAGGCGCTCGACGCTGCCTCCACGTCGGCGTACGCCGCGGTCATGCGTCCGGTCGAGGGCACGATCCTCACGGTCGTGCGCGAGTCCTCCGAGGCCGCGACCGCCGCGGCGGCCACCGGCGCCGACCTGATCGGTGTGCTCGATGCCGCCAAGGGCCAGGGCGCAGACGCGCTCCGGCGCACCCCCGAGATGCTGCCGGTGCTCGCCGAGGCCGGAGTGGTCGACGCGGGCGGGACGGGCTTCCTCCTGCTGCTCGACGCGCTCCTCAACGTGGTCGACGGCCGTCCGCTGCCCGAGCCCACCGAGGACGAGGGCATCGTGTCCGACGCGCCACACCTGGTCATGGTCGAAGGCGGCGGTCACCACGACGACGTGAGCGACCTGCGCTACGAGGTCATGTACTTCCTCGAGGCGCCGGACGACACGATCCCGGCGTTCAAGGAGGTGTGGGCGGGCATCGGCGACTCGATCGTGGTCGTGGGCGGCGACGGGATCTGGAACTGCCACATCCACACCGACGACATCGGCGCCGCGATCGAGGCGGCGCTCGACTGCGGACGGCCGCAGAAGATCCGCGTCACCGACCTGATGGAACAGGTCGAGGAGGAGCGTTGGGTCCGCGAGGCGAGCATCGAGGCCGGCGTCGAGGTCGAGGCGCTCCCCGACGTCGCCGTGCCGTGCGCGGTCGTCGCGGTCGCCACCGGCACCGGTGTGCAGCGGCTCCTCGGCGCGCTCGGCGTGCAGCGCATCGTCGCCGGCGGCCAGTCGATGAACCCGTCGACCGCGCAGCTGCTCGAAGCGGTCGAGGCGGTGCCCGCCGACGAGGTCGTGATCCTGCCGAACAACAAGAACATCGTGGCGGTGGCCCTCCAGGTCGACGCCGAGACCGACAAGAAGGTCACGGTCGTGCCCACCCACAGCGTCACCCAGGGTCTCGCCGCGCTGCTGACCTACGACCCCGAGACCACCGCCGAGGCCAACGCCGCGGCGATGACCGAGGCGGCGTCTTCGGTGCTCATCGGCGAGGTGACCCAGGCGGTGCGCGACACCACCGTCGAGGTCGGCGAGGTGCGCGCCGGCGACTACATCGGGCTCAGCGCCGACGGCATCAGGTCGGTGGCAACCGACCTGGCGACCGCCACCATCGCACTGCTCGACGACCTCGTCACCGACGACCACGAGATCGTCGGCGTGCTCGAAGGCGAGGGCTCGTCCGCCGCGGTCACCCGCCAGGTCACCGAGTGGTTGAGCGACAACCGGCCAGACGTCGAGGTCGAGGTCCACCACGGGGGCCAGCCGCTGTACCCCTACTGCTTCGGCGTGGAGTGACGTGGCGCGGGGCCTCGACCAGCTCGCCCGGATCCCGGTCTCGGACCTGCGCGGCGTCGGCGCGGCGAAGGCCAAGTCGCTCGCCGAGGTCGACGTGCACACCGTGCTCGACCTGCTGACCTTCTATCCCCGCCGCTACATCGATCGCACCCGCGAGGCTCGCATCGCCGACCTCGTCGACGGCGACGAGGCGATGGTCCTCGTGCGGGTCCGCAACACGTCGGCGCGCCGCACCCGCAACGGCAAGTTCATGGTGACCTCCGACGTCACCGACGGCGAGCGGTCACTGCGGGCCACGTTCTTCAACCAGCGGTGGAGGGAGAAGCAGCTGCGGCCGGGGCTGGAGGTCGTGCTGTTCGGCAAGTTCGAGCGCTTCGGCGGGAAGCCACAGATGACCAACCCGGTGGTCGACCTGATCGGCGACCGGACGGGCCGCATCATCCCGGTGTACCCGCAGTCCGACAAGGCGGGGCTCCACTCGTGGGACGTCGCTCGGTGGATGGAGGAGGTGCTCGAGCGAGCGGGCGAGTTCGCCGATCCGCTGGCCGGCGAGGTGCGGACCCGCTTCGACCTCACCGACCGCACGACGGCGTTCCGTCACATCCACGTCCCCGAGACGATGGCCGAGGTCGACGCCGCGCGCCGGCGCCTCGTGTTCGACGAGCTGCTCCGGGTGCAACTCCTGCTGGTCGAGCGCAAGCGCCAGCTGGAGGCCACCTCGCCCGGCATCGTCCACGACCTGTCGCCCGGCGGCATGGCCGACCAGCTCCGCGAGCGCCTGCCGTTCCCGCTCACCGGCGCGCAGGCCCGGGTGATCGACGAGATCCGCGCCGACATGGCCGAGCCGCACCCGATGCACCGTCTCCTTCAGGGCGACGTCGGCTCGGGCAAGACCCTCGTGGCGGTGGCGATGCTGCTGACGGCTATCGACGGGGGGCACCAGGGCGCGCTCATGGCGCCGACCTCGGTCCTCGCGGAGCAGCACGCGGCCGGGGTGCGTGCTCTGCTCGACGGCTTCGAGGTCGAGAGCTCGGGCACGTTGCTGCCGTCGCGACCGGTGGCGGTCGAGCTGCTCACCAACCGCACCACCGCGGCCGAGCGTCGAGGGTTGCTCGCTCGTCTCGGCGCCGGCGAGGTCGACGTGCTGATCGGCACCCACGCGCTGATCCAGGAGGGGGTGGAGTTCGGGTCGCTCGGTGCGGTGGTCATCGACGAGCAGCACCGCTTCGGCGTCGACCAGCGCGCGGCGCTGCGCACCGCCAACCACGACGGCACCGTGCCCGACGTGCTCGTGATGACCGCGACGCCGATCCCGCGCACCGCCGCCATGACCGTCTACGGCGACCTCGACGTGTCGGTCCTCGACGAGCTGCCGCCCGGTCGCACGCCGATCCGCACCGAGTGGGTGCGCACCGGCGACGACGACGGCGACGACCTGCTGTCGCGCCGCGAGCCAGGGCCCACCGAGGACGACCTGTGGGACCGCGTGCGGGCCGAGGTCGCGGCCGGGCGCCAGGCCTACGTCGTCGCGCCCCTGGTCGAGGACTCCGAGAAGCTCGAGGTCGCATCCGCGGAGGCGACGTTCGACGAGCTGGGGGCGGGCGAGCTCGCGGGGTTGCGGCTCGGCCTCCTCCACGGTCGGGTGACGCCGGCCGACAAGGAGCTCACGATGGAGATGTTCCGGGCCGGCCGGCTCGACGTCCTGGTGGCCACGACGGTCATCGAGGTCGGGGTCGACGTCCCGAACGCGACGGTGATGGTGATCCTCGACGCCGACCGCTTCGGCATCGCCCAGCTGCACCAGCTGCGAGGCCGGGTGGGTCGCGGTGCCGACGCGTCATGGTGCTTCCTCGTCGGCAGCGGCACCACCCCTGACGGTCGAGCTCGCTTGGAGGCGATGGTGCGGACCACCGACGGCTTCGAGCTGGCCGAGGTCGACCTCGACCTGCGCGGCGAGGGCA
>CAZBTQ010000057.1:0-3269 GCA_964494405.1 uncultured Iamiaceae bacterium
GTCGCGGCAGCGACCGCGGTGATCGCTCGCTCCATGGCCGCCTCGGTACGGGCCGACGGCGCTTGGATGCCACCCACCTTCCGCACGTACTGGCGGGCCGCGGCCTCGATCTCGTCGGGTGTGGCCTGGGGCTCCAGACCACGCAGGGTCGTGATGTTCCGGCACATGGTGTCGACGGTATCGGCCGGCCCCGATTCGCGCGTCGTCGAGCGAGACCCGTGCAGAACCGGCAGACTCGACCCATGGCAACCACCCGCACTGCACGCACACGTTGGAGCGGCTCGCTCCTCGAGGGATCCGGTCAGGTGACCCTGGAGTCATCAGGCATCGGCACCTACGACGTCACCTGGGCATCCCGGGCCGAGACCCCCGAGGGCCGCACCAGCCCCGAAGAGCTGATCGCCGCGGCGCACTCGTCGTGCTTCTCGATGGCGCTCTCCAGCGGTCTCGCCAAGGGCGGCACGCCGCCCGAGAGCCTGGAGACGTCGGCCGACGTCACCTTCCAGCCCGGCGAGGGCATCACCGGCATCCACATCACGGTGCGGGCCACGGTGCCCGGCCTGTCCGCCGAGGACTTCGTGACCGCGGCCGAGGGCGCCAAGGAGAACTGCCCGGTGAGCAAGGCACTCGCCGGCACCACCATCACCCTCGACGCCGCGCTCGCCTGACCAACCCGCGTCCCGGGCAGTCCGTCAGGTCGATCGGGGCGATGAGGAGACGGCGGTAGGGCCGGGATCGTCGAGGTCGACGTCGATCTCCACGTCGCCGGTCTCGTCAATGACGAGCCGGTGCTCGTGGTGTTCGACCTGCTCGACGGCGGACGCCTCCGCGAGCCGCTTGCGGTCGTCGCGCAGGAACGTGGCCACCACCACGTTGGCGACCGCCAACACCAGGCCGACGGCGAACGGGGCGACGAACGCCTCCGGGTGGCCGCTGTCGTCGTAGGCCGCCGACATCATGGCGATGCCGAACGAGTTGCCGATCTGCATGCACATGCGTTGCAGGGCGGTGGCCATGCCGAGGTCGCCCTCGGGGACCGAGTTCGCCAACGCGGCGGTGACCGGCGGTCGGGAGATCCCGTTGCCGAGCCCCTGCGCCAACAGCGCGGCGCAGAACACGACGAGCAGGTCGAGCTGGGCGCCGAGGATGAACACGCCCATCGAGACGGCGAGGAAGCTCGTGCCCCAGATCGTCATCCGACGGATGCCGTACCGGGCGCCGAGCTGGCCGCCGAGCGGTGACGACAACGAGTAGACGCCGGTGCGCAGCAGCATGACCGTCGCGGCGACCGTGGCGGACAGGCCGAACGCCTCCCGCAGCGCGATCGGCGACAGCACGAACCCGCCCATGTAGACCGAGCCCATCAACGTGCTGGTGATCAGGGCGAACGTGAAGTTCCTCCGGCGCAGGAAGTCGAGCGGGACGAGCGGCGCCTCCGACCTGCGCTCCACCCAGACGAACGCCATGACGGCGAACGGGAACACGACGATGCTGGCGACGATCGCGGGGTGGGTGAGCCCCCATGAGGGCCCCTCGCTGATCAGGATCATCAGCGAGCCGACCGCGAGCGTCAGGGTCGCTGCGCCCGGCACGTCGAAGCGCACCCGCTTCGGGGTGCTCTCGGGCAGGATCACCGCGGCGAGTGCGAGCGCCCCGGCGGCAAGGGCGGACTGGATGACGAAGATCAGCCGCCAGCCGAACAGGTCGACGAGCGGCCCGCCGACGGCCAACCCGATCGCCGGGGCGCCGGCCGCGACGAACGACCAGTAGCCGATGGCCTTGACCCGATCCGCCGGAGCGAAGACGAGCATCACCAGCGCCATCGACGTGGGCTGGGTCGCCCCGCCGATGACCTGGGCGAGCGATCGGAACCCGATGAGGCTGAGCGGGTCCCAGGCCAGCGCGGTCAGCGCCGACACCACCGTGGCCAGGCCGAACCCGGTGAGGAAGACCTTGCGGTGCCCGTAGAGGTCGCCGAGCTTGCCGAGGATCGGCAACGACAGGGCCGACAGCAACATCGGCGCCGAGATCACCCAGGTCAGGACCGACGTCGAGGTGTCGAACTCCTCGGCGATGTCGGTGAGCGACACCGACAGGATCGTGACCGGGAACGACGTGGCGAACATCCCCGCGAGCGCCGAGACCAGCACCCACCGTGGGTAGGTGCCCTTCGCCTCGAGGCGCTCGCGGACCCGAGCTCGTCGCGCGCTGACCGCTCAGCCCTCGGTCGGCTCGATGGTGGGAAGGGCGTCGGGGCCGCTCTCGCCTGGTTCGCTGTCGTCGTGGCCCTCGGCGTCTCGGCGCCCGCTGACCCTCAGCGAGATGACGACGGTGAGGGTCAGCACCACGACGATCACGCCGAGCGAGATCTCAGTGGGGATGTGGTACCACTCGGCGATCAGCATCTTCACCCCGACGTAGCCGAGGATGATCCCCAAGCCCTGGTTGAGGTAGATGAAGCGGCCCTGGTACCCGGCGAGCAGGAAGTACAGGGCCCGCAGGCCGAGGATCGCGAAGGCGTTCGACGTGAAGACGATGAACTGCGACCGGGTGACGGCGAGGATCGCGGGGATCGAGTCGACGGCGAAGATCACGTCGGTCGCCTCCACCATCACCAGCACGGCGAACAGTGGGGTGGCGAGGCGCCGACCGGCCTCGCGGACGAAGAAGTGGTCGCCGCGGTAGTCGGCGGTCGAGGGGACGAAGCGACGGACGAGCTTCAGGACCGGGTTGCGCTCTGGGTGCACCTCGCCCTCGTCGTGGGTGGCGATGCGCCACGCGGTGAAGAGCAGGAAGGCGCCGAACACGAAGATGATCCAGTCGAACGCCTCGAGCAGGGCGATGCCGGCAAAGATGAAGATCGCCCGCAGCACCAGGGCGCCGAAGATGCCCCAGAACAGGGTGCGGTGCTGGTACTTCGCCGGCACCGCGAAGTAGGTGAAGATGACCGCCCACACGAACACGTTGTCGATCGAGAGGCTCTTCTCGATCAGGTAGCCGGTGATGTACTGGTTGGCCGCTGGACCCCCGAGCGTGGCCCAGATGACGAACGTGAACGACAGGCCGAGCGCGATCCAGAAGATCGAGTACTTGAGCGCCTCGCCGGGGGTGACCGCGTGGGCGTCGCGGTGGAAGACCTTGAGGTCGAGCACCAGCAGGAAGATGATCAGCCCGACGAACGCCGCCCAGGCCCACAGCGGTGGGTGGATGTCGGCCCCGGGCACGACCTTGCCGCCCTCGGTGGCGGCGAGGGTGAGCGAGCTGGCGAG
>CAZBTQ010000057.1:3369-12641 GCA_964494405.1 uncultured Iamiaceae bacterium
GGTGGGCAGCGAGTGGGCGGTGCCGAGGAGGCGCACGCGGGTCGGGTCGAGCGCGCCCTCGCCGGTGGTCAACGCCGCCACGGCCTGGGCGATCCCGTCGCGAAGGGGCTCGATGAAGCCGGGGTGGTTCCAGAACTGGCGGATCTTGTCGATCCGCGGCGCACCGCGGCCGACCGTGGCTCGTGCCGCGTCGATGTCGTCGAGGTACTGGCGACACGCCGAGTAGGAGCTGTACGCCGACGTGACGAAGGCGAGTGCACGGCTGACCCCGTCGTCGCGCATGGTCGCGACCACGTCGGGCAGGTACGGGTCCCAGTTGCGGTTGCCCCAATAGACGGGCAGGTCGTGGCCGTGCGCCGCGAGCTCGTCTCGCAGCGCGGCGACGAGGGCGCGGTTGTGGTCGTTGATGGGCGACCGTCCGCCCGTCGTCATGTACTGGTCGGCCACCAACGCCAGGCGGTCGTCCGGCACGTCGCGTCCGCGGGTGACGTTGCGCAGGAACGGCATGACGTCGTCTGGACCCTCGGGCCCGCCGAACGAGACGACGACGATGGCGTCGTAGGTCGAGGGTCCGGCGGCGGTCACCGCCCGATCATGCCCGCACCGGCCTCCAAGTGCGAGATGGGTGGTAGAACCTCAGCGTGCGCACAGTGGTCATCTACGAGAGCCTCACGGGCAACACCCGACACACCGCAGAGCTCATCGGCGGCGAGCTTCGGGCGGCAGGCGGCGAGGCCACGGTCTGCGCCATCGACGCCGTGGACCTCACGGCGCTGTCGAGGGCCGACCTCGTCGTCGTAGGCAGCTGGACCGACGGGTTGATCCTCGTCGGCCAAAGGCCCGGGCGGGCAGGGCGCCTGCGTTCGATGCCGGTGATCGACGGCAAGAAGGCCGCCGTGTTCTGCACCTACGCCGTCGACCCTGGCAAGACGCTCACCAAGCTGACGGCCATCGTCGCCGACCGCGGCGGCGACGTCATCGGGGGCGTGGCGATCCGCCGGAACGCGTTGGCCGAAGGGGCACGGGACTTCGTCGACCGGGTCCTCGGCGCCCTCGAACCCGCGAGCTGAGCACCAGCGCCACCAGCGTGGCCGCGGTGATCAGCCGTCCCAGCAGGAAGCCGGACGGCAGGTCGAAGCGCAGCTCCACCCGGTGCGCGCCGCCCTCGTAGGGGATCGACAGCCGACCGTCGGGACTGGACGTCGCGGCAACCTGCTCGCCGTCGACGGTTGCGGTCCAACCCGGCGACCACCCGACCGGGAGCGGCAGCTGCCGGTCACCATCGAGGTCCACGTCCCACTCGATCCGGTCGCGCGTCGCGGCGACCACCTCGAAGATCGGCGGCTGGGTCAACTCCCAGGTGGTCAGGTCTCCGTGGCGGGCCGCGACCTCGACGAGACCGGAGGAGGCGAAGATCTCGGTGCTGTCGGGTTCGCCCGTCACGATGTGGCTGACCGACAGCGCCCGCACCTGCGAGATCCACTCATTCACCGACGTGCGGTCGGGCGGATCGAAGACCAGGAGCGTGAGGGACACGCCCGGCGCGTATTCGGCGCCGAACGGGCCGAGGTCGCTGCGGCCGCTGGTCCATCCGAGCCAACGGCCCATCGCGGGGACGCCCGCCTGGGAGCCGGGCGAGTACACGAACGCGAAGCGGTAGCCGTCCGGCACCTCGGCGGCGAGCGACGTGGCGGTCGCCTGCAGGTCGTCGGTCGGGCGGTCGAAGGCCCCGGCCGGCGGCCGCTGTGCGGGCAGCGTCAAGGCCACGACCACTGCGGTGGCGATCCACGGGATCGAGCCCCAACGGCTGAAGGTCCGATCGATCACGAGCCCGACCACGGGCACGGCGAGGTACGCCGCGTAGGTCAGTCCTCGGTTGGGCAGGAGCACCACCTCGTGGACACGGTCGACCAGCGCCCACTCGGCCAGGTGCAGCGACGCGAGCGCGGCGATCGGCAGCGCGACGAGCGCGTACTCACGCAGATCGCGGCGCACCGCGCTGTGGACCAGGGCGACGAGCCACACGAGGACGACGAGCAGCCCCGCCGGTCCGACCCAGCCCCGCTCGCCGTGGAGCACCAGGCCGAGGTGGTCGGCCAGGGTGGGCAGGTCCCAGGACGTGAGCAGCCCTCGCAGGTCGCGGTGCACGAACGCTGGCAGCCACCACCACGCGCCGAGGCCCGCGCCGATCAGCCCGGCACGGACGAGGGTCGGGCCGCACGATCGGTCCACCACCCCCGCGGCCCAACCGGCGGCGAGCACCAGCGGCAAGAAGCCGACGAAGATCACCAGCGACTGCGGGTGGGTGATGCCGATGCCGACCGCGACCACGCCGAGCAGCAGGGGGCGGGGCCGCCGGGACAGGGCGAGCGCCCACGCCCACAGCACCAGGGGCGCGGCCAGGGTGTTGGGCAGGAGGCCGAGGTCGAAGGCGCCTTCGATCCCACCGCCGCGCGGCGAGCTGACCGCCAGCGCGAGGAGGCCCGCAACGCGCCCGGCACGGACCGAAAGGCCGAAGGCGCGGGTCAGCGACGCGGCTGCCGGCGCGAGCGCCACGAGGGACACGACCGCGACCACCTCGAGCGCACCGGGGATGCTCACCAGCCCGAACGTGCAGATGCGTACCAGCGCGACCGCGAACGCCAGGCCCGGCCCGTAGATGAGGAAGGTCTGGTAGCCGAGCATCGCCCGGTCGAACCAACCGTCGAGCCGCCACGACGAGAACAGGTCGAGCCCGACGTCGAGCCGGGTGAGGTGGCCGGTGACGTCGACCCCGGGCGGAAGGGCTGGCCCCCATAGCCAGTGGAGGCCCCATGCCATGAGCGCGCACACGACCAAGGCCCACGCGGCGCGCGCCGTGCTGCTGTCGGCCTCCAGCGAGGGTTCGGGTGCGTCCATGGGCGTCGGCGAGGCTAACGGCTTGGTTGGGCGCGGCTCGCGTGGCCCAGCCGGTCAACCGCGCCCGACCGGTTCCCGTGTCGGGTCCAGGCTCCGGGTCGGGCGCGAGAAGTCCCGGAAAGCGGGGTCAGCCGCGCCCGACCGGGCCTGACGAGCGGCTGGGATCAGTAGTCGATGCCCTTCTTGGCCCGCAGGCCTTGGCGGTACGCGTGCTTCACGTCGGCCATCTCGGTCACCGTGTCGGCGACTTCGATCAGCGCGTCCGGGGCGTTGCGCCCGGTGAGCACGACGTTGACGTGCGCTGGCCGGTTCCGGATCGTCGCCACGACGTCGGCGACGTCGATCCAGCCCCAGTTGACCGGGTACGTGATCTCGTCGAGGACGACGAGGTGGTGCTCGCCGGCGGTGATGATCGCGCGGGCGTGATCCCAGGCCGCCCCGGCCACCGCCTGGTCGATGTCGAGGTCCTCGGAGTCCCAGGTGAACCCCTCGCCCATCGCCCACCAGTCGACGCCGAGCTCGCGGCACACCTTCTCCTCGCCGGTGTGCCACGTCCCCGACTTCAGGAACTGGATCACGCCCACCCGCCAGCCGCGGGCGACCGATCGCACCACGACACCCACGGCAGCCGAGCTCTTGCCCTTGCCGGGGCCGGTGTTGACCAGCACGAGCGAGGGGGCGCGGCGCAGGCCGTCGGGTCGGGGATCGTCGGTGGGGACGTCGTCGGGTTCGCGCTCGGGCACGGGTCAGCTCCTCGGGTCGGTGGATGCAGCAGTGGATGCAGTGGTGGACTCGGGTCGGACCAGCTCGGCGTCGAGCCGCTCGGCGAGGAGCTGGGCGAGGCCGAGTCGGTGGTGTCCGGTCTCGGTGTCGATGACCGTGGCGGTGACGCCGCGACGGCGGATCTCGTCGCCGGCGGCGAGCGCGGCGTCGAGCTCCTGCTCGCCTCCGCTGGCGCGGCCGTCGGTGATGAGCACGAGGTGGACCGGCTCGTCGGGACGACGGGCCCGGTCGATCAGCTCGCCGGTGGTGCGGAGCCCCTCGGCCAGCGGCGTCGGCCCGCCGGTGCGCATGTCGGCCAGGCGGTTCCGGGCGATCTCGACGCTGGTGGTGGGCGTGAGCGCGACGGCGGCCCCGCCGGAACCAAAGGTGACGAGCGCGACCCGGTCGCGGCGGCGATACGCGTCGGAGAGCGCGCCGAGGGCGGTACCGGTGGCGAGCGCGATGCGCTCGGCTGCGCCCATGGACCCGCTCGTGTCGAGGCAGATCACCAACAGGGTGGAGGCGGTCTCGACGCGTTCGGCGACGCGCAGGTCGGCGGCCGTCGGGGCAGCGCTGGGATCGTCGACCCGGCGGCGGGCGAGGGCGCGCACCGTGCCGACGACGGCGATCGGCTCGCCCGATCCCGGTGAGCGCTCGTGATCGCGGACGTGGCGGCCGCGGGGCGAACTGACGACGGTTCGGGCGCGAGCGGACGCGGCCTGCTCGGCACCGAGGACGACAGGTCGGCCGCGAGCGGGCGCCTCGCCGGCGCCGGCTGTGTTGCCGGCCTCTTCGTCCGGCCGGTGGTCGTCTGGCGCGGGGTCGGGTCGGTGATCATCGGGTTGGGGCGTGTCGTCGTCAGCGTCTCCCTCGTGCCCAGGCGGATCGGGCGGGGGCGGCTCGTCGCGGGCACGGTCGAGGAGGTCGTCCAGCTCGCCGGGGTCGAGGCCTGGCGGGTCGAACGGGTGGCGACGCCGTCGGTGGGCCAGCACGAGGTGGGCGACGCGGGCGACGTCGTCGATGGTGGCGGAGTCGCGCTCCTCCCAACCGGCCAGCGCGGCCGCGGCCCGGCACAGGACCACGTCGGCGCGCAGGCCCTCGACCTCGGCTGCCACGGCGAGGCGGGCGGCGTAGTCGATGACCGCGTCGTCGAGCGCCGCCGGCCGCGCCGTCGCCAGCCGGGCGCGCAGGTGATCGTCGTCGGCATCGGCGGACGGATCGACGGTGCCGGCATCGACCGCCAGTCGACGCCGCACGACCTCGGCCCGCTCAGCGGGATCGCGCGGCGCGACGACCTGGGCGCACAGCCCGAACCGGTCGAGGAGCTGGGGCCGCAGCTCGCCCTCCTCGGGGTTCATCGTTCCGACGAGGACGAAGCGGGCCGGCAGGGTCGCGGACACGCCGTCGCGCTCGAGGCGGTGCACGCCCGAGACCGCGACGTCGAGCAGCGTGTCGACGAGGTGGTCGGCGAGCAGGTTGAGCTCGTCGACGAACAGCACCCCGCCGTCGGCGGCGGCGAGCAGGCCAGGCCGGACGACCTCACCCTCGCCGGCCAGGGCGGCTCCGAGGTCGATCGAACCCAGGACACGGTCCTCGGTGGCGCCGAGGGGGAGCTCGACGAACGGGGCCTGACCGGGGAGCAGGTCGGCCAGCGCACGCACCAACGTCGTCTTGCCAGACCCCTTCTCGCCGCGCAGCAGGACGCCGCCGATGCGTGGGTCGATCGACGTGAGCAGCAGCGCCAGCTTCAGGTCCTGCTGGCCGACGACGGCGGAGAACCTCACCGCGACTCCTCCCAGCCCTCGGCCTCGAGCACCGCGTCGACGAGGGCTCGGCGCGCACCGTCCGACGCGTCCCAGAGCTCGCGGTCGGCGGCCTCCAGCAGCCGCTCGGCGATGGCCCGCAGCGCCCACGGGTTCGACGCCTCGAAGAACTTCCGCATCTGCGGGTCGGCGACGTAGGCGTCGGTGACCCGCTCGTACATCCAGTCCTCGACGACGTCGGCGGTGGCGTCGTAGCCGAACAGGTAGTCGACGGTGGCGGCCAGCTCGAACGCGCCCTTGTAGCCGTGGCGCTGCATCGCATCGATCCACCGCGGGTTCAGCACCCGGCTGCGCACGACCCGCGCCGCCTCCTCCTTGAGTGACCGCACCTGCGGGTCGGCCGGGTTGGACGAGTCCCCGAACCAGGCCTTCGGCGCCGAACCGGACAGGGCCCGCACCGCGGCGACCATCCCGCCGTGGTCCTGGAGGTAGTCGTCCGAGTCGAAGATGTCGTGCTCTCGGTTGTCCTGGTTCTTCACCGCGATCTGCACCGAGGCGAAGCGACGCCGCATCGCCTCGGGGTCGGCGTCGCCGTGGCGATCGCGCCCGTACGCGAACCCCGACCAGGCCAGGTACACCTCGCCGAGGTCGGCTTGGGTCCGCCAGGACCCCTGTTCGAGGAGCGGCAGGATGCCCGAGCCGTAGCCGCCGGGCGGTGGGCCCCACAGCCGGGCATCGGCGGCGCCGGCGGCGCGGATCGGGTTCTGGTCGGCTGGCTCGTCGAGCCCGGCGACGAGGTGGACCGCGTCGTCCAGCAGCTCGATCACGTGGGGGAACGCGTCGCGGAAGAAGCCGCTGATGCGCAACGTCACGTCGATGCGAGGACGGCCGAGCTCGGCGAGCGGGATCGCGCGCAACCCGACGACCCGGCGGCTCTGCTCGTCCCACTCGGGGCGGACGCCGAGCAGCGCGAGGGCCTCGGCGGCGTCGTCGCCGCCGGTTCGCATGGCGGCGGTACCCCACAGCACGAGGCCGACGGTGGTGGGGTGGGTCCCCTCCTCGGCCAGGTGGCGCTCGACGAGGCGGTCGGCCAACGCGCTGCCGACCTCCCACGCCAGCGGCGACGGGATCGCCTTCGGGTCGACCGAGTAGAAGTTGCGGCCAGTCGGCAGCACGTTGGCCGCCCCGCGGCTGGGAGCGCCGCTGGGACCACTCGGCACGTGAGCACCGTCGAGGCCGCCGAGCAGGTTGTCGATCTCGGCCGGCGTGGCGTGCAGGTCGGGGACCAGGCGTGTGGCGACCCACCGCAGTGTGGGGTCGTCGGTCGTGGTGGCATCCCAGCCGGTCGCGGCCAGCGCCTCGACCCCGGCGCGGCACCAGGCCTCGACCCGGTCCAACTCGGTGCGCCCGGCGTTGCGCAGGTCGATGCCGAGCGTCGCGGCCGCGGTCTCGCGCAGCGAGGGCACCGGCCCCTGGGGGAGGCGGGTCACCGCGAGGATGAGGTCGACGAGCGCTTCCCCGGCAGGAGGTGTGCCGAGGACGTGCAGCCCACCGCGGATCTGGGCGTCCTTGAGGGCGCACAGGTAGCCGTCGACGTGCAGGACCAGGTCGCTGAACTCCCCGTCGTCGTCCGGCCGTTCGTCACCGAGGTCGAGGTCGCGGTGGATCTCGGCCGCGACGAGGAGCTCCCACACCTGGTCCCTCAACGCGGGCGCCTTGGCCGGGTCCATCGCCTCGGCGTTCGCGAGTGCGTCGAGGAGTTGCTCGAGGCGGGCCAGGTCGTCGTAGGTGTCGGCCCGGGTGAGCGGCGGCGGAAGGTGGTCGACCACCACGGCGTGGGTCCGGCGCTTGGCTTGCGCACCCTCGCCGGGGTCGTTCACGACGAACGGGTAGAAGAACGGCAGGTCGGCGATGGCGGCGTCGGGGAAGCACGCGCCGGTCAGGGCGAGCGACTTGCCCGGCAGCCACTCGACGGTGCCGTGCTTGCCGAGGTGGACGATGGCATCGGCGCCCCACCCTCCGTCGGCCTCGGGGGTGGCGAGCCAGCGGTAGAAGGCGAGGTAGTGGTGCGGCGGCGGCATGTCGGGGGCGTGGTACGTGGCGATCGGGTCAGCACCGAAGCCCCTTGGCGGCTGGATGGTGACGAGCACGTGACCGAGGTCCATGCCCGGGAAGTGCAGCGCGTCGTCGTGGAGGTAGACCTGACCAGGCGCCGCGCCCCACAGCTCGTCGACGCCGTCGCGCGCCGCGTCGGGGAGCGTGGCGAACCACTCGGTGTAGCGGTCCGCGGGCAGGGAGCCGGCTGCACCGGCCACCTGCTCGGAGGTCAGCTCGGCGGTGTCGTAGGTGAGGCCGTCGGCCAGCTCGGCCATCAGGGTGTCGCCATCGGACGGCACGCGGTCGACCTGGTAGCCCACCTCGCGCATGGCGTGCAGCAGATCGATGGCCGACGCCGGCGTGTCGAGCCCGACGGCGTTGCCCAGGCGGGCGCGCTTCGTCGGGTAGGCGGTGAGGACGATGGCGATGCGCCGGTCGGCGACCGGTCGGTGCCGGAGCCTGGCGGTCCGGGCGACGAGCGCGGCGAGCGCGGTCGTGCGCTCCGGGTCGGCCCGGGTGGCGAGGATGTCGCCGTGCTCGGTCTCCTCGACGACTTCCTTGAACGTGAAGGTCGGCCCGATGATGCGGCCGTCGAACTCGGGGATCGCGATACCGGTGGCGACGTCGAGCGGCGCGAGGCCGGCGTCGTTGGCGAGCCACTCCTCACGGCTGCGGCTCGACGCCGGGGACTGGATGACCGGCACGCCCAGCTCGTCGATGCCGACGACGCTCCACGCCTCGCCGCCGTCCTCGCTCGATCCGGCCGCCAAGGTGGAGGTGACGACGACGTCGACGCCGAGCTCGCGGCAGCGTTCGAGGGCGAGCACCCGGCCGTCGGCATCGGGCCACAGCGAGTAGGTCCAGATGGCGACGCTGTCGACCCCGGCGCGGTCGAGGGCGCGGCAGAGGTCGCTGACGTAGCTGACGTTCCCCGCGACGAGGTGGGCGCGGTAGAAGATCACCGCGGCGAAGGGTCGGGTGGGGTCGCGGTCCTCCGGCGCCGCGCCGACGCCTGCGTCGGTCCAGATCCCAACCTGCGCCACCACCTCCGGCGGATCGAAGCCGAGGCCGGTCATCTGCAGGGTGTCCGACAGGAAGTGCAGGAGCTGGGCCACGTTGGACGGGCCGCCGGCTGCGAGGTAGCGGTGCACCTCGTGCGCCGTTCCGGCGGGAACGGTCGACGCGGCGACGAGCTCGGCGTCTGGGTGCTCCTCCCCGCCGGCAGCGACGAGGTGGATCCCGCGCCGGACGCACTCGTCGCGCAGTTCGTCGAAGGGCTCTCGCCAGGACTCCCGGCCGCCGAGGAGCCGAACGACGACCGAGTCGATGCCGTCGAGCGGTGGCAGGCCGTCGACGCGGTCTGGGTGGAACCAGCGGACACCGCCGACCTCGTCGGGCAGCGCGTCGGCGACGGAGCGCACCGCGAGCAACTCGGTGTCGACGTTGGAGCCGAACAGGATCACGACGCCGCCTCGACCGGTCGGGCGACTGCGGCGGCGGGTCGGGCCCGTTGGCCCGAACGGCGTGCGTTCATCTGGACGTGTTCCTCGCGTCGGTGGCTCGTGTTCGCGCCGCGCGGTGTCCTGGCTCCCAGATCGACGCTCGCCTCCGACCTTCCAGCCCCGAGCGGGCCGTGGTCGTGCACCACCGTGAGGTGGTGGGAGGTCTGCTCCCTGGTGACAGTTGCGGGACAGCCCCGGATTCGCACCGGTGTTCCCGTTCGGCGCTCCGCACGCTAGCGCGAGGGCCCTG
>CAZBTQ010000057.1:12741-16049 GCA_964494405.1 uncultured Iamiaceae bacterium
CGGATTCGCACCGGTGTTCCCGTTCGGCGCTCCGCACGCTAGCGCGAGGGCCCTGACGCTGCGGACGGCTGGTCAGCGCAGCGAGCGGAGGGCGCTGCGAGCGGCGTGGTAGCCGCACATGCCGTGGACCCCGGCGCCGGGCGGGGTGGCGGACGAGCAGAGGAAGGTGCCCTCGATGCCGGTGCTGTAGGGGTCGAGCGACAGCCGCGGCCGCATGACGAGCTGGTACGGGTCGTTGGCTCCACCGGCGATGTCACCGCCGACGTAGTTGGGGTTCTCAACCTCGAGCTGATCGGGGGTGCGCGTGACGGTGGCCACGATGCGGTCGCGGGAACCGGGAGCGAACCGCTCGATCTGGTCGAGGATCGCCTCGGACGCGTCGCCCTGCCAGGCGGCGGGCACGTGGGCGTAGGCCCACACGGGGTGCACGTCGCCGACGGCACGCGTCGGGTCGGCGACCGACTGCTGGGCCACGAGCACGAACGGCCGCTCGGGCATCCGACCGCGGGCGACCTCGGACTCGGCTGCAGCGACCTCCTCGAAGGTGCCGCCGAGGTGGACGGTGCCCGCCCGACCGACGGCAGCGTTCGACCAGGGGATGCCGCCCTCGACGGCGAGGTCGAGCTTGAACGCAGCGGGCCCGTACCGGAACCGCGCGTAGGCGCGGCGGGCCCGACCCGGCATCGACGAACCGGCGATGCGGACGAAGGCGCGGGGGCTCACGTCGAACAGCGCGACCCGGTGGGGCGGCAGCTCGTCGAGCGTGCGGATCCACCGCCCGGTCTCGATCGTGCCGCCGGCCGCGGTGACGTACGAGGCCAGCGCATCGGTGATGCGGCTCGACCCGCCCCTCGCCACCGGCCAGCCGTGCGCGTGGCCCTGGGCGATGAACGTGACGCCGGCCGCCGCGGTGAGCGGCTGGCCGAGCGGCCGCAGGACGTGGGCCGCGATGCCGGCGAAGAGCCCGCGGGCCTCGTCGGTGTGCCAGCGCCGGGCGACCAGCCGTCCGGGCTGTGCGGCGGTGAGGCCGAAGCGTGCGAGCGTCAGCGGGTGGCTCGGGATTCGGAGCATGGGGCCGAGGACGTCGTGGGCCAGATCGTCTGCCTGGGCGGTGAGCGGGCCGAAGGTGCGCCGCCACGAGCGGCCGTCGGTGCCGAGGCCGTCGGCGGTGGCGTCGATCGAACGACGCAGCAGCCCGGCCCGTCCACCGTCGAGCGGGTGGGCGACGTCGATCTCGGGGAGCACCCACTCCAGCCCGTGGTCGGCCAGTGGGAGTTGGGAGAGGAACGGCGACGCGACGCCGAGCGGGTGCACCGCCGAGCAGACGTCGTGGAGGACCCCAGGCAGGGTGAGCTCCTCGGTGCGTGTGCCGCCACCGATCCGGTCGTCTCCCTCGATGACGTGGACCGACATGCCGTTGCGGACCAGCTCGGCCGCGGCCGCCAGGCCGTTGGGGCCCGCTCCCACCACGACGGCGTCGACCGAAAGGTGGCTGCTCATCGTGCACCGGCCATCTCGGGCTGCCGTTCCACGAGGCCCGAGCGCGCCGCGATCCGCTCACCCCAGCCGATCGTCGGCAGCACGACCGCCCAGACGGCGAGGACCCACGTCCAGTAGTCGATGCCGACCAGGAGCCAGACCGCACCGTGCATCACCGTGGCCGACACTGCGAACAACAGGCGGGTGCGGCGCACGGCGAGCAGCAGCGGTGCGGTCAACTCCAGCAGGAGGGCACCGGCCGCCATCAGCTGGGTCAACCAGATCTGCCCGGCGATGCCGCGCACCGCTGCCATCGACACCATCGGGTCGCCCTGGAGGAGGACCCACCGCATGTTCTCGCTGAGGACCCACTCGAGCCCGCTGTGGCGCAACTTCTGGTAGCCGGTCAGGAAGTACACGACGCCGAGGACGGCGAGCGCGGCGCGGGGCGGCCACCCCCACCGCACCTCCTCTCGTCGCCACGGGCGCGACGACGGTGCGAGCAGGACGGGGACCGCGACGGTGAGCAGGAGCACGTCGTTGTGCAGCACCTTCCCGCCGCTTCCCCACAGACCGGCCAGGAACAGGAGCGACGTCCACGCCACGACGAGGGCGAGCCGCGGGGACCGTCCCGACCGCATCGCGAGGAGTCCGGCGACGACCGCCGTCACGCCGACCAGCCAGACCGCGCTGACGGCGAGGGTCCCGGGTGGTCGATCGAGCCACGCGAGGACGGCGACGGGCTCGAACATCTCGTCGGATCGCTCGGCGACGGTCCACCAGCGTCGCAGCGCGAGGCGTAGTCCGATCGCGACGAGCAGGCCCGCCTGCAACAGCTGCATGCGCCACAGCGGTCCTGGCGCGACCAGGCGGCGGTCCCACTCGGCAGGGGAGACGGCTCGGCGGAGCGCGTCGGGCGTCACAGGACCACCTCGGCGACGACGACCCGATCGAGCTCCTCGGCCGGGCCGCCGTCGGGATCGAGCCGTCGCTCCACCCGCTCGAGCTGCACGTGCGAGTAGGTCTCCGCGTCGAGGCCGGCGAGCGCCAACCACTCGTGGACCGTGGCGAGCTGCTCGTCGGGAGGGTCCTCGCGCAGGAGCGCGAGCTGGTGGCCTGGATTCCCGACCCGATGGCTCTGCTCGCCGAGGCGGACGACCTGGCGCCCGCCGTCGGCGTCGACCGCGACCAGCTCCAGGCTGACGGCTCGGTCGGTGCGGACCTGGCTGAAGAGCTGGAACGCGGTGACCGGCCACCGCTCGACGTGGAACTGGGTGGCGAGGAACAGACCGGCCACCAGGCCATACGTGACGAGCCGTGCTCGGTGCCGGGCGCGACGCCCCGAGGCCGGCGCTGGCGCCGTCGAGCCGTCGACCTCCGCGGTGGCGTCGCCGTCGATCACTCGGGCCGATGCTAGAGGCGGGGTGCTCCGACGGTCGGTCCCCGGGGGCCGGGCCTGTCGCCCTCCCATCCCTCTCGCGTCGGCGTCGAGCCCCCTATGACCCCTGCGGTATGGTGCGCATGCCGTACGGGAACACCGGTGTGAATCCGGGGCTGTCCCGCAACTGTGACCGGGGAGCGAACCTCCCGCCACCCTCGTGGTGGCGTTGGCCACGGCCCTGCTCGGGCTGGAAGGTCGGAGGCGAGCGTCGATCCGGGAGCCAGGACACCGCGCGGCGTCCGAGAGCCATCGACGCGAGGTCACGTCCAGTTGAACCAGATCCCCGGAGCCGTCGGCTCCGCCTGCTCGCCGTGCTGATGGCCGGCGCGTCGCCCGCCGCCACGCGCGGCGACATCGTCGCGCCCTGACCGAGAGGCCATGTCCTCGC
>CAZBTQ010000058.1:0-15522 GCA_964494405.1 uncultured Iamiaceae bacterium
ACAGGGTCCGAAGATCTCGCGTCGGTCGCGCGCTCGGCATCGGCACGGGACCTTCGTCCGGCCCGTGCGGGGCGTTGGCATCGGCCTCGGGCGAGTCGACGATCGTCACCCCCGGCGTGCCACCGACGGCGTGAGCCCACGCGGCGATCGCATCGAGGTCGGACAGCGCGAGGTGCTCCAGATCGGTCACGGCCGTGACCCTAGAGGCGGAGCGGATGGTCGAGGCCGTGGCCCGAGCGGCTCGTCGCCGACGGCGACAGAGAGCGGACGAGGACGAGGACGTGCTCGCCTGTCCGCGAGCCTGTCCGCGCACGTCCTCACGGTCGGTCGACGCGCTCGAACCGGACGGTGCGCGCCGCGATGTCGGCAACCGTGCACCGCACGTGGATCTCGTCGCCGAGCGGAAGGTCCGGTGTCTCGCAGCGACCGCGGACAGCGGGCTGGTCGATGGCCACGGTGCCCCAGTCGTCGCCCGACTCGACGACGGCCGCGGTGAACACCTCGCCGACGCGGTCTGCGAGCACGAAGGCCTCGGTCGCGTCGACCACGGACCGGTCGAGGGCCTTCGATCGGCGGTCGCCGTCCTGCATGAGGTCAGGAAGCTGGGGCAGCGCTGCCGCGACCCACTCGGGCACCGTACGCCCTGCGGCGACCGAGACGACGACCTCGGTGCCGAACCGGTCGACGAGGCGTCGCAGCGGTGCAGTCACGTGCGCGTATGCAGCACCGACGCCCGCGTGCAAGGAGTTGGCGGGCGCCCCGTCAGTGAACGCTGTGTACCCGGCGCCGCGGAGCAGCTCGGCGGCCAGGTCGGCGAACGCGGCGTGGCGCGGTCGGGACGTGTCGAGGCGGGCGAGGACATCGCCGGGATGATCGTCGTCCGCCCATGCGATGCCGAGGCCGATCGCGGCCGAGCGCAACGGCGGAATCCGTGAGGGATCTGCCGATGGGAGGGTCCGCAGGATGCCGATGCCGGCATCGAGCATGAGCGACGCGGCCGCCCGCCCGGTGAGCAGCGAGATCTGCGCGTTCCAGAGCTCGACCGGTCGATCGGCGCGGAGGCGGATGGTCCAGTGCCCGTCGCCGTCGGGGACGACCTCTTGTTCGGGGAGGCCGAGGTCGATGGCCTTGCGTCGACGGGCGTCGTCGAGCAGTGCCTCACCGAGGGCACGCATCTCGGAGACGGCGTCGGGTGGTTCCCCCGCGTCGAACGCAGCTTGGACCTCTGCGTAGGTGAGCGCGGCGCGGTTGCGGACGAAGGCCCGCTCCACGGCGATCGCCCGCGTCGATCCGTCGTCGTCGACGTCGATGGTCCAGAGCACCGCGGGACGGTCGCCGTCGGGCAGGAGGGAGGCAGCCCCTTCGCTGAGGACGCGCGGGTGCAGCGGTTGGTTGATGTCAGGCGCGTAGAAGGTCTGGGTCCGGAGCCGCGCCTCGATGTCGAGCGGGCTGCCCGGATCGATCCACGCACCGAGGTCGGCGATCGCGTAGTGGACGCGCCAGCGACCGTCGGTGCGCTCGACGTGGACGGCCTGATCGAGGTCGAGCGATCCCGGTGGGTCGATCGAGACGAACTCGATGTCGGTGGCGTCGCGGGCGGATGCCGCGGCGCGCTTGGCCGCCCGCTCAGCCTCGGCGAGGGCGTCGCCCGGGAACGGGCCAGGGACCTCGAGCTCGGCGCGGATGGCGTCGAAGTCGAGGGGGACAGGCGTTGCCGGGGCGCTGATGCGATGCACGACCATCGGCGCCGTTCTAGTCGGCACGTGTCACATCGACCATCGCCGATGTGGAAACCTGACCGCATGCCTGGAGATCGCGGATCCGTGGTCGACGGAGACTGGTGAGCGCGCCCGACCGACCGTCAGACCGCGCCCTCGCGCGTATGCTCGAGACGTTGTCGTTGCCGGTCATGTTGGTGGGCCCCGACGGAACGATCCGCTGGGCGGGGGGGTCCAGCGAACGTGACTTCGGAGCGACCCCAGAGGTGGTTCGGGGCAGGAACGTGCTCGACTTCCTGCCACCCGACCAGGTCGAGTCGGCGATCAACTCGATGGCCGACCTCGGCCGTGCCGACGAGATCGGCATCGGCGTTCCCGTCCCGTTCGCGATCATGCGGGCCGATGGGTCGCTCACGTGGCAGCAGATCGGTGCGGTTCCACTCACCGGGGATCCCGATGTCGAAGGGATCACGTTCTTCTACATCCCGTGGGACAGCCACCACCACCTCGATCAGTTCATGGCCTCGCTCCTGGCGGATGATCCGTTGGAGGCCGTGCTCGAGCACCTCGCGCGCTCGATCGCCTACGGGCTGGAGGCGATCGGGGCGGCGATCCACCACGACCTGCGACCGGGTGGCGCTCCGGCGGTGGGCGCGGGTGTCCCACACCCCCTGCTCGCGCTCGACGAGGGTCCGTGGATGCACGTGGCCGACACCGCCGAGGCGGCATACCTCTCGGTCGCCGACCTCCCCGACGACGTCCACGGGGTCGCGCGAGGCGCGGGCATCGACGGTGTGTGGGTCATCCCCGTGTCGCGATCGGCGGGGACCTCCCAGGCGGTGGTCACCATCTGGCGGTCCGTCAGCGCCCCGCCGGTCAACGCCCACCAGTTCGCGATCACCCGCTCGCTCCGCTACGTCGAGCTGGCGCTGATCCGCCACGCCGAGCACGCGCAGCTCGCGCACATGGCCACCCACGACCCGCTCACCGGCGTCGCCACCCGGGCCGTGTTCTCCCGGCGCCTGGTCGAAGCGCTCGAGGGCCCGGCCCCGACGGTCGTGCTGTTCTGCGACCTCGACGGCTTCAAGGAGGTCAACGACACCCACGGCCACGTCGCCGGCGACGACGTCCTCGCCGAGGTCGCCGGCCGCTTCCGCCGCGCCATGCGCCCAGGCGACATGCTCGCCCGCATGGGGGGCGACGAGTTCACCGTCCTGCTCCGTGGCGACGAGTCGTCGGCTCGTGCGGTCGCCGACCGGATGCTGGCGTCGCTGCTCGAACCGATCGAGGTGGCCGACGCCAAGGTGCGGATCGGCGTGTCGATCGGCGCCGCCGTGTCGACGCCGGGGACGACCTCGGATCGGCTCCTGCGCTCGGCCGACTCGGCCGTGTACGAGGCGAAGCGCGCCGGGGGCCAACGCCTCGTGCTCGCGCGACCCGACCAACAGGGCACGCTGGAGGTCTGATCGATCGAGCGGTCCGGGTACGCCCTGCCTCTGGCCGGGGGTTGGCACTCGGTATCATCGAGTGCGAACCGCAGCCGAACGCCGGCAGTGGACACCGGGAACGCAGTGGACGCCGGGAGTACGGGGAGGACGGGACAACCGCGATGCTCGACGAACGCAAGTCGCTCATCCTCCGCGCCGTGGTGGAGGAGTACATCCAGACCGCGCAGCCGGTCGGCTCTGGCCACGTCGCCAACGATCCTGACGTCAACGTCTCGTCGGCCACCGTGCGCAACGAGATGGCCCAGCTCGAAGCCGACGGCTACCTCGTCCAGCCCCACACCAGCGCCGGCCGGGTGCCCACCGACAAGGGCTATCGCTTCTTCGTCGACAGCCTCACCGAACCCGGTGTCCTCGGTTCGGCCGAGACCCAGGCGGTGCGCAGCTTCTTCGCCAGGACCCACGGCGAGCTGGAGGCGATGCTCGCCGACACGAGCCGCCTGCTGTCCAACATCACCCGCCACGCCGCGGTGGTCGTCGGCCCGCCGCACGAGGTCGCCACGGTGCGATCGGTGCAGCTCGTCGGCCTGTCCGCTCGGGTGGTGCTCCAGGTGACGGTGCTGTCGAACGGCGCGATCCACAAGAGCACCCTCGAGCTCGACGCCGACCTCGACGAGGGCACACTCGCGCGGGCGTCGGCCCACCTCGCCGAGCACACGATCGGCACGTCGCTGGGTGGTCGTCCGTCGGTGCCGCCCACCGGCGATGCCGCGGCCGACGCGCTCGTCGACGCCGCCCTGCGCTCGTTCGGCGTCCACGACCACGAGGCTGACTCGGTCTTCGTCGGCGGCACCAGCCAGATGGCCGGCAGCTTCGAGGCCGTCGAGACCATCCGCCAGGTGCTCACCATCCTCGAACAGCAGATCGTGGTGGTGAGCCTGCTCCAGGACGTCCTCGACCGGGGCCTGTCGGTCGCGATCGGTTCGGAGACCGGCGTCGAGCCGCTCGCCGAGTGCTCGCTGGTGGTCGCGCCCTACGAGGTGGACGGCGAGGGCGTCGGTACCATCGGGGTGCTCGGACCCACCCGCATGAACTACCCGCAGGCGCTCGCCGCGGTGGCTGTCGTCAGCCAACGCCTCGGCCGTCGCCTGAGCGAAGGCTGATGGCAGACCTCTACGAGACCCTCGGGGTCGTCCGCGGTGCAACCGCCGACGAGATCAAGAAGGCGTACCGCAGGCGCGCTCGCGAGCTCCACCCCGACACGAACCCAGATCCCGAGGCCGAGTCGCAGTTCAAAGAGGTCGCACGGGCCTACGAGGTCCTGTCCGATCCCCAGAAGCGCCAGCGATACGACCAGTTCGGCGAGGCGGGCATCGGTGGGAACGGCGCCGGCGGTGGATCCCCGTTCGACGCGGCCGGCGGCTTCGGCGACATCTTCGACGCCTTCTTCGGTGGCGGCGGCGGGTTCGGCGGCGCGAGGGGCGGTCGCCCGAGCGGACCCGCACGCGGCCCCGACCTCGAGGCGGTTGCCACCGTCGAGTTCCACGACGCCGTGTTCGGGTGCCAGAGCGACGTCAAGGTGCGCACCGCGGTCGCGTGCGAGGTCTGCGAGGCCACCGGTGCCGCACCGGGCAGCAGCGTCGAGACCTGTGGCGAGTGCGGCGGCAGCGGCCAGGTGCGCCGGATGCGCCAGTCGATCCTCGGCCAGGTGGTCACCGCTGGCCCCTGCACCGCATGCGACGCGAGCGGCCAGCGCATCGCACAGAAGTGTGACGAGTGCGGCGGCGAGGGCCGTCGCATCGTCGAGAAGACCTACACGGTCGACATCCCCGCTGGCGTCGACACCGGCTCGACGCTTCGCCTCACCGGCCGCGGCGCGGTCGGCGCTCGCGGCGGCGGTGCCGGCGACCTCTACGTCCACGTCGAGGTGCGACCGCACCCCCGCTTCGACCGCGTCGGCAACGACCTGCTCCACGACCTCCAGCTCACCGTGGCTCAGGCCGCGCTCGGCACCCACATCGACTTCGAGACCCTCGACGGCTCCGAAGACCTCCTCGTGCCGGCGGGGACCCAACCCGGTCGGGTGTTCCGGTTGCGTGGTCGTGGCGTCCCCCACGTCGACGGCCGTGGCCGTGGCGACCTGCTCGTGACCGCCGCGGTCACCGTGCCCACCAAGCTCTCCGACGAGCAGGAGGACCTCCTCCGTCGGTTCGCCGAGTCACGGGGTGAGCAGATCATCCCCGCCGATGAGGGACTCTTCGCCAAGATCAAGTCAGCGTTCAAGTAGCGGCCGTGTCGGACGCAGGCGACCACTTCGACGCCGGGCCCGATGGCCGCGGCGGTCCGCACGTCTTCGTCGAGTCGATCGACGAGCCGTCGCTCACGTCATCTGACCGCCACCACCTCGAGCGGGTGCTGCGGATGCGTGCTGGCGACCCGCTCACCGTGAGCGATGGACGCGGGTGGTGGCGACCGTGCACCTACGGCGTGCCGGTGCAGCCCACCGACGAGCCGCGCATGGTGCACCGGCGCGAGCCCGAGATCGTCATCGCGTTCACGCCGGTGAAGGGCGACCGCCCCGAGTGGGTCGTCCAGAAGCTCACCGAGCTCGGCGTCGACCGGATCGTCGTGCTGCGCGCTGACCGGTCGATCGTGCGCTGGGAGGGCGACCGAGCGGACAAGCAGATCGACCGCCTGCAACGCGTCGCACGCGAGGCGGCGATGCAGTGCCGCCGATGCCACCTCCCCGACGTCGACGGCATCGACGAGCTCGCCCAGCTCGCCGCCACCGCGGGCGCGGTGCGTGCCGACAGGGGAGGCCGCCCGGCGTCGCTCGCTCGACCGATCGTGGCGATCGGACCTGAGGGCGGCTGGACCGACGACGAACGCGCGCTGCTCCCCGAGTCGGTCGGGCTGGGCGACCACGTCCTGCGAGCTGAGACCGCCGCGGTGACCGCTGGTGCGCTGTTGACAGCACAACGCGGTGGGTGGGCGCCGATCACCGAGGGCTGACCGCCCACGGTGATTGATTCTCCCACTGAGTGCGGTTACAGTCCCCCGCACGTCGGATCCGGTGGGCGGACCTCGACCAGAGTCGGAAGCGGTGCCATGAGCGACGAGAACGAGATGGTCGGAACCGAGAACGAGCCGCCCAACTACGGGCACCGCGTCGGCGAACGCCTGCGTGCCATCCGCCGCCAGAAGCGCATGTCGCTCCAGGACGTCGAGGCCGAGTCCAACGAGGAGTTCAAGGCGTCGGTGCTCGGTGCCTACGAGCGCGGCGAGCGGGCCATCTCGGTCCCGCGCCTGCAACGCCTGGCCAGGTTCTACAACGTCCCGGTCGACCAGCTCCTCCCGCGTGACGACGGCCCGGGCTTCGGCCCGACCGGCGCGATCGTCGACCTCACCTCCGACGTCCTGCCTGAACCGCAGTCGGCGGTCACCATCGACCTCACCCGCCTCGAGACCCTGAACGGTCCCGAGGCCGAGATGCTGAACCGCTTCCTGACCATGATCCAGGTCGAGCGCCAGGACTTCAACGGCCGGGTGCTCACCATCCGCCGCGACGACCTGCGTGCGATCGCCTGCATCCTGGGCCTCGACATCGAGCAGGCCGCTCGGCGCCTCGCCGTGATGGGCATCGCCAACGGCGAGCGCAAGTAGCCGACTCGTCACAGGGGCGGCAGCACCAGCTCGTCGCCAGGAAAGATCAGGTCGGGGTTGCCAGGGATCGCGAGTCGGTCCTGGTTCGCCGCGATCAGGACCCGCCAGTGGCCGGCGATCTCCGATGGGGTCGGGATGCGCCCGAGGTGCGCCTCGACGCGCACGGCGGCGATCCGCCAGAACGAATCGCCCGGGACGACCAGGTAGGTCTCGGTCGGAGCCACGGTGTGGGGCGGGTCGCTGATGTGCACCGGATCGGTGACCGCTGGGGGTGTCGGGGCCGGGGTGGCATCTGGTGTCGGTGGAGGTACGGGTGCCGTCGTCGCAGGAGGAGGGGTCACGTCGTAGGGGGGAGCCATCGTGTGGTCCTGGAGGTCCTCCGGGATGGTGACCACGATCGTCGCCGGGGGAGCCGGGGCCTCTGGAGCGGTCGTGCTGGTGCTGGTCGGGTCTGGTGTCGACGTGGTGGTGTGGTCGACCGGGACGGGGTCGGGAGCGATCGTCATGGTGAGGACGATGGGGCCACCCGAGCTGGTGCTGTCGACGACGTCGACAGCGTTGGTGTCGACTCCTGTCGTGTCGGCCGCGGCAACCGTCGGGGCGACCATGGCGGCGGTCGGCACGACGACGGGCACTGCCAGGGTGCCGACCGTGATCGGCCGCAGGACCAGGACCTGCCAGACGGTTGGGGCGAGGTCGCGGGCGATGCGGGCGAGCGCTCGCCAGCCGGTGGCGGTGGCGAGCAGCTCGACGGTGGTGACCAACAACAACCAGGCGCACATGCCGAGGGCGGCGAGGCGCAGGAGCGCGCCGAGCGCCAGCGCTGGGTCGGTGTGCGACCACCAGGCGACGAGCCCGGCGGGCTGGGAGGGCGGTGCCGGCAACGCGGGCGCGCTGTAGGCCAGGGCAGCGAGTCCGAGCGCCAGCGCGCCGATGGCGAGCAGGCGAGACGACAGCGGTCGAGTCATGGAAGGACCTCCGGTGTTGGAGCAGGTGCGGGTGGTGCGGTCGGGGGAGGGGCTGGTGCCGGCGCAGGCTCCACGAGGTGGCGGATGCCCCACTCGTCGAGCACGACCAGGCGATGGCAACCCGAACCGTCGGGTTCGGCGATCACCTTCAGAGGGGCCTCGACCTGGTCGACGCGTGCGGCGGTGACGTCGGCGCCGCCGGTGGCCCAGGCGTCGAACACGAACACGTCGCCGGTCGCGAGGTCGACGACGCCAGCCGTCGGTGCGCCCGCGCAGGCGAAGTCGCCGATCGCGATCACGGCCGATGCCAGGGCGATCCCGAACCTGGCGTTGCCGACCGAGAGGACGCCATCGGCGAAGTGCATCGCGACGGGGCACGCTGCACCGACGAACGTGATGCCGGCGGCAGCGTCGGTGGCGCAGCCCATGGCCTCGGCCACGTCGTCGACCGCGGCGGCCGCGACGCTGCTCGTGGTCGTGACGTTGGCGGACTCGGCGGTCGCTGGGTCGTCCGGGCTCGCGACGATCGGTGTCTCCGACGCGTGGAGCGCCGGGGTGGCAGGCGCGGAGCCGCCCGGGAGGACGGTGGCCGCCGCGACGGCGACCAACACCGCCACCACCGGTGCCATGGCGACGATCCGGTGCCGTGAGAGCACGTCGATGATCTCGTGAAGACGGACGACCGAGGCCGAGGGCTCGACCAGCGATGGCTCGGCCAGAGCGAGCTCCGCGTCAGCTGGCCACGCGGCCAGGGTGCTCTTGGCCTCGCGCGCGGATTCGTCGGGGTCGACCGGGGTGGTTGGCACCAGCTGGTGGATCGCAGTGGCGAGGCGTGAC
Organism: uncultured Iamiaceae bacterium; assembly: GCA_964494405.1. GTDB lineage: Bacteria > Actinomycetota > Acidimicrobiia > Acidimicrobiales > SKKL01 > Actinomarinicola. The sequence goes on from CAZBTQ010000058.1 coordinate 8,632, forward strand.
GGAGAGGGACGTCGAAGTGGGTCGGGGTCGCAGCACTGGTCGGCGAGGTCGAGCAGCGCGCGCCGGACGCTCGCCTCGGTGCGCCGCGCCAGCGACGTGCGGGTCGGCGCATCACCCGTCGGATCAGGCTCGAGCAGGTGGCGAAGCAAGCCGCCGAGGGCAGCAACATCGGCCGCGGTGGTCGCGGGCGAGCCCGAGCCGAGGCTGGACGCGTCGCCGAAGCCGCAGAGCACAGGCCGACCGTCGGCGGCCACGACCACGTGGTCGGGCGAGATGCGCCCGTGCGCGATGCCCATGCTGTGGAGGTCGGCGACGGTGGTGGCGACGAACGCAACGAGTGCGGCCGCCCGGGTGGGTCGCACCGACGTGAGCGACGCGAGCGTGCGCGAGCCCGCGAGCCGCAGGCGGAGCTCCACGACCTCGCCGGCGTCGGTCGCCACCTCGCCCGACCAGAGCACCGACACGACGCCAGGGTGGCGCGCCGCCGACAACACGGCTGCCTCGGCGCGCAAGCGGGCCGCCCCACGGCCGGGTGCGGCCCGCTTCACCACGAGGGGGTGCTCACCTCCCACCAACTCCACCTGAACACCGTGATCATGCACGAAGAGCACTGTAATGATGCGGTGGAGATGGCACAAGATGCATCGAAAGCAAGTGGACAGAGGTGATGCTGGGGGATGCGCGGCCAGCCCGCTGCCGGTCGATAGCGTCGGCGGGTCCATGGCCCCCGCCCTCCGCCTCCGACGCTGGCAGCAGCGCGCCCTCGACGCCCTGGCCGCGCACGACGGTCCCGACTTCTTGGCGGTGGCCACACCGGGCGCGGGAAAGACGACGTTCGCCCTCGCGGCCGCCATCAGGCACCTGGCGCGCGAGCCGAGCCACCAGCTCGTGATCGTGGCGCCGACGAGCCACCTGAAGGTGCAGTGGTCGCGCGCGGCGGCGCGCCTCGGCATCCACCTCGAACCGTCGTGGGCATCGGCCGACGGCTTCCCTCGCGACATGCACGGCGTCGTCGTCACCTACCAGCAGGTCGCGGCGAACCCGGAGCCGTTTCGCGCGGTGGCGGCCCGATGCGTGGTGGTGCTCGACGAGGTGCACCACGCGGGTGACGAGCGCGCCTGGGGCTCGTCGATCCGGCGGGCGTTCGACGCGGCGCCGCGGCGCCTCTGCCTGTCGGGCACGCCGTTCCGCAGCGACACCCACGCCATCCCGTTCGTCCGCTACGTCGACGACGACGCCGTCCCCGACTTCGACTACGGCTACGAGGCGGCGCTCGGCGACCGGCGCGTCGTGCGTCCGGTGTACTTCCCCGCCATCGGCGGCTTCATGGAGTGGAGCGCACCGGACGGCTCGGTCAACGCTGCGAGCTTCGATGACGAGCTCGACGCGGGACGCTCGGCTCAACGGCTGCGCACCGCCCTGAGCCTCGGCGGGCAGTGGCTCCCCACGGTGCTCGGACAGGCGAACGACCGCCTGATGGAGCTGCGGACCGAGCAGCGAGACGCGGCTGGGCTCGTCGTGGCGACCGATCAGGAGCACGCCCGGGGCATCGCCGAGCTCCTACGGATGCGCCACCGGGTCACGGCCATGGTCGTCACCTCCGACGACCCGACCGCCTCGGCGCGGATCGCGGCGTTCGCCGATGGTGACCTGCCGTGGATCGTCGCGGTGCGGATGGTGTCCGAAGGCGTCGACATCCCGCGGCTCCGCCTCGGTGTCTTCGCCACGACCACCTCCACCGAGCTGTTCTTCCGGCAGGTGGTCGGGCGGTTCGTCCGCCACACCGGCGGCGCAGCGCGGCGCGAGCGTGCCTGGCTGTTCATCCCCGATGACCCGAGGCTGCGCACCTACGCGGCAACCATCGCCCAACAGCGCCGACACAGCCTGCGGCGCGACGAGCGCGACGGCAGCGAGGACGGCCTCGCCGACGAGGCGGCGCTCGACGAGCTCGACGGCGACGCCGAGCAGCTGTCGCTGTTCGCGGCGTTGTCGGCCGAGGTGACCGGCTCCGGCGATCACGGGTCGGTGTGGGACGACGACCCCGACCTCGATGACACCGACCTCGACGACACCGGGGCTGAGGTCGACGACGGGTTCCCGTTCGAGCTGGCACCGCCACCTCCTCTGGGACGAGGGGCGGCCGTCGCGGCGTGGGATGGGCGTCCGCTCGCCGAGGTGAAGCGCGAGCTGCGAGCGGTGAACGCGGACTTGGCCCGCCAGCTCGCTCGCTACACCGGCCTGTCGCACCGCGAGGTGAACGCCCGCCTCAACCAGGCGGCCACCATCGGTCGCATCGCCGAGGCCAGCGCCGACGACCTCCAACGCCGCGCCGACCACGCCGAGCGGTGGATGGCGAGCCTCTGAGCACGTGCCAGGTACCGCGCCGGAGCCAGTACGCCGTGGGAGACTGGTCCGATGCCATCCGATCACGAGATCGTCATCATCGGGGCGGGTCCTGCCGGTCTGACGGCGGCCTACATGCTCACCAAGCGAGACCAGACCGCCACCGTGCTCGAGTCCGACACCGTGGTCGGTGGCATCAGCCGCACCGCACAGGCCGAGGGCTGGCGCTTCGACATCGGCGGGCACCGCTTCTTCACCAAGGTCCAGCCGGTCGAGGACCTCTGGTTCGAGATCCTCGGACCCGACGACTTCCTCACGCGGCCCCGCCTCAGCCGGATCTACTACCGGGGCAAGTTCTACGACTACCCGTTGTCGGCCATGAACGCGCTGAAGAACCTGGGCCCGATCGAGGCCGTCCGCTGCATGGGCTCCTACGTGTGGGTGCGGATCCGCCCCCCAGAGGACACCTCGACGCTCGAGGGGTTCGTCGCATCGCGGTTCGGCTGGCGGCTCTACGGCCACTTCTTCAAGACCCAGAGCGAGAAGGTCTGGGGCGTGCCCTGCACCGAGATCCAGGCCGACTGGGGCGCACAGCGGATCAAGAACCTCTCGCTGCTCGGGGCGGTGCGCGATGCGCTCACGCCGAAGTGGCTGAAGGCCCGCATGTCCAAGGACAAGCAGGTCACGAGCCTGATCGAGGAGTTCAACTACCCGAAGTACGGGCCCGGGATGATGTGGGAGCGGGCGGCCGAAAAGGTCACCGAGGCGGGCACCACCATTGAGTTCGAAGCGAAGGTCACCGGCGTCGAGCGCACCGCCGGCAAGGCGGTGGCGGTCCTCACCGAGGCACCGGACGGCACGACCACGCGCCACGCGTGCACCGACGTGATCTCGTCGATGCCGATCGGAGCGCTCGTGCGGGCCATGGACCCCCCTGCCCCCGAGGAGGTCGTCAAGGCCGCCGATGCGCTGCGCTACCGCGACTTCATCACCGTCGCCCTGGTGGTGCCCGAAGAGGTCGGCTTCCCCGACAACTGGATCTACATCAACGACGCCACCGTCGAGGTCGGCCGCATCCAGAACTTCGGCCGCTGGTCGCCGTACCTGGTGAAGGACGGGCGCACCTGCCTCGGTCTGGAGTACTTCGTCTGGGAGGGCGGCCACCTCTGGGTGATGCCCGACGAGGAGCTGATCGCGCTCGGCACCAAGGAGCTCCACGAGATCGGCCTGCTGCCGGACACCTCGCTCGTCGAGGAGGCGTTCGTGGTGCGGATGCCGAAGGCGTATCCGATGTACGACGCCGACTACAAGGCCAACGTGCAGACCCTGGCCGACTGGCTCGGCACGAACACGCCGAACGTCCACCCCGTGGGCCGCAACGGCATGCACCGGTACAACAACCAGGACCACTCGATGCTCACGGCCATGTACGCGGTCGAGAACATCTTCGGCGCGAACCACGACACGTGGAACGTCAACGTCGAGCAGGAGTACCACGAGGAGAAGGCGCCCGCAGCGCCGCCCCATCCCAACCAGTAGCGGGACTCAATCGACGGCGTCGAGGCGCAGGCGCAGCAGACGGAGCGCGAGCACCCGCTGGTCGTCAGGGTGCGGACGCGCATCGGGAAGGTCCAGTCGGACGATCCTCGGTCGTCTGCCCAGGTCGCCGAGCGGGACGACGAGCGTCACCTCTCCGACGTGGTCGATCGTCCAGGAGCCGCTGCGGTGGCCGTCGACGAATACGTCGACCCGTTGCACCGGGCTGTCGCGGTCGACGAGGGCGACGACGTCGAGCGCGAGTTGCACGGGAAGGTGGGCATCCGCGTCGGTGGCTGCCCGGACGGCGAGCTCGGCCGTGGTGCCGTCGCTCCACGTGTGGGACGCCTCGGGCATGCTCCACCCGCTGGCGAGGTAGCGCGAGCCCCCGCCGTCGATCGTCATCGCGATGTCGTCGCCGCGAGCGATCGTGCAGGCGCGCAGCACCTCGCCCCGTCGGAGGGCGACGGGGTCCTCGCCGAGGGGCAGCCGAGGTTCGAGTCCCCGCAGCGAGCGCAAGGATTCGATGCGCTCGCCGGCACCCCAGTGCTCGCGGACGGCGCGATGGAGGACCCGTGGCGACGGCCCGGCGCGGGGGATGAGGCGGAGCGCGCGGCGCCAGGCCACCGCGCGCGGCGAGCGCCCCTCTGCCTCCCGTGTCGCCGCTTCGGTGGTGCGTCGCGGATCGCGGGCCAGCAGCGACGGCCGCAGCGACGGATCGCTGAGACGGGCGGCGAACCACTCGTGCTCATCGGAGGCACTGTCGACGTAGGAGCCAGGGCGGGTGCCAGACGGCAGGGTGATCAGCGTCGTCACCCCGGTGGTCCACAGCCGCATGCCGCGTCGGTGGGCTCGCGCGAGCAGGTCCTGGGATGGTTCGAGGGTCGTCTCCTGGGCGGCCCGCCATCCCCCGAGGGCCTCGAGGGCTTCACGTCGCGCCAGCCACGCGGAGGCCGGATACGTGCCGTCGATGTTGGCGGGGTCGTAGCGGCCTCGGTGCGACAGTCCGTCGATCACGACGGTGGGTTCTCCCGTCGCGAGCGACCCGGTCGGGAGCACGTTGATGTTTGGGCTGAACACCAGGTCGGCGGCGCGAGCGTCGAGCGTCGCGACGGCGATCGCCAGGTGGTCGGGGAACCACAGGTCGTCCTGGTTGAGGAACGCCACGAGCGGCGCAGAGGTGCGAGCGATGCCGACGTTGTTGGGGCCGGACTGCTCACCGATGTTGACGGGCAGGTCGAGGAACGTGATGCGTTCGTCGTCGAGGTCGTCGACGATCTCTCGGGTCTCGTCACCTGCGGCGTCGCCGACGACGAGGACCTCCCAGTCGTCGAAGGACTGGGCCTGGACGCTGCGCAGCGCGTGGCCGAGCACCCGGGGCCTTCCGTACGCGGCGACGACCACCGAGACCGCGGGGTGGCCCGTCGGCGCGTTCACCAGCGGTAGGGGATCTCGGCGGCGTCGCGAGGCATGCGGTGGTGGTCGGGAGCCTCGTAGTCGTAGGCCGCGTTCACGACGTTGATCAGCACCGCGTTGGACGGGCCGAGGTTGCGCACCCCGTGGTAGATGCCAGGCGGCAGCGAGATGATGGCGGGACGGGTCTCGCCGAGGCGGTACTCGGTGACGACACCGTGGGTGGGGGAGTGGGTGCGGGCGTCGAAGAGCACCACGAGCAGATGACCGACCGCGCAGAACAGGCGGTCGGTGGTGAGCAGGTGGGTGTGCCACGCCGAGATGGCGCCCGGGTACAGGACTCGCTGGAAGACCTGGTCGACCGGGTGCTCGTCGAGCTGCCAGTCGGACCGGTAGATCTCGGTGAGGTAGCCATCGCCGGTGAGCACGTTGGCGATGAGCTTGGTGGCCACGCCGTCGATCTCGTCGACCCCGACGGGTGACCAGTCCGACTGCACCAGTTGGGGATCGGGCTCGCCCCGAACCGACAGATCCTCGATGCGCATGCGCGGGACGCTAGCGCGCGCCCGTCATGGCGCAGCGACCTCATCAGCTGTCGTCGATGGCGAGCCGAACGGTGACGGTGGCCTGCACCGGCGTGCCGTCGCGGCCTCCGGGGAGCGCGGGTGCGATGACGTAGTCGGCGACGGCCTCGACGTGGACCTCGAGCCGGTCGGGTGCGATGACCGTCACCCGTGGCGGCGCGCTCAGCTCGTACAGGATCCCTCGTCGCTCCAACGATGCCCTGACCGCGGCGTCGGCCGCGGCGGGGTCGATCACCGGGTCGACACCCGCGGCGAGGTTGTCGCGAACGGCGAGGGTGATGGCGTCGTTCGCCGCAGCGTCGGCCGCCGCGGCGAGCTCGCGCTGGCGGAGGAACGCCGCGCCCGAGTCGATGGCGATCGCACCGAGCACCAGCACGATGAGGAACGCAGCCGGGAACAGGAAGAGCACCGATCCCCGGTCATCACAGGTCGACGGCTCACCCACAGGTCGCCTGCCCCGGTAGGCCCGACCGGTAGGGGTCGACGATCTCGGAGTGCTCGGCGCCCACCTCGAAGTCGTGGCCGAAGCCGCCGATGAACGGCAGCGAGATCGCAGGGACGGTGATGTGCACCTCGGCGGTGACCAGGTTGCAGCGACCCCACGGGCCGTCGGTGCGCAGCACGACCCGGACCTCGCTCTCGCGCCCTTCACCCGCCACCGCGTGGATCGCGGCTGCTTCCGCTTCGATCGTCGCGGTGTCGCCGTCCGGCGCCTCGACGGCGGTGCGAGCGGCCTCGCGCGCTGCAGTGGATGCGGAGAGCTTCGCGTCGACGACGGCCCACGCGTTGGCCAGCAGCAGCGCCCCGACCACGAACATCAAGAAGCCGAACGGCAGCACCTCGATGCCCGCGGCCTGACCCTGATCGTCGGACCAACAGCCGCGCAGGCGCGTCACCGGACCGACTCCACCCTGACCTCGACCGTTCGCTCGACGCGGTTGAGGCCGAACACCGCCGAGACGGAGCTGATCGCGACGCGAGGGTGATCCGCTGCGATCGTGAGACGAACGCGTCG
>CAZBTQ010000059.1:0-15431 GCA_964494405.1 uncultured Iamiaceae bacterium
CTGAAAAGCGGAAGGTCACCGGATCGACGCCGGTCTCGACCACCAGACGAACTCCAGCGGACGCCGGTGTCAGCGTCGTACAAGGCCGACCCCGATGATCGTGTCGATCACCGATCCGTTCGAGTCGAGGAACTGGACCTCGACGAGCGGCGTGCCGCTGGGGACCACGATCGAGAAGAGCGCGACCTCTCCGTCGGCCGATCGCAGCACCTCGCCCTCGAACGACGTCCCATCGCTCGCGACCGCGACGACGCTGGTGACGTCCCCGTCGACAGCGCCGAAGACCTCGGTCGGGTCGGTCGGCGAGCGCTGCGAGGACGCGACGATGGGGGCACGACGACCTGCGGAACGGCAGGCGCTGCCAGATGCAGGATCGCCGGGATAGTCGATCAGGACGCACACCGAGCCCCCTTCGACGGTGAGCTCGAGGATCGAACCAGCGCTCGACGTCGCCGTGTACGAGTAGGCGGGCTCGAGTGGCGGCAGCGCCACCAGCATGCCGTCGAGTTGCCCGCGTTCGCCGGCAGCGGCCAGAGCGGTTCGTGCGAACGTCGGGTCGTCGATCATCCGTCGGAGGGTCTCCGCCTCGCTGTCGACGCCGACCGCGCCGGCTGCCGCCATAGCTGTCGTGGCGCGCTGCAGCGGTTCGGTGTAGCGCTGGCGGGCACAGCTCCCTGCGAACTCGACCGTGCCGTCTGGGTGGATCACCACGAGCGTCTCGACGTAGTCGGTGGCGGAGGGATCGCCACCAAGTCCGCCTGACGACTGGCTCAAGGCCGCGATCACGACGTCGTCTGGTCCAACCGACTCGACGACGGTTGTGGAGGCCACCACCGTGCGGCCCGGCTCCTCGTAGGCCCCACTCTCGACCAGGCCGGGGCGCCGGACCACGGGATCGATGAATTCCACTCGCTGATGGCTCACCGCCGACAGCAGTCCTTCGTCGGCACCGATTCGCCGGTAGGCGTCGCGGACGTAGTCGTCGTACTCGGGGAACGGCTCCCCGTGGATCCCCTCTGCCTCGACCCACGCCAGGGTCTCCTCGAACAGATCGGCGAAGGCGAACGGCTCGCCGCCGACGGTCGGCACACACGCCCCGATGTCAGCCGCCTCACCGTCTGGGCTGATGGCGAACGGCTGTTCGGGTTCACCGCGAGTGGCGAGCACAGCCACCACCGCAGCGAGGACGACGACGACCGTCGAACCCGCGACGGCACCTCGCCGCGTGGCGGCGCGCCGCCGGCGGCGCCGCTCGAAGACGGCGAACGCCGCGTCGACGTCCACCCCCGTCGCAAGCTGCTCGAAGTCGTGTTGTGTCGGCTCGCTCATGGCGCCACCTCCATCGATTCGGTGAGGCGCTTCCGAGCCTCGTGCAGTGTGGACTTGACCGTCCCGGGCACGCCGAGCGCGTCGGCCACCTGGTCGATCGTGAGATCCGCCAGGTAGAAGAGGCAGGTCACCACCCGCATCTGCTCGGGGAGCTGCGCCAGCCCAGCCCGGAGGTCGACGAGGCGATCGGTCAGATCGGGCGCTTCATGGGGGTGCAGCGTCGCGACGATCTCACGCCTGCGGCGATGGTTGCGGCGGCCCGTGCGCAACCGGTTGACGGCGACCCGCCAGATCCATCCCGCCGGGTCGTCCAGGGTCGACACCTTCGCCCAGCGCCTGTCCGCCTCGATGAACGCGTCCTGCACCGCGTCGGAGGCCGACTCGGGATCGAACGCGAGACCCAACGAGCGGACCAGCCGCTCGTACTCGCTCCGGAACAGATCTTCGACCCCGTCAGCCCGCATGATCACCTATGACACTCGCCACGGACCCGAAAGGTTCAGTCGGGTTCGATCGGTCGCTGGCTGAGGCGATCGAACGCCCTCCGCTCTACGGCTGCTGTTCGCCACCGACTTCGGGCCCGGTTCATCGCCGCGAGGGTCATCCAACCAGCGAGGTCGTCGACCTCCCGCTCCTTGGTCCACACCTCGACGACAGCATCCTGCACGGCGTCCTCTGCGCGATGTCTGTCGCCACAGACGACCGTCACGGCGCGCACGAACCGCTCGTAGTCGGGGTCGATGAACACCGTGATCTCCTCGTCGCGCACGAGCGCCCCTCCACCCGTAGGAGGCGTGCCACCTCCCGACCGTGGCATCGGCCACGATGTGCGCATGGCGGATCGTCCAACGGAGCACCTCGCCGACCTTCCCGATGACGATCTGCGTGGCCATCTGCGATCGGAGTCGCTCGACCTCGACCGCACGGTGGCCATCCGGGGCGGTCCCGACACCGCTGAGAAGCTCCGCCGGCATGCCGAGCGCACACGCCGTGCCTTCGTCCTCGACGGCGCGCCGATCCTCGGTGTGTCCGTGTTCTGCGCGCTCGACGAGGTCGGGCCCGCCTCGCTCGACGGCCTCCTCGCGCAGCGTCTCCACACCTACCGGATCGTCCACACACCACGAGCGAGCGACCTCGTGGCTGCCGGCTTCTCGCTGCTCCCCACATTCGGGCGTCCGCACTACACGTTGGTCATGGCCGACGTCTCCGATGCGACCATGCGGGTACTGGTCCAGACCCTCGGCGCACCGGTCGAGAACCCGTATCATCGCGGTGGCCGACCCGGCCGATGAGGTGATCCCCATGGTGGCCATCGACATTCCCGCCGACCTGAACGACGAAGACGAGACCGGCCTGGTCTGGACGTTCCTGGACGAAGCCCGGTCTCCTGAGCTGGTCGTGCCCGGCGCGCTTCTGGTGACCGGCGACGAGGACGCTCCGGCGATCGCTCAGGTCGTCGACCTCGTCGAGAAGGCCAACGGCACCGTCGTGCACCTCCGGATCCTGCCCGGCACCATCGACGACTACCGCGCCCTCATTGAACGCACCGCCGTCGCCTCCTGACCCGCCGCGTGCAACATACGTGCAACTTCGGACGGAGAACCGCGGTCAATCGCGGTCACGGGCGGTCAACGAAAACTGCCTCTGAGCTGCAACAACGCCAGTTCGCCCAGGTCAGCGAGTCCCCCGACACGAACTGAAAAGCGGAAGGTCACTGGAACGACGCCGGTCTCGACCACCAGACGAAACCCCAGGTCAGGGCCCCGCCGGCTCTGACCTGGCGTCGTTTGCGGCCCCGGTCCCACACCCGAAACGAAATCTCGCGGCTGCGTCGCGAATTGCGCGATCCATCCGCGAGATTTCAGGGTGGATCGGCGCCGGTCCCCCATCGGTGAGTCGACCACCCGCGACCTCGTTCAGGGCGCAGGCGGCGGGTACGTTCGAGCTGCCGGCAGATCTCGGCGAGGTCGAACGACGCGCGATGGAGTCCGACGTCCGTGGACCACGCAGCCATGTCCACACGGAACGCCCGTTGCATCGGTTCGAGCGTCGCGACCTCGAGGTCGCTCAACGGCCAGCCGACCACCTGGCCGTCATCGAGCGGCGACACCACGAGGGTGGCTCGGCCACCGGCGATCGCAGCCCGCACCTCCGAGTAGTCGATGGTGGCCACCTCCCGAGTCTGGAGCACGATCGACGGCATCGCCTGGAGGAGTGCCGCGCGGGTCCACCAGGATCGAGGGCCACATGCTCCGGCACCCTCCCCGGAGCAGAGCCACTCATGGCAACGTGGCCTCCATGAACGACGACGTGGTCAAGGCGCACCTCCACCAGAAGCTGCGGGCGGCGCGCGAGGCGCTCGTGTGGAAGCTCGACGGACTGTCCGAGTACGACATCCGACGTCCCATGACCGCGACGGGCACGAACCTGCTCGGACTGGTCAAGCACAACGCGATCTCCGATGCCCGCTACTTCGGCGACGTCTTCGGCCGGCCGTTCCCAGAGCCTCTGCCCCGATGGGACGATCCCGCCGCCGACTTCGTCGACCACTGGGCCACCGAGCACGAATCCCGAGACGAGATCGTCGACCTCTACCGGAGGACTGCGACCCACTCGGACGCGACGATCGAAGCGCTCGGCCTCGACCGCCGGGGCTACGTGCCGTGGTGGGACGAGGAGGTGCCGCTGCTCAACGTCATGGCCGCTCGGCTGGTCGACTCGGTCCGCCACTCCGGCCATGCCGACATCCTGCGCGAGTTGCTCGACGGGGCCGTCGGCATCGACGCCGAGAGCCTCCGCCTCCACGGTCGTGAAGCCTCCTACTGGGAGGCACGCCGCGCCACGATCGAAGCCGCGGCGCGAGCCGCCGATCTGGATGAGACGTCGGCCGGCGACGATCCGGCTCGATGACCGCGGACCATCGCGCGGATCCGGCGCGCTCGCCGCGCCAGATCCGCGCGAAGTCGGCTGGTCGCTACAGGCCAGCCGCGCGATCGCGGCGTTGGTTGGACGCGTCGCGAGCCGCACGTCGCTCGTGCTTCAGCTTGCGCTTCTCGAGGACCGACTTGCCCTTCTTGCGGGTCTTCCCGTCGGACATGTGTCACCTCCCTCGTCGGTGACCTGCTGACCATAGGAGGCCCGACGGGCAATGCCTCGTCTATAGCCCCGCTTCACCTCAGGCGCGCCGGCGGTGCGCGACGACATCGGTCGAACCGCTGGCCTAACCTCACTCCGATGCGGGTGGAAGCGGAGCGGTTGCTGGACCTGTTGCCCGACATGGTCGTCGTGGCCGACACCGATGGCACCGTCACGTACGTGAACGCCACGGTCGAGCGCATCCTCGGGTGGCCGACCGACGAGGTCGTCGGCCACAGCGTGTTCGAGTTCGTCCACCCCGACGAGCAGCGACTCGCCATCGAGGCGATCACCACGATGGTCGCGGACGGCGACGCGAACACCCGTCGCCACCACGTCGAGCTCACCCGCCACGACGGCACCTATTGCAAGATCGAGCTCCACGCATCGATCGCGCCCGGCACCGACGGCATGTTGATGATGGTGATGCGCGACCTCGCAGAGCGCACCGAGATCCAACGCCAGGTCCACCGCAACGAGGAGCAGCTCCGGGCCCTCACCGAGAACGTTCCGGATGCCCTGGGTCGCTTCGACCAGGCCGGCCAACTCGTGTTCGCGACCCGGCGCTTCAAGGAGGTCGTCGACGCGCACGACGAGGTCCTCGACCTCTGGGCCGGTCACGCCAAGGAGGCGCTGGTGTCGGGCGATCTCGGGGAGGTCGAGCACACCCTCGCCGACGACGGCCGCTGGATCGCCGCCCGCTTCGTCCCGGAGCGCAACATGGAGGGCGACGTCACCCACGTCCTCGTGATCGCCAGCGACATCACGCTGCGCAAGCAGACCGAGATCCGCCTCGTCCGCGCCGCCACCCACGATCCCCTGACGGGGCTGGTGAACCGCGACCGCTTCCGCGAGCTGGCGGAGCGTTCGCTGCGCCGCGCCAGCGACGGCGGCGTCGACCTCGAGGGGGACGACACGACAGGGACGCGCCACGTCGCGCTCGTGTTCATCGACCTCGACGACTTCAAGTCGGTCAACGACGAGCACGGCCACGCCGCAGGCGACGCGGTGCTCGCCACGGTGGGACAGCGCCTCGCCGAGATCGTCCGACCGCAAGACGTCGTCGCCCGCTACGGCGGCGACGAGTTCCTCATGCTGTGCGACGGTCTCACCGACCACGACGCCGAGGCGGTGGCCGATCGGGTCACCACCGCGCTGGCGGTGCCGATCTACGTACCGAACGGCTCGGCTGTGGTCATCGGCGCCACCGCGGGGGTCGCCGGCAGCTCCGAGCCGGGCCACGCATTCGACGATCTGCTCGCCGCGGCCGACGCGGCGATGTACCGCGCCAAGGCGACCCGCCTCGCCGGTGCCTGACGGTGGCGATCAAGCTTCGCCGCGCCTACGAGTCGCCAGATCCTGACGACGGCCACCGGGTCCTCGTCGACCGACTGTGGCCCCGTGGCGTCTCACGCGACGCCCTGCTGATCGACGAGTGGACGAAGGACCTCGCGCCGAGCACCGAGCTGCGCAAGTGGTTCGGTCACGACCAGGACCGCTGGGACGAGTTCCAGGATCGGTACCGTGCCGAGCTCGACGCGCACTCCGACGAGCTCGACCGCTTGGCGGAGATCGCTGCCGCCGGTCCGTTGACGCTGGTCTTCGCAGCCCGCGACGTCGACCACAACGACGCCGTCGTGCTGCGGGCCGTCCTCGAGGACAGGGCCCGGCGCCGGGCGTGACCTGGATGGCCTGAGAGCAGCGTCCAGAGATCTCGACGGGCGAAGTCCTCGGCACCCGCGACTCTCTGCGAGACTGGGCCGTCGGAGGTCGGCACGCGCATGAGGATCACCCACAAGGTCGACTACGCCGTCCGCGCGGTCGTGGCGATCGCCCACCAGGAGCGAGCCGAGCCCGGAGTCGCGGTGAAGCGCGACCTCATCGCCGAGGTCGCGAGCATCCCCCCGGCCTTCCTCCACGACATCCTCCGGGCGTTGCGGACCAGCGGCGTCCTTCGCAGCACGCGCGGTCCCGATGGCGGCTGGAACCTCGGACGACCGGCCGGCGAGATCACCGTCGCCGACATCATCCGCGTGCTGGAAGGCCCACTCGCGTCGGTGCGGGGCATCCGGCCCCACGAGCTGCCCGAGCATGGCGGCGAGGAGCCGTTCGTCTCGTTGTGGGTTGCGGTGCGCACGGCGCTGCGCTCGGTGCTGGAGCACGTCACCGTCGAGGACCTCGAGAAGGGCAAGCTCCCCCGCAGCGTCACCAAGCTGCTCGAGACGCCAGGCGCCTGGACGGCCCCGTAGCGGCTGAGCAGCCTCGTCGGGCACATCGCCGCCTCGATCGGAGAGCTCGGCGATCACGTGAAGGGGGTTGTGCTCGGCGCCGACAACCTGTACAACTCTAATTCCGACTTGTTTGGTCAGAATTATCGAGTTCAGGATGTCGCACCATGCCCCTCTCCCTCCACTGGTTCCTCCCGACCGCCGGTGACAGCCGCGACGTCGTGGGCTTCGGCCCGACCGCCGGACGACGCTCTCCGAGCCTCGACTACCTCGCCCAGGTGGCGCGGGCGGCCGAAGCGGTGGGGTTCGACGCCGTCCTCACCCCGACGGGGACCCACTGCGAGGACGCCTGGATCGCGACGGCCGCGCTCCTCCCCGAGACGACGACGCTGCGGTTCCTGGTCGCCTTCAGGCCCGGGCTCGTGTCCCCCACCCTTGCCGCACAGCAGGCCCGCACCTTCCAGCGGCTCTCCGGCGGGAGGCTCCTGCTCAACGTCGTGACCGGCGGCAACGGCGAAGAGCAGAAGCGCTTCGGGGACTTCCTGGACCACGACGAGCGCTACGACCGCACCGCCGAGTTCATCGAGGTCCTCCGCGGCGCGTGGTCCGGTGGGTTCGACTACGCCGGCCGGCATTACACGGTCGAAGGTGCCACGGTCGCCGGTGCCCCCTTCCCGGCCCCTCCGATCTTCTTCGGCGGCTCCTCCACCGCGGGCAAGATCGTCGCGGCCCGCCACGCCGATACGTGGCTGATGTGGGGCGAGCCACCGGCCGACGCCGCGGAGCAGCTCGCCGAAGTCCGTGGTCTCGCCGCCGAGGCGGGTCGTCCCCTGTCCTTCGGCATCCGACTGCACGTGATCTCGCGCGACACCGCCGACGAGGCGTGGGCGGTCACCGATCGCCTCCTCGATGCGATGCCCCAGGAGGTCGTCGACCGCGCGCAGACGAACCTCACCTACAGCGAGTCGGTCGGCCAGCAGCGGATGGCGGCGCTGCACGGTGGCCGTCGGGACGACCTCGTCGTGGCGCCCAACCTCTGGGCTGGTTTCGGTCTCGTCAGAGGCGGCGCCGGCACCGCCCTGGTGGGCAGCCACGACGAGGTCGCCGCCCGGATCACCGAGTACCACCAGCTCGGCTTCGACCACTTCATCCTCTCGGGCCAGCCACACCTCGAAGAGGCGTACCACTTCGGCGAGGGCGTCATCCCCCGCCTCCGCTCCGCCGGGCTGCTCGCCACGGCCCCGGCGCGATCGGCGACCCGATCGCGGCCGGAACGACCCCGAACTGAGGTTGCCATGACCGCCATCCAGATCGCTCCCGACTCCGGCTCCCTCACCGCCGCCGGTCCGCCGGCGTTGCGCGCCATCGTGGTGAACGGCAGCCCGTCGACCGGATCTCGCACCGCCACCGTCGCCCGTGTCGCCGCCGACGCCCTCCCCGACGCGACGACGATCCACCTGTGCGATCTGTCGGCAGAGGCGCTGCTCGGCCGCACCGTCGATGCCGCCGTCGACGAGGCCCTCGGCGCGATCCGCGGTGCCGAGGTGCTCGTCGTCGCCACGCCGATCTACCGGGCCACCTACACCGCGCTGACGAAGTCGATCTTCGACCTGCTGCCGCTGGGCGCGCTGGAGGGCTCGGTCGTCGTGCCCGTCGCGACGGGTGCGACCAACGAGCACGCGCTCGCCGTCGACCACGGGCTTCGACCCCTGTTCGCCAGCCTCGGAGCCTGGACCACACCGGCGGGCGTGTTCGCCGGCCACGCCGACTTCGACGACGACGGCCTCCCCCTCGCACGCCTCGTGGACGCCATCGAGCACGCCATCGACCAGGCCACCCGCTTCGTGCAGGCCCGCAAGGAGATCCCGTGAGCCTCGCCCTCACCCACCTGGACGCGGCCCGTCCCGAGGCCCTCTCCCCGGCACTCCTCGCCGACATCGCCGACGGGCTCGCGGCGTCGGAGGACCTCTGGCGCTCGGCCGTCGTGCACGACGACGCCGAACGCCGACCGGTCCGCCTCGTCACCACCGACAGCTACGAGGTGTGGGTGATCGGTTGGATGCCCGGCCAGGGCGTCGACCTGCACGACCACGGCGACTCCATCGGCCACATCGTCGTCGTCGACGGCACCCTCACCGAGGTCGAGCCCCGCTCCACGGGAGGGGAGCCGTTCATCCATCCACTCGAAGCCGGCGACGGCCACCACCTTCCGCTCGGCCTGGTCCACGACATCGTCAACACCGGGACCGAGCCGGCGACGAGCATCCACGTGTACTCGCCGCCGCTCACCGAGATGACCTTCTACGAACCGTCCACCCTCGTGCCGACGCGGATCGATGCCGGCACCTGGGACGATGCCGTCGAGTCCGCTGTCGACACCGCTCCTGCCATCGACCAGCGGGTCAGCCGTGCGCTGCACCCGTCGCAGCGCCGTGGCTGAGTCCCCGAGCGGCGTCGACGCACTGCTCGCCGCGGCCCGCGAGCGGATCGGCCACCGGCCCGCGGCGGCCGAGCTCGATGCCATCTCGGATGACGGCGGGCTCGTCGTCGACATCCGACCTCAGGCGCTGCGCGACCGCGACGGCGACCTGCCCGGCGCCGTCGTGATCGAGCGCAACGTCCTCGAGTGGCGCCTCGATCCCACGAGCCCCCACCGCATCGCCCAGGCCGGCGACCCCGACCGGGTCGTCGTCCTCGTCTGCGACGAGGGGTACGCGTCGTCGCTGGCCGCGTCGGTGCTGCGCGACCTCGGCCTGCGCCGCGCCACCGACCTCGATGGCGGCTACCAAGCGTGGCGTCAGCTCCGGTACGCCTGACCGGTGCTGATCACGCGGTGACGAGCGCCTCGTCGGCAGGGGGCGGCGCGGTCTCGGCCTTGACGCTGGGCGCACCCGGGAGGTGGCGCAACCAGTACCGAGCACCGACCTCGATCCCGTGCGTGCGGATCTCGTTGCGCGTGAGCTGCACCTGCACCACCTGATCGGCGGTGGCCGCGAGCAAGCGAACCTCGAAGCCGATGCGCTGGAGGTCGGTGACCTCGGCCTCGACCGCGTCGGGTGCCGGGGCATCGAGCAGCTCGAGATCGTGGGGCCGGACGAGGACGTCGCCGAACCCGGTGACCGGGCCGAGGAACCGCATCACGAACTCGCTGCCGGGCGCGTCGTAGAGGTCGTCGGGGCTGCCGACCTGCTCGACGCGGCCCTTGTTGATGACCACGATCTCGTCGGCGACCTCGAGCGCCTCCTCCTGGTCGTGGGTGACGAACACGGTGGTGACGTGCACCTCGTCGTGGAGGCGGCGCAGCCAGTCGCGGAGCTCCTTGCGCACGTTGGCGTCGAGCGCGCCGAACGGCTCGTCGAGGAGGAGGACCTTGGGCTCCACAGCGAGCGCGCGGGCCAGGGCCATCCGCTGGCGCTGGCCACCGGAGAGCTGCGAGGGCAGGCGATCGGAGAACTGGCGCAGGTGCACCAGGTCGAGCAGCTCGTTCACCCGCTCGCGGATCTCGCTCTTGGGGCGCTTGCGGATCTCGAGCCCGAAGGCGACGTTGCGGAAGACGGACAGGTGCTTGAACGCCGCGTAGTGCTGGAAGACGAACCCGACGTCACGCTTCTGCGCCGGCAGGTCGGTGGCGTCGGTGCCCTCGATCTCGATGCTGCCCTCGTCGGGCGCCTCGAGGCCGGCGATGACCCGCAACAGCGTGGTCTTGCCGCCGCCGCTCGGCCCCAGCAGGGCGGTGAGCTGACCGGTGGGGATCGACACCGACACGTCGTCGAGCGCGACGAAGTCTCCGAAGCGCTTCCCGACGTTGCTGACCTCGATGCTCACCTCTGGTCCTCCCTGGGACGGACGAACGACACCACGATGATGCACGCAACCGACACCATGGCCAGCAGGAAGGCGGTGGCGTACGCCTCACCCTGTGCGAAGTTCAAGTACTTCTCCTCGACGACGAGGGTGGCCGTGCGGGTCGAGCCGAGCACGTTGCCCGACACGACCTTCACTGCACCGAACTCACCGAGCGACCGGGCCAGCGAGAGCACGACCCCGTAGATCACCGCCCAGCGGATGGCTGGGAAGGTGATGCGCCGGAACGACTGCCACGCGTTGGCTCCCAGGCTGCGAGCCGCCAGCTCCTGTTCGATCCCGACCTCTTCGAGGACGGGAACGACCTCGCGGATCACGAGTGGGAACGACACGAACGCGGTCGCCAGGATGATCCCCGGCGTGGCGAAGAGGATCTCGATGCCCGCCTCGTTGAGCACCGGTGCGAACCATCCGGTTCGGTTCGAGTACACCAGCATGAGCGACAGGCCCACCACGATCGGCGACACCGCCAGGGGCAGATCGATGAACGCGCTGAGCAACCGCTTGCCGGGGAACTCGTAGCGCACCAGCAGGATCGAGAAGCCGAGGCCGAAGACCGTGTTCAGCGCGACGGCCCACGAGGCGGCGATGACGGTGAGGCGGATGGCGTGACGCACGTCGGGATCGCCGAGCACCGCCGACAGGTTCTCGAAGCCGCCGTCGAACGTGTTGATCGCCACCAACGACACCGGCCACGCGACCAGCAGCACGAGATAGACGATCACGATGAGCCGCAGCAGGTAGGCGGTCGGCGACTTGCGGCCGCGGTGACGGCCCCGGCGCGACGGCGGTGCGGGAGCGGACTCATCTGGCCGGTCGAGCACGATGTCAGCCACGGCGCACCGCCGCACGCTGGAGCAGATCGAGGGCGACGATCACGAACAGCGAGATGACCAGCAGCACAGCCGCGACGGCCGCGGCTCGCTCGAGGTTGCCGTTCTCGATGCTCGACAGGATCCGGACCGAGGTGACCTCGGTGCGCATCGGCAGGTTGCCCGACAGCAAGACGAGCGAGCCGTACTCGCTGACGGCTCGGGCGAACGACAGCGCCGCACCGGCGGCGATCGCCGGTACGAGGCTCGGCAGGGTGATGCGTCGGAACGTCGTGAACGAGCTGGCGCCGAGGGACCGGGCGGCGGCCTCGACGTCGCGATCGAGCTCTTCGAGCACGGGTTGGACCGTCCGCACCACGAACGGCAACGTCACGAAGAGGTACGCGAGGATGACCGCTCCGCGCGTGTTGGCCGCGTGGATGCCGAGGGGGCTGTCGGCTCCGTACAGCGAGAGCAGCACCAGCCCGGCCACGATCGTGGGCAGCGCGAACGGGATGTCGATGAGGGTCTCGAGCGCCCGCTTCCCGAAGAAGTCGTCGCGCACGAGGACCCAGGCGATGAGCGTTCCCATCACGATGTTGACCGCGGTCACGATCAGCGCGCCGAACACCGTCAACCGGATGGCCGCCGCGGTCTGCTCGTTGGTGACCGCCGACCAGAACCCGCTCCATCCGCCCTCGCTCGCGGTGACGATCACCGCGGTGAGGGGGATGAGGACGAGCAGGCTGAACCAGATCATCGCGATGCCGAGTCCGAGACCCGACACCGCGGTGAGCCGGCCCGTCCCGGCCGACCGGCGCGTGCGCGCCGGCCGTACCGGGGGTGCTTCGGCGACTGCGGTCATCAGCCCTTGCCCGAGGCGGCGATGATCTGGGTCACGATGCCGGTCTCCTCGTCGAAGAACTTCTCGGACAGCGCGTCCCAGCTCTCGAAGTCCTCAGCGACGGTGAGCAGGTTGGTCACCTCGGGGTACGGGTTCGACGGATCGTTCGCGCCTTCGACCTCGTCCACCTCGACACCGTCGATGACCGGCCGGAAGCCCTTCAGCGCGAACTCACGCTGACCGCCGGCACTGAGCACGAAGTCCAGCCACTCGCTCGCCTTGGGGGTGGCTTCGATCAGGACGGCCCCCGGGTTCTCGATGAGGATCGTGGTCTCGGGGATGATGTACTCGAACTCCTCGCCGTTCTGGTGGGCGAGGATCGCCTCGTTCTCGTACGCCATGAGGACGTCGCCGGTGCCGTTGAGGAAGGCGGTGGTGGCATCACGCCCGGAGCTGGGCAACGCGACCACGTTGGCGAAGAAGGCCTCCAGGTACGCCTCGGCATCGGCCTCGGTGCCACCGTTCTCGATCACCTGGCCGTAGGCGGCGAGCGCGTTCCAACGAGCAGCGCCCGACGAACCGGGGTTCGGGGTGACGATCTCGATGCCCGGCTGGATGAGGTCGTCCCAGTCCTCGATGCCCTTGGGGTTGCCCTCGCGCACGGCGAACACGACGATCGACGACGACACGACGCCCTTGGTCGGGCCGGTGTTCCAGTCCTCGGCGACGAGGCCCTCGTCGACCAGGCGGTCGACGTCTGACTGGACCGAGAAGTGCACGTAGTCGGCATCGAGGCCGCCGACGACCGCACGGGATTGGTCGCCCGAGGCGCCGTATGAGGTCTTGAACTGGACACCTTCGCCTTCGGGGGTCTCGGCCCAGGCCGCGGCGATGGCCTTGTTGGCCTCCTCGGGGACCGCGAAGCCGACGATCGAGATCGTCTCGGAGCTGCCGGAGCCCTCAGCGGCATCGGCCCCGTCGCTGCCTCCGTCGTCGCCACAGCCAGCGGCCAGCAGGATGCTGACGGCGGCCAGAGCGAGCACTCTGCGGGTTCGGTTCTTCATCGTGTTTGGTCCTTCGCGCGCCACGGCGCTGGTCGATCCGACCGGCGAGTCCGGTCGTGCCCGGGGCACGGTACACAAACACGACCAATTTGGTCAAGATTACTAACTCGACCGACAAAGCTGCCAAAGCCGGGATTCGGAACGTTCGCACGGTTCACATCGATCGTGTGGTGTGAACGTGGCGCTCGATGGTCTCATTGAGCATGGGCGAGGAACGCGACGTCGAACACCTCCTCGCTGACCTGAGGCCGCGCCTCAGCCGAGCACTCATCGCCACCTACGGCCTCGAGCGCGGCGGGGAGGCGTTCGCCGAGGCGATGGTGTGGGCGTGGGAGCACCGCGACGAGCTCCCGAAGATGCAGAACCCGGCCGGCTACCTCTACCGCGTCGGCCAGAGCAAGAGCCGACCACGCCAGGACCCGCCCGTCTTCCCCGAACCCGCCGACGTCGGCGTGCCGTGGGTCGAGCCGGCCCTGCCGTCCGCCCTCCGAGAGCTGACCGAGCACCAGCGCGTCTGCGTGGTGATGGTGCACGGCTACGGCTGGACGCATCGAGAGGTCGCCGACCTCATCGGGGTCGCCACGTCCACGGTTCAGAACCACGTCGAGCGCGGCCTCGCCAACCTTCGACGTCACCTCGAGGTGATGCCAGATGCCTGATCGAACGCCGAACCTGCGCGACTACTTCGACGCGCTGGCTGCCCCCTTCGACGCCGAGCCAGTCGCCACGGGGACACCCGAACGACCGCATCGTGCTCGACGAGTCGTCCTGGCCGCGGCGCTCGTGGCGCTCGTGGCGTTCGCGGCCTTCGCCATCTCGGCGACGCGTCCCGGTGACGACGCCGCCGTCGTGGACGACTCCGTCCCCCTGGCCCCCTTCTGCACCGACGTGCCGGAGCCAGATCTTCAGGTGTCGGGTGACCTCATGGGCCGGGAGGGCCCAGACGAGGTCTTCATGGGGGTCCTCAACACCTACATGCGCGACCACGCCGACACCTCGGCGGGGATGTGGCTCGACCGGGGGAACGGCGTGGTCGTCATGGCGTTCACCGACCCGCCCGACGCGCACGATGCTGCGATCGCCGAGCTGCGGCCGACCGAGGACGACGCAGCGATCGTCGATCCACCGCCCGAGATCACCGCGACCACGACCGTCGCCGAGTCTCCCTACACGGTCGCTGTCGTCCAGGTACCGCGATCCAGGGCCGAGCTGGAGGCGGTCGTCGCCGACGTGGGCGAGCTCGACGCCGGAAGCCTGGGTCTGTACATGTTCGGCATCAACGAGTCGATCAACCGAGTCACCCTCGCCGTGCAGCTCGCCGATGAATCGGTGCGCGAGCGGCTGGCTGCGGCCCTGCCCACTGACGCGATCTGCGTCGACGGACCGGCCGAGGCGCCGACGCCGGTCGACGAGGACTCGATCGACCTCCTCACCGTAGAGGACGACCCGCTGGTCGAGTGCGCAGGCGTGCGGTTCCGTCTCTCGGCGCTGGACGAGCCTGCCGACTTCGAGCAGTCGCCCGGTGACCTGGCCGACGCGCTCCGGCAGGAGCTGGCCACCGCGCCGGAGGGAATGCCAGGCACCAACCACGACTCGGGCTGGCGTGTGCTCGCGCAGGAGGGTGACGTCGCGCACCTCGCGGCTGGCACGCCTCCCCGCGAGCACCTGTCGTTCCGCAACGAGAGCGGACGGTGGATCTTGGAGGGCGGCGCCGCTTCGGGGGAACCGTGCGACCCTCGACGGGCGGTCCCCGAGGAGCTGGTCGCCGTCAGCTGGTGGCTCGACGCCGGCCATCCCGCGCCCGAGCCGTCGGATACCGAGCTCCACGTCCTCGTCCGCCCCACCGACTGCAGCAACGGGGTACCCATCCGAGACCGGCTGCTCGATCCCCAGCTCGCCGTCACCGACGACGAGGTCGTGATCGCACTCGCCGCGAGGCCGCTTCCCGCAGGTGCCTACCACTGTGCGGGTACGCCGCCCGAGCCGGTCGTGATCGAGCTACCTGAGCCGCTCGGCGACAGGGCCGTGGTCGATGCCTTCGACCTCGCTCCCCGCGCGCCGGTCGAGCGCGTGGACCGGCTCTCGGCCTACTGATCAGGAGGTCGCGTCGACGATGGCGCTCCACACGCGCTGGGGCGACAGCGGCATGTCGAGG
>CAZBTQ010000060.1:0-15427 GCA_964494405.1 uncultured Iamiaceae bacterium
AGCGGGTTCGGTGACCACTTGACGGACGAGGGTTCAATTCCCTCCAGCTCCACCGAGGGGTGTTAGGGGAATTCCCCAACATCGTTAGGGAAATTCGAGCCGCCCTCCGGGGCGGCTCGAGTCGCGCCCGGGTGCTCGGAGCAACCCAGACGTGATGCGGCGAGAGGACCCGAGATGGACGAGGGCAGCCCGATGAAGGCGCGCTGCGCTGGCGCACTGCTGGTCATGGGACGCCGACTCGGCATGTGACGCGTACGGTTCCAGGACTCCTACGACACAGCCATCACGGTGACTCGACATGCACTACTGCCAATCTTGTGACGTCCCGACCCCCATGGACCCGGCAGGTGACGCCGCCGTCTGCCCGACGTGTGGGCGCTCGGACTCCACCGCCCGTCGCGCGGACCTGTTCATCGTCACTGGCGCGTCCGGCGCGGGGAAGACGACCGTGTTCGAGCTGCTGCTCGCCCACCTCGCCGGCAGATGCGCCGTCTTCGACGTCGACTGGCTCATCGACCCGCTGACCCGATCATCCGACGGGGTGGACTGGGTCTCGTTTCGTGACGCGTGGCTGCACGTCGCCCACGGCGTCGCCCAGAACGGGATACCCACGATGCTTCTGGGACCCATCATCCCGGACCACGTCGACGACCTGCTGGGTCGACGGTGGATCGCAGACATCCACTACCTCGCACTCGACTGTCCCGACGACGAACGACGCCGACGGATCAACGCGCGACCCGCATGGCGCTCCAAGGACATCGAACCTCAGGTCGAGTTCGGCCGGTGGCTGCGGGACAACCTCCCCACCATCGACACCAGCACGTGCACCCCAGTCGAGACCGCAACTGCCATCGCCGCCTGGTTCGAGGAGCACAGCGCGAGGACGTAGTAGATGTGCAAGCTTTCGCAGTCCGCCGTGCGAGCATCACCAACCGAAGCTCCAACCACAGTGCCTGACCTGGGCATTCGCGGATTCGCCGAACACCCCACCGATCGGGTATCCGAGGGTGTCCGGGAGTACCCCTCAGATGCCTGAAATCCCAGCAAAACCAGGGATTCAGACTCCTGCGTTCCGCCACCGAGCAGGTCCGCGACGCCCAACGGCGCGCCGAGCCGCCACCAAGGCAATCCCGCAGCTCGAAGCCGCCCACGACACCGCCCAACACGACTGGGACGAACACGACGCCCCCGAAGGGCGCCAGCTCGAGCGCCAGGCCGCCGCCGCACGACGCGACATCGCCAAGCACACGCCGGCAGCCAACGCCGAACACCTCGAACGCCTCCAAGCCCGCGCTACCGAGCGCGCCACCAGCCTCGACCGAGGTCTCAGTCTGTAGGGCCCATTGGGTTTGAGGCGGAACTTCCGCCTCTTGAGCAGGGTATCCGCCCCGTATCCAATCAACCGCTTGGGTTCAGGACGGAGTTCCTGCCACAGCAGTATGATTTCCGCTATGGACCTAAGAGGGGATTCACGACACGGGCGCGGCGGCCCGGTGGTTGCGGCCCACCGGAGGATCCCCTCGTGGGCCGCCGGATTGGTCGCCGGGCTGGCGCGCGACCAGCCGGTCGTACTCACCCGAGCTGACATCGCCGACCGTTTGGCCGAAGCCGGGTCTGATCGGACGGTCGATCGAACGATCGAGGAGCTTCGTCGCCTCGGTTGGCTGAGCCCAATAGGCCTGCATGGCGTCTGGGCCTTCCTACCGCCGGGGCAGGACAAGGTCATCGATCCCTACTTGGCGCTGCGGGGATGGCAAGCGAAGGATCCCAGCGTGGTGCTTCGTCTCGCAGGTGACGCCGCCGCGTGGCACCTCGGCTACCTCAACCGGCGCCCCGGAGGCGCAGTTCCCGTGTGGCTGCCCAAGGGGAAACGGATCCCAGATGGATTGCGCGGCGCGGTGTCCGCCGTGCGATATCCGTGGCCCGAGGAACTGGCTGACACGCTGGGGCCGCGACCGGAGCTGCTCCGCGCCCGGAAACTTGACGCGCATACCTGGTCCAGCCGCTTGCCAGCGTTCGGACCCGAAGCACTTCTTGTCCAACTCGCGACTCGACCCTCTTCGTTCACACCGTGGGCCGACCTCGTGGAGCACCTGTCCCGCTTCGCTGCTGACGTCGACGTCGATCGAGCAACAACGGTCCTCCGACAGCAAAGCGCGTCATCGTGGCAGCGGGCCGCGTATCTGCTTCACTGCGGCGACCAACCCCACGCCGCGATCGAACTGCTCGCCAACCGACCTCCCCGCGAGATGCCCACCGTCGTGTTCGGCAACGAGACGAGTTCGGCTCCCAGCGTGTTCGCCCCGCAGTTCCGGATCGTCGATCGACTCATCGTCCCCTTGCAGGGCCTGGTCGGGAAGGCCTGACGCATGGCAGGCCCAACGCAAGCACTGGTGTCCCTCCACGGTGCCGGCCGCAACGACACCTATGGGGCCGCGCTTCTCGACGTCGCGCAGGACCACCTCCTCTGGATGCTCGACCAGCAGGGCCTGTTCGAGAGCGGAGAGCTCGTCTTCAAGGGCGGACCAGTCTTCGGAAGTGCCGGCTCGGCAACGCCGGGCGATTCTCGACAGACCTCGACTTCGCCTGCCCCGACGAAGGGACGGTGCTCGACGTGTGTGCTTCGATCGACGGCCAGTCGGTGGGCGGCTTCTCGTTCACCCTCGGGGAGCCAAGTGACGACGGACGGCACTGGGACATGCGAATCGAGCACGCCGAACTGGGCACGCCTGATGTTGGAGCCAGCGTCGAGTTCGCTCGCCGACCGCTGGCCTTGGCTCCCGAACGGCTGCACTTCATCAAACTTCGCGTGCACAGGTCATACGGGTTCGACCTGCCCACACTGCCCGTGATCGCCGAGGCCGAGGCGTGCGCCGAGAAGCTCGCTCGCTATCGACGCGTAGCCCTCGGTCGAGACCTGTACGACCTGGACCAGTTCGCCGGCCGCCACATCGACGAAGCCGTGGTGCGCCGGCTCTGGGTGCTGAAGGTCTGGGGCGACGTCGTGGACGACGGCCGCGGAAACCCGCCTGTCAACCCGGACGACATCCTCCAGCCGCGCCGAGAGCGGGACTTCAGCCCCGACTCGCTCGGCAAGCTCACCCACCCCGTCGACATCGCCGCCTGGGAAGGTCACGTGCGCGCTCGATTCGCGTTCCTGGCCGACCTCGACGACGACGAACGCCGTTGGGCGCGGTGCGATGCACGCGACCGGACCGAGGTCGAGCACGCGATCGCCGCCGGCGGCTTTCCCTGAACAACACAGCCCCACCGACGCGAGCTCGTTGCTATCCCCTGCTCGCAAGGGAGCAGTCGACCCTCGCCTCGCGATGGTCACAGGACGCTGCGGTTAGACAGGACCGGTGGAGGAGCAGCCCGAACAGGATCTCCAGAGCAGCGAGCACCGCCCGATCGTTCGCGTGGGTGACACGGTTCGTCGACCGGCCGGATGGTGGACACCCGCCGTCCAGGCCCTGTTGCAGCACCTCCGCGATGTCGGGTTCCGGTACGCGCCACGGCCGGGCGGCATCGACTCGGAGGGACGCGAGGTGGTCTCCTACATCGCCGGTGAGTCGGGTGCGGCCGGCTGGTACCGGATCCGCAGCGACGAGGGCCTTCGGCGGTTCGCCACCCTGCTCCGCGAGTACCACGACGCCGTCAGCGACTTCCGGCCGAGTGCCGAGCTCGAGTGGGCGGTGCCGCCCTCCAAGCCCCAGGAGGTCGTGTGCCACAACGACTTCGGCCCGTGGAACCTCGTCTACGACGGCGACGAGCCCGTCGGGATCGTCGACTGGGACTTCGCCGCGCCCGGCCCACGCCGCAACGACGTCGCCTACGCGCTCGAGTACGCCGTCCCCTTCCGTGACGACGTCACGGCGCGGACCTGGCACCACTTCGCCACGGTGCCGGACCGTCGTGCTCGCCTGGAGACCTTCGCCGACGCCTACGGCCTCACCTCGACCGAAGGCCTCGTCGATGACGTCGTCGACCGGCAACGTCTCACCATCGCTCACGTCGAGGCGCTCGCGGCGAGGGGACTCGAGCCGCAGACCACCTGGCTGAGCGACGGCACCCTCGACGAGTCGCGACGTCTGGTTCTCTGGGCCGAGGAGAACCGAGAGCTGTTCGCCTAGACGCCCTTCGACCGGGCGCGCCAGACGCGGAGCGCATCGGTCGACGCGAGCGCCCACACCACCAGGACGGGTTGGAACAGGAGCCGCACCGCTCGCTTGGCGTCGGTGTCGAGGCCGAACGCGTCAACCCGGTCGGTGAGCTGCGCGACGTTGCCCGGGAACACAGCGACGAAGAACGCCGCGACGCTCGCCCCGACGATGGCACGCCGCGGCTGGCGCCAGGTGGCGAGCAGCGCTGTCCCGAGCGCGATCTCGACCACGCCGGACGCGAGGACGACGAGGTCGTCGTCGACGGGCACCCAGCCCGGCACCTGCGCCTGGAACTCCTCGCGCTGGAACGTCAGGTGACCCACGCCGGCCGTCGCCAGCACCGCACCGAGCGCCACCTGGGCAACCGTCCGCCAGGACCCTTCGTCCTTCGACATCGTCGACCACCTCGTTGGGGGTGCGCCCGCACCTCGTCGATGGGGCGGACGCTCCAGGCTGCCACGCCACCACCTGCCCTGACGCCTGCACCCGGGACGCGGCCTCGCCTGGCCGCTCGACCTCTAGTGTCGGCCGATGCCGCGGTTCGAGCTCGTGATCTTCGACTGCGACGGCGTGCTCGTCGACAGCGAGCGCCTCATCGTCAAGGTCGAGGCGCAGATCTGCCGGGAGCGCGGCTGGAACCTGACCGAGGACGACGTGATCCGAGAGTTCGTCGGGCTCTCCGACACCGCCATGCGGGCACACCTGTCGGAGCTCGTCGGTGAGGAGCTCGACGAGGACTGGGACGCGGAGTACACCGACCGCTACCGCGACGCGCTCGCTCGCGACCTGGAGGCCGTCGCCGGTGTCGCCGACGCCATCGACGCGATCGAGCGGGCCGGACTTGCGACCTGCGTCGCGTCGAGCGGCAGCCACGAGAAGATGGCGCTGACCCTGGGAAAGACGGGCCTGCTCGACCGGTTCCGCGGACGGATCTTCAGCTCGACCGATCCCGAGGTCGTCGCCGGCAAGCCCGCGCCTGACCTGTTCCTCCACGCTGCGGTCCGGATGGGCATCGACCCCGGGAGGTGCGCGGTCATCGAGGACAGCCCATTCGGGCTCGCCGCCGCGCTGGCCGCGGGCATGGCCCCGTTCGGGTTCGCGGGAAGCGTCATCCCCACCGAACGACTGGCGCGCGACGGCGTCACGATCTTCGAGTCGATGGCCGACCTCCCAGCCCTCGTCACCGCTGGCGCAACACCTTGTTGAGTCGAGCTGCCTGACGCTCCTGGTGATCCCGCTCGGCGAGGTTCGCCGCCAGACCCGCGTCCGCGATCGGTCGAGTCGTCAGCATCTTGGCCCGGACGGCTCAGGTTCGTGTCATCCAGGTCGACGGAGGGGTGTGAGCGACGCGTCCCAGGGTCCAGGCTGGTGGCTGGCGTCCGACGGCAAGTGGTACTCCCCGAGCCAGGCGCCCGGGCCGATGCCACCGCCGCCGACCCTGTCCCACTACAACGCGTCGCTGCCAGGCAAGGCCCTCGCGTCGAACCTCACCGTCGGCACCCAGATCGGGCTCGTCGTGGCGGCAGGGCTCAACGGCCTCCTGACCGTCGCCGCCCTCAGGCTTCGCAGCAAGAGCCAGACGGTGTGGGACTCTCCGTTCGACATGGTCCTGCTCGACGAAGCCATAGCGGCTGAAGACCAGTTCAACGCGTTGTCCGGCCTCACCGCCCTCGCCCAGGTGGTGTCGCTGGTCGTGTTCATCGTCTGGATGTGGCGGGCGCACGCCGCCGGTGATCGGCTGCGGCCCGGCGATCGCAAGTACTCGAAGGGTTGGACGATCGGGGCGTGGTTCATCCCGTTCGCCAACGTGGTGCTTCCCCGCCGGGTGATCACCGAGATCGAACGCATCGCCATCGCGCCCCGTGAGGGCGGCAGGGTGAACCAGGGCTGGCGGACGACGCGCACCGCGGTGGTCGGGTGGGCGTGGTGGCTGCTGTCGATCGGTGGTGTCGTGTTCGGCCAGATCGCCGAATCGATGTTGGACGGCGCGTTCGAGACGTTCGACATGGACACGGCCATCACTGCCTACGAGACCATGGCCTTCGCCGCGGGCGTGACCGCGGTCGGGTTGGCGTGTGCCATCCCGCTGGTGGGCAAGATCGGCAAGCGGCTGTCGCCCGAGTCGTTCGAGGCGTCGAACCGGTCGCTGACCGCTCCCGCGCCGAGCGAGTTCTAGGCGACCTCCAGGTCCGGCCGTCTCTACGGCCCGACCACGACTCGCGATCGGTTGCACCCACCGCCACCAGAGGGTCAGATGGCGGAGCGGCCGATCCACCCGCGGGCCGCAGAGGGGGACCACATGGTGACGCTCCGCCTGGAGCCCAGCGACGAGTACATGCACACGTTGGAGGACGCGACGAACTTCAACGAGTCGATGTACTTCAACGTGTACGACCCGGCCGAGCGCATCGGCGGGTTCTTCCGGCTCGGCAACCGCGCCAACGAGGGCTACGCCGAGATGACCGTGTGCCTCTACCTGCCAGACGGCCGCGCCGCGTTCATGTTCAAGCGGCCCGAGATCGACGGCAACGACGCGTTCGACGCAGGCGGAATGCGCTTCGAGGTCGTCGAGCCGTTCGAGGAGCTCCGCGTGGCCTACGACGGCAAGGTCGTCGTGCTCGACGAGCCGCTCGACATGGCCGACCCCAAGACGGCCTTCACCGACAACCCGTGGGAGGACTGCCACGTCGAGCTCACCTACAGGGGCGTCTCGCCGATGCTCGGCGGCGAGCCGGTCAACGATGACGGCTCGCCGATCGAGGAGAAGGCCGAAGAGGGCTTCGCTCGCGGCCACTACGAGCAGCACATCGCGGGCACCGGCGTCATCCGCGTCGGTGACCAGGAGTGGCCGGTCGACGGGTTCGGGCTGCGCGACCACTCGTGGGGTCCCCGCTTCTGGCAGAGTCCCTGGTGGTACCGCTGGCTCACCGCGAACCTCGGCGAGGACTTCGGCTTCGTCGTCTCGGTCATCGCCTCGCGCGACGGCGCCCGCCGCATCGGCGGCGTCGTCCTGCGCGACGGCGAGTACGAGTACATCACCGACGCCACCATCGACACCGACTGGGAGGGCGACGACCACTACCACCGCGCGCTGCGTGCAACCGCCACCACGGCGAAGGGCACCTACGAGATCGAGGGCCGCGTCCTCAACCTCGTTCCGCTGCGCAACCGCCGCACCTCACCCGACGGCGAGCAGCTGTTGACCCGCATCTCCGAGGGCATGACCGAGTGGCGCTGCGACGGGCGGGTGGGATACGGCCTGTCGGAGTACCTCGACCAGATCATCGACGGCCAGCCGGTAGGTCTGCGCGGGTGAGCGTCCACGCCATCGACACCGACGTCGTCACCCGGGTCGCCGGTCGTCACCTGGGGACGACCGAGGTGCGCGACCTCGTCCGCTTGTCGGGCGGGGCATCGCGGGAGACGTGGGCGTTCGACGCGAGCGACGCCGACGGCACCAGGTTCGAGCTGATCCTGCGCCGGGATCCTCCCGGCCGCGCGCCCGCCGCCGTCGACGAGTGCGCGTTGCTGACCGAGGCCGCGCGCGTCGGTGTCGCGGTGCCAGGTGTGCGCTTCGAGCTGGACGAGGACGACGGCATCGGACACGGGTTCGTCATGGACCGGATCGCTGGCGAGACGCTCGGGCGCCGCATCGTCGGCGACGAGGCGCTCGGCGGCGCACGGGTCGCCTTCGCCCGCCGCTGTGGGGAGATCCTCGCGACGGTGCACGCAATGGACATCGAACGAGCGGGCCTGCGGGCGCCGACGGACCCATCTCGGTTCGTCGTCGACCAGATCGAGGGCTTCGAGCAGCTCGTCGACTCGTTCGGAGTCGCGAGACCGGTCCTCGAGCTCGCGATGCGGTGGCTGCGAGCGCACCAGCCGGCGCTGCACGAGACGACCGTCGTCCACGGCGACTTCCGGGTCGGCAACCTCATCGTCGGCCCCGAGGGCATCCGCTCGGTGCTCGACTGGGAGCTCGCCCACGTCGGCGATCCAGCCGAGGACCTGGGCTGGCTCTGCGTCCGGTCGTGGCGCTTCGGAGGCCCGGGACGCGTCGGGGGCATCGGCGACGTCGACGACCTCCTCGCCGGATACCACGCTGCCGGTGGCCGCCCGATCACCGAGGCCGACATCCGCCACTGGGAGGTCTACGGCAACCTCCGCTGGGCGGTCATCTGCCTCGCCCAGACCTTCGCCCACCTCAGCGGCGACCATCGCTCGGTCGAGCTCGCCGCCATCGGGCGGCGGGTGTGCGAGGTCGAGCACGACCTGATGGAGCTCCTCGGATGACGCAACCCCGTCCGACCGCCGCCGAGCTCGTCGACGCCGTGCGCGACTTCCTCGAGGACGACCTGCTGCCGGGCCTCGATGGCCGGCAGCGCTTCCACGCCCGGGTGGCAGCGAACGTACTCGGCATCGTCGCACGAGAGCTTCGCGACGGCCCAGCGGCGACCGCCGACGAACGCGACCGCCTGGCCGCGTGGTTCGCGCCAGGCGACGACGCGGGCCTCGACGAGCTGACCCGCCGCCTCGCTCGAGCGATCCGTGACGGTGATCTCGACATCGACGATCGTGACCTGCACGACCACTTGCGACGCACGACCGCGTCAGACCTGCAGATCGCCAACCCGCGGTATGCGCCCACTGACTGAGAGCATCGCAGCGAGGCCCGTGCGCTCAGGGTCCGCGGTCGTGACGTGCCCTCGGCATACGCTCGCCGCGTCATCCATGGAGGGAGATCCACCGTGATCACTGCAGCGCTCGTCTTCGTCGTCGTCCTGCTCATCGCCACGTTCCCGGCCACCTGGCTGCTGATGCTGTTCCTCGGCAACATCGGCGTGCACGTGGGCTACTGGGGAGTGCTGCCGGTCGGCATCCTCGTGTCCGCCCTCATCGGCGGTGCCACCTCACCGGCGAAGTGGGCCTGACCCGCTCGCCGCGGCTCCCTTCCCCCGCAACCTGTCGCCCCCGCTAGCCGAGCTGGCGCGACAGGAACGCCCAGATCGTCTCGGTGGTGTCGAACGACCCGACGTCGTCGGCATCGCCCAGTCGCCCACTGCCACCTGGACGCATCCACCCGTGGCCGCCCTCGGCGACCACCACCAGCTCAACCTCCGTCGTGCCGTCGCACCCTGTCCACACCGTGGTCGCCACGCCGTCGCTCGAGGTCGTCTCCGGCACGGTGTCGCAGCCAGCCGCGGATGCCATGAGCTCGACTCCGTCGATCGTGGGCGGCCAGTCAACGCCGCTGATCCCCCTGGTTCCGACCCCTCCACCCAGCGGGACGTTCTGGTCGAGCGCACCATGGACGTGCAGCAGCGAGACCGCGGCCGTCGGCGAGCACCCGTCGAAGGTCAGCGGTGCCGACTGCACCCCGATCGCCACGATGCGATCCGCGAGCTCGCACGCGACCCGGTAGGCCATCGTCGATCCGTTCGAGTGGCCCGTGAGCACGACGCGCCCGGTGTCGATCGGCAACGTCGCGGCGAGCGAGTCGATCAATGCCTCGACCAGTGCAACATCGTCGACGTCGTCGCGCGCAGCGGCGCCGCAGCACAGCCCTGCGTTCCAGGTGGGGATCCCCCCGGTCCCATCGGGATACACCACCACGAAGCCCTCCCGGTCGGCGACGTCGTCCCACCTGCTGGCCGAGGCGAACTGCTCGCCTGATCCGCCTCCGCCGTGCAGGGCGATCAGCAGGGGCACATCGTTGTCCCCGAGACCATCAGGAACGTGGAGCCGGTACGTGCGACTGGTGCCGTCGACGTCAATCGACGCGCTGCTCGTCCCGCTGGTCACCGCCGGCCGCGGCGACCCCTCGTCGGCGACCGTGGTCGTGCTCATCGACGCGGTCGACGAGGTCGACGCGGCGTCGTCAGCGGGACGAGCCCGATCACCGCGCGTGCACCCGACCAGGAGCGCGCCCAGCACCACAACCAGAGCGAACCGACCGAGATGTATGGGACCCACCACCCTGCGAGTCTCGCCGACGCAGCGGACGGCCTGCGGTCAGACCGGCTTCGAGCATGCGTACGCGAGGATGTAGCGGCGCTCGATGTCGGCGAACACACCGACGTGGCGACCGAACTCCTCCCAGTGGAAGCGCCCGTCGTCGGCCGACTCGGGCATGTGCATCAGACCCCACGACTGCTCGACATCGAAGCCGGCGTCGGTGAGCATCGGCAGGATCTCGTGGTGGTCGTACTCGACGTCGTGGTCGGGGTTGGTGAACCGCTCGTCTGACCCCTCCATCTGCATGCGGCACAGCACCCCGTTCGGGGTGTCCAGGTAGAGGGTCCCACCCGGGGCCAGCACCCGGAACGCCTCGGCCAGCACCTCGCGGCCGACATCGGGCGGGACGTGCTCGAAGGTCTGACCGCTGTACACGAGGTCGAACGACCCGTCCTCGTATCGGGACAGGTCTGCCATCGAGTGGAAGCTGTACTCGACGGGTCCACGAGGTGACTGCACCACCTCGTGCTCGCCACCCGAGCCATAGAGCTCGTGGCGCTCGTCGCTCGGCAGGTCGACGATGACGAGGCGCTCGAAGTCGTAGGGATACCCCATGGCGACCAGCGCACCGTCAGCCCGCTGCTGGTGGGTGCCCCCGAGATCGATGATGCGGGCGGCCGGGCGGAACAACTGGACGAAGAGGCACCGGCTGCGGTGGATGGCGAAGCCGGCGTCGTCGTACCGCAGGGCCGATCCGAACCAGAACTCGTCGGACGACCGCATCTCGTCGATCATCGAGCGCCGCGAGCGCGTCCCCCCGGCGAGGTGCGCCCTGAAGTTCTCGAAACCAGCAGGGTCAGCCTGGCGGCCGAGCAGCACCTCGTAGGCCATGCGGATGAACGTGCGGTCGTCGGGCTCGCCGCCCCAACGATCAGCGGCCCGCCACAACAGCAAGCGGTCCCCGCGCATCACCGATCGCACCCACCGCTTGTACCTGGCCACGTCCATGGCGGGCCACCCTAATGGGGGTCGACCACCCTGCTTCTCGGGGTGAGGATGGTCCCGAGCTCGGCACGGGCCGCCTAGCTCGTCGCAGCCGTGATCGCCGCCAGCACCTCGTTGGCGTACGCGGTCCCGGCCGAAGGCCCCAGGTGGATGCCGTCGGAGCCGGGGCCGCCCGCCGCGTCGACCGCAGGGCGCCAGCGGACCAACGTCGCGCCATGACGCGCTGCGCCGGACTCGAGGCGTTCGTTGGCCAACGGGATCCACGCCCGCGGAGCGCTTGCCTCCAGGAAGATCAGCTCGACATCGCCTGCCGCATCGGCCAGCGCGTCGAGCTGGTCGTCGCCGAACGCTCCGTTGGTGCCGAGGTGGACGACGACGACGTCGAAGTCGGCTTGCGCAGTCCACCACCGCACCGCGTCGACGCCTTCGTCGAACTGGCGGGCGACGGTGGCATCGACGACGATCCCCGGGATCGTCGCCTGGAGCGCTCCCGTCGCACCCGCCATCACCGAGTCGCCCACCGCGAGCACCCGGGGAGATGCCGGCGCCTCAGGGGGCGCTTCGGCGACGGCCGTGGTGGGTGTCGGACCGGTCGTCGGTGAAGGTGCAGTGGCCGACGTCGGCACCGAGGACGGATCGGTGGCGTCGGACGGCTCGTCAGCCACCGCCGCGTCGTCGTCGACGACCGCCGCGGCGAGCTCACCCGAGCTGGGGGTGCCACCGTTGCCTGCGAGCACCGCGATGACCGGGATCGCAGCAACGAGCACGACCGGCAGCACGTAGCGCACCCGCCCAGGAGCCGAGTGCATGATGCCGCGAGACGGCAAGAGGCGCATCTCGCCGGTGCGGATGGGCTGCTCGACGAACCGGTAGCTCAACTCGGCGAGCACCAGCGTCAGTCCGACTCGCAGGACCAGCAGCGGAAAGCCGTCGATGGCGACGTCGAGGCCGGGGCGCGTGACCACGACGATCGGCCAGTGCCAGAGGTAGATCGCGTACGACCGTCGGCCGATCCACTCGAGCGGCGCGACGCCGAGCAGTCTGCCGAAGCGGCTCTCGGTGCGCGCGATCGCGACGATCACAGCGAGCGTGGCGATGTCGACGAGGACGAAGCCCCCGCGGTAGACGAACGGATCGAACTCGTTGATGCGCATGAACGCCCACACGAGGCCGGCGAGCCCGATCCAGCCGATGGCGTCGCGCAGTCGCGCTCCGGTGGCGGTGACGTGTCGACCCGCCCCCGGGACGACCACGAAGGCGAGAGCGGAGCCGAGCAGCAGCCCCGACAGGCGCGTGTCGGTGCCGTAGTAGACGCGGGAAGGGTCGGAGTACGGCTCGAACAGGTGGGCCATCCACCACGCCGATGCCAACGCGAGACCCACCAGCGCCAGACCGACGACCGCCCGCCGGGCGCGTCGCAGCGCGAACACGAGCACCAACGGGAACAGCACGTAGAACTGCTCCTCGACCGCGAGCGACCACAGGTGCTGGAGCAGCGGCGGCCGGCCGGTCGACTCGAAGTACGACTGGTCCTCGATGATCTGCCACCAGTTGCTGACGTAGAGCATCGCTGCCACAAGATCGCCACGAAGCTGCTCGACCGCGTCGCGCCAGAAGAGCAGCGCGCCTGCGCTCACGACGGCGAGCATCACCGCCAGCGCGGGGAGCAAGCGCCGCGCCCGACGGCGCCAGAACGCGACGATGTCGACCGTTCCGTCGGCATGGTGCTCCGACAGCAGCAGCGACGTGATGAGGTAGCCGCTCAACACGAAGAAGACCTCGACGCCGAGGAACCCACCGGGGAGGCTCTTGACGTCGGCGTGGTACGCGACCACCGCGAGCACCGACAGCGCCCGGAGCCCGTCGAGCCCCGGGAGGTACGTCAACGAGTGGCGCACCGTGCGGACGGGACCGAGCGGGCTGATGCGCGACTCGAACGGTGAGGTGTACCCGCTCATCCGATCGCTCCCGCGATCACCCGGGCATAGGCGTTGGCACCCGATCGGCCGAGGTGGATGCCGTCGGCGGCGAACAGGCCTGGCTGGCCGTTGGTCGCCGCCTCGAAGTCGGCGATGTGCACGTTCGAGTAGCGCGATGCCGCCGCCCGCAACTCGGCGTTGACCGTTGCCTGGTGCGCGCGCGTCCCAGAGGTCTGAACGGTGACGAGCACGACGCGTGGCACGCCGCCGAGCGGAGCGAGCAGCGAGTCGAGCTGGGCGGTCGTGAACGGTCCGTTGTGGCCGAGATGGATGACGACCACCGACGCACCGCTGGCAGCAGCGGCCGACGCGGCGTCGCCGGCGTTGCGCACCTGCCGGCTCTCGACGGCATCGACCACACCGCACATGGACAGCACGTCGAGCAATGCAGGGCCTGCGGCCCGCATCACGGAGTCGCCGAGGCAGTACGCGCCCCCGGATGCGGAGGTGGCGGGCACGGCGGGAGCCGACGCCGGCGCCGGGGGAGGTGCCGTCGTCGGCGCCAGGGTGGTCGTGGGCAGCTCGGTCGTCGATGTCGTCGTCGAACTGGTCGAGCTGGTGGAGCTGGTCGCCGCCGTCGTCGCCACAGGTTCGGCCACGACGAAGGCGCGGCTCACGGCCTCCGCCGATGCGCTACCCCCACCACTGCAGGCGGCGCCGATGAGGCCGAACAACGCCAGGGCGCCCGCGAGCCCAGCTGACCACTTCGGGCCGCGCGTGGGCTTGCGTCGGAACATCTCACCTCAGCCTGCAACGGGTGGGTCGGGAAGTTGGGTCCTGCGGTGCTCGACCTCGTGGTGTCGCCGCCCACGACCCGGTCTCGCCAGGCTCCGATGCTATCGGCTGGGCGCGGCCCGTCGACGGCACGTGCGCCAGCGGATCTCCCCCGGTCGACCCACATGCGCGCGTATGGTCTCGGCCGTGCGCCTCTACGCCGAGCACGAGTTCGACGTCGCCCGCGAGGCCGTGGTCGGTGCCCTGCTCGATCCGGCCTTCGTCCCCGAGCTCGCTGCGCTCCCTGACGTCGGATCGGTCGAGCTCGTCGACCACCGAGTCGACGCGACGAGCGGGCTGATGGCCGTCCGGTTGACCTACGACGGGGCCGTCGACGGCATCGCGGCCACGGTGCTGGGTTCGACCACCCCGAGCTGGGTGCAGACCTACGCCATCGACCGGACGCGCTGCGTGGGCACGCTCACCATCGTCCCCGACAGCCACGGCAGCCTCATCGAGTGCGGTGCAGACATCGCCTTCACCGGCGATGAGCACCGCTGTCGGCGCGTCGTCGACGGCTCGCTGTCGATACGCGTCCCCCTGCTGGGCGGCAAGGCCGAGCGCACCCTTGGCCCCGCCATCCTCGCGCGCATCGACGTCGAGGCCGAGCTGCTCAGGGCGTGGCTGGGCTGATCATCGCTCCCCCGCTCGCGCGCACCACACGCCCAGCTCGCACCGCACCGACCGTGGCGAGTGCGACGACCCAGCCGCCGAAGCCGGCACCGGTGAGCCGGGCACCGTGGACACCAGGCGTCGCGACGAGATCCGCCACGAGCCGGTCGATCTCTTCGGTCGACACGTCGAGGTCGTCGCGCAGGCTCGCATGGCTCTGACCCATGAGCGCGCCGACGGCATGCAGGTCGCCGGCCCTCAGCGCCTCTGCCGCGTCGCGCACCCGTCGGTTCTCGGTCACGACGTGTCGTCCCGCCGCCCGCACGACCGGGTCCTCGATGTCGGCCACCGCATCGAGCGTCGCCGCGCGGAGCGTCCCTACGGCCTGCGCCGCCGCCTCGCAACGGGCTCGCCGGTCGGCGTAGGCAGAACCGTCGAGTCGACGGGCGACACCGGAATCGACGACCACCACCTCGACATCGGATGGAAGTGGCACCGCCTCGATGTCGAGGGTGGTGGTGTCGATCAGCAGCGCGTGCCCCGCGACGCCCGCCAGCGACGCCAGCGGGTCCATCACGCCGCTCGGCACCCCGGCGGCGCGGTGCTCGGCGCGCCGGCACAGCTCGGCGATAGCGACCACATCGTGCCGGTCAGCTCCGAGCGCCAGCGCGGAGGCGACCATCAGTGCTGCAGACGACGACAGGCCACCACCGATCGGCACGTCCGAGCTGACCGACCCTCGGATCCCGCGGGCTGACGATGCCAGCTCGGCGGCGACTCCCGCGACGTAGCGACCCCACTCTGGGATCACGGCGGCAGGGTCCCTGGTCGGGAGGTCGAAGCGCACGGTCCCAGCCGCATCCTCCGAGGCGAGCTCGACGATCGGCTCGGCCAGCACCTCGAACTCGACCGTGGTGGCGAGGTCGATGGCCATCG
>CAZBTQ010000061.1:0-13644 GCA_964494405.1 uncultured Iamiaceae bacterium
GGGCCTTGGCATCGAGACCCTGCTCTTTGAGCTGGCGGTCAGCGGTGACCGTGGTCAGCCGCTCATCGTAGGTCTCGACCGGTACCGAAAGGGTGTCACGCAGGGCTTCGACCTCGTCGAGCGCGGCGCGCGCCGCCGGGCCGAGGGACCCGTCCAACGACAGCGGAAGGCCGACCACCACGACCTCTGCCTCGGTCTCTGCGACGATGGAGGCGAGGGTCCGCCGGTCGCGCTGTCGGTCGCCCGACCGTTGCACGACCTCGTATGGAGTCGCCACCGAGCCTGCGCTGACGGCGATGCCGATGCGCTTCTCGCCCAGGTCGATGCCGACCGCGCGCACCGACCGACTCAGGAGGACGCGGCCTCGACCGCTGAGCGCACGAGATCGAGTGCCTCGTCGAGCCGCGACGGATCGCGCCCACCGGCGACCGCGAGCTCTGCGTTCTTGCCCGTACCGCCCTGCACCAGCTTCGCCGCATCGGTGATCAGCTCGGAGGCGTGCAGGCCGCTGTCGGATCTGACGGCCGCCACGATCGCGGCGCCGCCACCCTCGGGCGCGCCGCCGATGACCGCGGCACGGATGTCGGGCTGGTCGCGGACGGCGATGGCGAGATCGCGCAGGTCGTCGCGGCCCGCGCCGTCGCGTCGAACGACGACGACGCCGTCGACCGCCTCGGCGGCGAGGGCGCCCGCCTGGCCGATGGCAGCCTGGCGCTTGACGGCACGCAGCTCGTCGCGGAGGTCCTTGAGCTCGGCGAGGCGCTTCTCGATGCCCTCGGCCAGCTCCTCGGGGGCAACGCCCACCAGGTCGGCGGACCGGGCGAGCAGGTCCTCGTCCGCGCGCAGCCGCTCGATGGGGCCGTACCCGGTGACGGCTTCGACACGTCGGAGGTTCGAACCGATCGACCCCTCCGAGACGATCTTCATCGGACCGATGTCGCCGAGCGCCGACACGTGCGTGCCACCGCAGAGCTCGGTGGAGTGGGGTCCGGCCTCGAGGACGCGAACCCGCTCCCCGTACTTCTCGCCGAAGAACGCGATCGCACCCATGGCCTCTGCCTCGGCCATCGACATCTCGGTGTGGCGCACCGTCGGGTTCGAGAGGATCTCGTGGTTCGCGAGGTCCTCGATGGCCGCAATCTCCTCGGGTGTCAGCGCGTCGAAGTGGCTGAAGTCGAACCGGAGCCGATCCGGGGCCACGAGCGAACCCTGCTGCTTCACGTGGTCGCCCAACACCTCGCGCAGCGCCCAGTGGAGGATGTGGGTGCCCGTGTGGTTGCGGCGGATGGCGTCACGGCGGCCGACGTCGATGCCGGCGACCGCGGTCTGGCCGACGTCGACGGTGCCGTCGATGACCTGGACGCGGTGCCGGTGCAGTCCCGGAAGCGCGTAGGTGGTATCGAGCACCTCGACCACGCCGGTGTCGGTCGTGATCTGGCCGGTGTCACCGACCTGCCCGCCGGATTCGGCGTAGAACGGCGTGCGGTCGAGGAACAGGTCGTCGCCGACGATGGCGATGATCGTCGCGGTGGAGCTGTTCTCGTCGCGACCGGTGAAGGTGGTGGTGCCGTGCTCGGCGAGGATGCGCTGGTACTCGGCCGTCACGTCGTCGCCGGCGACTCCAGCGCCCTTGCGGCCCGCCTTCGCCCTCGTGCGCTGGTCGGCCATCGCGGCGTCGAATCCTGCCTGGTCGACCGAGAACCCGCGGAGGTCGGCGAACTCCTGGGTGACCTCGAGCGGGAAGCCGAACGTGTCGTGCAGCTTGAACGCGACATCGCCCGACAAGGTGCCTCCCTCGGGGAGGCTGTCGAGCTCGGTGTCGAGGGTCTGCGAGCCGGTGCGCAGCGTCTGGCGGAACCGGCCCTCCTCGCGCTCGACGATCCCGAGCACCAGATCGCGGTTGGACACCAGCACCCCGTAGTCATCGCCCATGACCTCGATGCAGCGCTCGACCAGCGGTGGACAGACCGGCTGATCGACGCCGAGCAGGTAGGCGAAGCGGATGGCGCGGCGGATGATGCGACGCAGGACGTAGCCACGGTCCTCGTTGGCGGGGATGACGCCGTCGGCGATGAGGAACGACATCGCGCGCGTGTGGTCGGCGAGCAGGCGCAGCGCGATATCGCCGAGCTCGGTCTCGCCGATGCGGTGACCGGTGACGCGCTGGGCCTCGTCGATGAGGGTGGTCAACGAGTCGGCCGCGTACAGGCTGGCACTCCCTGCGAGCACCCCGAGGATGCGCTCGAGGCCGGCTCCGACGTCGATGCCCTTGTTCTCGAGGTCGGTGAGCGACCCGTCGGCCTGGCGGAAGTACTGCGGGAAGACGTTGTTGTAGAACTCGACGTAGCGCCGTTCGGCCAAGGGGTTGGCCGGCCCGCCGTCGGGGCCGAGCTCTGGGCCGAAGTCGAAGAACAGCTCGGAGCTGGGACCGCACGGGCCGGTGTCGCCCATCTCCCAGAAGTTGTCCTTGCCGAGTCGTTGGATCCGGTCTCGCGGGAAGCCGACGGCATCGATCCAGATCTGCTCGGCCTCATCGTCTGACTCGTGCACTGTCACCCAGACGCGGTCGCCGTCGATGCCGAGGACCTCGGTGGTCATCTCCCAGGCCCACGGGATCGCCTCGGCCTTGAAGTAGTCGCCGAAGCTGAAGTTGCCGAGCATCTCGAAGAAGCTGAGGTGGCGCAGGGAACGCCCCACGTCGTCCAAGTCGTTGTGCTTGCCACCTGCCCGCACGCAGCGCTGCACCGACACCGCTCGCCGCGGGGAGTACGGCACCTCTTCCTCACCGAGGAAGTAGGGGACGAACTGCATCATCCCTGAATTGGTGAACATGGGCGCGCTGGGATGGGTGGGGATCAGGCTCGACGACGGGACCACCGTGTGGTCGCGCGCCGCGAAGAATCCGGTCCAGGCCGTGCGCAGCTCGCTCGCTCTCATGAGAGGCCCAGCCTACCGACGGGTGGTGACAGCGCCGGCCCGGGTTGCAGGCGTCAGGTCGCGGCGAAGCTGCGCTTCGGTCTCGCGCATGACCAGGCGACCTTCGGTGACGGCATCGCGCACGTCGGTGCCGGCCCGCCGGGCCCGGGTCAAGGCCTGGTCGGCCAGGCCCCCGGGGGTGACCTGCGCGGCCGCCTGGCGAAGCTTCACCGTCGCCCAGACGGTGCCCCCCGCACCGACGACGACACCGCTGCCGAACCAGAACGTTCGCTTGAACACCTCAGCTCCTTCCCCGGAGACGTCGTGCGGCCCGGTTCGTGCCCGACACCGCGGACCACAGCTTGATGACGGGGTTCACCACCATGACGAACCCGAGCCGCGACGCCAGATCGGCTCGCGCCGTGAGCGTGTCGGCCCGGTCGAGGACCCGGTCGACGCGTTCGATCTCGTGGCGCGTCTGGTCGACCGCCCTGCGCATCTCGACCACGGTGGGCACGGTCTCGGCTCGCAGCTCCTCGACCGCCTCGCGCAACGCACGCAGCGAGCGCAGCAGCGCCTGCGCCGCGAACAGCAGCACCACGATCGCGGCGATGCCGAGCAGCGTCACGACGACCGCAGCGAGATCGCCCGCGCTCACTCCGCGTCCCCCTCGGTGGTCGGGTGCTCGGGCTCAGTGGTGGCGGTCATGCGTCGCGCGATCTCCGCTTCGTCGCCATGGGAGGACGGCTCGTAGTACCGGTGCATCGCGACGGTGGCCGGACGGTGCTGCTGGTCGACCCATCCCCTGGGGTCGTCGTGAGGGTACCGGTAGCCCTCGCCGTGACCGAGCGAGGCGGCGCCCCGGTAGTGCGCATCGCGCAGGTGCACCGGGACGGCATCCTCGCCGCCCTGCTGCGCATCGCGCCTGGCAGCTCCGAGCGCGCGGGTGACGCTGTTGGACTTGGGAGCGGTCGCGAGGTGCACGACCGCGTGCGCGAGGTTGAGCTGCGCCTCGGGCAGCCCGACGAACTCGACTGCCCGCGCCGCGGCGTCGGCCACGACGAGGCTCTGGGAGTCGGCCACTCCGATGTCCTCGGAGGCGAGGATCACGAGGCGACGCGCGATGAATCGAGCGTCCTCCCCGGCATCGAGCATCCGGGCCAGCCAGTACAGTCCGGCATCGGGATCCGAACCCCGGATGCTCTTGATGAACGCGCTGATGACGTCGTAGTGGGCATCGCGCCCGTAGCGCAGGGCCTTGGTGTCGACCGCCGCCTCGGCGATCGGCAGGGTCACGTGGGCGGGGCCCTTGCCGGATGCCGCCAGCGCGATGGCCACCTCGAGCGCGGTGAGCGCCTGGCGCCCGTCGCCACCGGCCCGGTCGGCGATGTGGGCGAGCGCATCCTCGTCGGCGGTGGCACCTTCCAGATCGAGGCCGCGCCGCATCAGAGTGGTGACCGCGGCGCTGTCGAGCGGTTCGAGCCGGAACAGCGTCGAGCGCGACAGCAGCGGCGGGTTCACCTCGAAGAACGGGTTCTCGGTGGTGGCACCGACGAGCACGAGGAGACCGGACTCGACCGACGGCAGCAGGGCGTCCTGCTGGGCCTTGTTGAACCGATGGACCTCGTCGAGGAACAGGATCGTGCCCTGGCCGTGCTGGCCGAGGCGAGCTTCGGCACCGGCGATGACCTCGCGGACGTCCTTCACCGACGCCGACACCGCCGACAGCTGCTCGAACACCTTGGAGGTGGAGTCGGCGACCAACCGGCTCAGGGTCGTCTTGCCGGTGCCCGGCGGGCCCCAGAAGATGACCGAGGACAACCGGTCGGCCTCGATCAGGGTTCGCAGCGGCGCACCGGGCGCGAGCAGGTGATCCTGGCCGACCACGTCGTCGAGCGACCGCGGCCGCAGACGGGCGGCCAACGGCGACTGGCGCCCGAGGTGCTCGGCCGCAGCCGCGGCGAAGAGGTCATCGGCCACCGGGGCAGGCTACCGAGCGGTCCCGACCCCGACTGGCACGGCGTGCCACCATGCGCTGATGCGCTGGTACGCCGTCCTCTTCTGGATCTGGGTCGTCGCCTCGCTCGCCATCTTCGTCTGGCGGCGCCTCAACCGTCCGCGCGACGACACGCCGGCGCTCGACCCCGAGCCGACCGAGTCGCCGCTGACCAAGCAGTGGGCCCCGCCGCCACCTGACCCTGATGCCTCCGTCGCGGATGTCGTCGCCACCCCAGGCGACCCGTCACCTGACCCAGGCCCTGCCGCGCCACCGCCGGGTGGTGGATCGCCGACGGCCCGCGCTCCGTCGGCCGGCGCGCCGTCGACCGGTGCGCCGTCGCTCGCCGAGCTGCTCCAGGGCATCGCTCTTCCCCACGACCTGGTGCCGCTCACGCAGGCGCTGCCGGCATCGGGCCCTGTCACCTCACTCGTCGCCGCGACCTCGACTGCGAGCCCCGAACAGGTCGGCGCCGCGTTGGCCGACGAGATCGAGCGTCTCGGCTACGTCGTCTCGACGACCGGTGCGCAGACCGCGATGGCCGAGGGCCCACGTGGTGCGATCGAGATCGAGGTCCACCCGAACGCCTCCACCGCCACCGACGGCGGGCAGCTCAAGTTCCCGACCGCGCCCGCTGGCAGCGTGGTGGTCGAGCTGAGGGTGGCCGGCACGCGCCGCTGAGCTGAGCGCGGGTCGCCCTCAGGTGGCCTTGGGCAGCAGGCGCAGGCCCAGCTCGGTCAGCTGCGCGTCGTCGATCGGCGTCGGCGCGTTGGTGAGCGGGTCGGCACCGGACTGGGTCTTCGGGAACGCGATGACCTCCCGGATGTTCTCCTCGCCGGCGAGGATGGCCACGAGGCGATCGATGCCGAAGGCGAAGCCGGCGTGCGGCGGCGCCCCGTAGCGGAAGCCTTCGAGCAGGAACCCGAACTTCAGCTGCGCCTCCTCCGAGCTGATGCCGAGGAGGTCGAAGATGCGCTGCTGGACGTCGCCGCGGTGGATCCGCACGCTGCCGGAGCCGAGCTCCCAGCCGTTGACGACCAAGTCGTAGGCCTGGGACCGCACGTCGAGCAGCGCGGGCCCGGCGGCGCCGTCGAGCAGGTGCATGTCCTCGGCGTGGGGCATCGTGAAGGGGTGGTGGGCAGGGACCGGTGACCCGTCGTCGGCGAGGGACTCGAACAGGGGGAAGTCGACGACCCACAGGAAGTGGAATCCGCCTTCGTTGACCGGCGGACGTCCGAGCTCGAGACGGAGGAGCCCGAGCACGTGCCGGACGACGCGACGCTCGTCGGCCACGAGCAGCAAGAGGTCGCCGACCTCGGCCTCGAGCGTCGTCGAGATGGCCGCCAGCTCGTCGTCGGACAAGAACTTGGCGACCGGGGAGGTGAGCCCACCCTCCTCGACCTTCATCCACACGAGCCCCTTGGCCCCGAAGCGCTGGGCGGTCTCGGTGAGGGCGTCGAGCTGGCTGCGGGTGCGCTCGGCGCCGCCGGGCACGCGGATGCCCTTCACGCACGGCGCCTGGAACGCCTTGAACTCGGTCGCTGCGAACACCTCGGTGAGCTCGACGAGCTCCATGCCGAACCGCACGTCGGGCTTGTCGGAGCCGTAGCGCTCCATCGCGTCGTGCCAGGTCATGCGTGGGATCGACTCGACCGTGTCGCCCGTGGCCGCCTCCACCGCGGCGGAC
The DNA here is from genome assembly GCA_964494405.1 of uncultured Iamiaceae bacterium. GTDB lineage: Bacteria > Actinomycetota > Acidimicrobiia > Acidimicrobiales > SKKL01 > Actinomarinicola. Next base: position 6,600 of record CAZBTQ010000061.1, read on the forward strand.
ACCGCGTGGGAGATGAACTCCAGCACCTCGTCCTGGGTGGCGAAGCTCGCTTCGGCGTCGAGCTGCATGAACTCGAACTGGCGATCGGCACGCAGGTCCTCGTCGCGAAGGCAGCGGGCGATCTGGTAGTAGCGGTCGATCCCGCCCACCATGCAGAGCTGCTTGAAGAGCTGGGGGCTCTGCGGAAGCGCGTAGAAGGTGCCGGGGTGCAGCCGCGACGGCACGACGAAGTCGCGGGCACCCTCGGGCGTCGACGCGATGAGCATCGGCGTCTCGATCTCGACGAAGTCCTGCTCCTCCATGGCACGGCGGATCGCACTGTTGACCTTGGCCCGCATCCGCAGGTTGCGCTGGAGGCGGTCCCGGCGCAGGTCGACGTAGCGGTGCCGTAGGCGGATCGTCTCGTCGGTGTCGATGCGCTCGTCGACCGGGAAGGGCGGTGGCTCGGCCCGCGACAGGACCTCGACCTCGCACTCCCCCACCTCGACCTCGCCGGTGGGGATCCCCTCGTTGGTGGTGCCCTCGGGACGGTGCCGGACCACGCCGGTGACGCGCACGACGAACTCCGAGCGCAGGTCGGCGGCCCCGTCGACGACGCACTGCACGATGCCGGTGCGGTCGCGCAGGTCGACGAACGCGAGGTGCTCGCCGTGCTCGCGACGGCGGGCGACCCACCCGCAGAGCGCGACGCTGCGGCCGACGTCGTCGACGCTCAACTCCCCGCACATGTCGGTGCGCATCGGCTCGGTCGGTGTGTCGGTCACAGTCGCTTCCTCAGGTGGTCGATGACGGCGTCGCGCGAGACGCGCTCTTGGTCGTGGTCGCCGCGCAGGTCCCGGAGCGTGACCTCGCCCGCGGACTGTTCGTCCTCGCCGACGATGAGGGCGAGCGCGGCGCCCGATCGATCGGCGGCCTTCATCTGCGACTTCATCGAGCGGCCGCCGTAGGCACGATCGGCGCCGATGCCTGCCCGCCGCAGCTCGGCGACCAGGTCGCGCGCGTTGGTGCCGTCGGTGACGTCGACGACGAACACCGGCACCGACGCCTCCGGTGCGTCGAACACGCCTTCGGCGTCGCAGGCCAGCAGGATGCGCTCGATGCCGGTGCCGAAGCCGATCCCCGGCGTGGGCGGGCCGCCGAGCGCCTGCGCCAGCCCGTCGTAGCGACCACCACCACCGATGCCGTTCTGGGCGTTCTCGAGCGCCAGGGCCTGGAACTCGAACGTCGTGTGCGTGTAGTAGTCGAGGCCGCGGACCAGGCGCGGTTCGACGCGGTGGGCGATGCCGAGCGCGTCGAGGCCTTCGCGGACGCGCTCGAAGCGGGCGGCGGCGTCCGGAGCCAGGTGGTCGACGATCTGGGGAGCCGCATTGGTGAGCGTGCGGGTGGCGTCGCGCTTGGAGTCGAGGACCCGCATGGGGTTGGTGGCGACGGTGTCCCGGTCGGCGGGGTCGAGGTCGTCGATGCGCTCCTGGAGCCACCGGCCGAGCAGCTCGGCGTAGGCGCTGCGGTCGTCAGCGCTGCCCATCGAGTTGATGACCAGGTCGACCTGGCTCAGGCCGAGCGACGAGTAGAAGTCGGCCTGGAGGGCGATGACCTCGACGTCGAGGTCGGGGTCGTCGGAGCCGATGGCCTCGATGCCGAGCTGGTGGTGCTGGCGGTAGCGCCCGGCCTGGGGCCGTTCGTAGCGGAAGCTCGGCGCCGCGTACCACGCCTTCCACGGAACGGCGGTCGGTCGGTGCTGCACGAACGCGCGCACCACCGACGCGGTCCCCTCGGGACGGAGCGCGATGTGGCGGCCGCCCTTGTCGACGAAGTCGTACATCTCCTTGGTGACGATGTCGGTGGCCTCACCGACGCGGAGGAAGACGTCGAGCTCCTCAAACATCGGGCTGAGGACCAGGCCGTAGCCGGCCCGCCCCGCGTGCTCGGCGAACCGAGCGATGAGCGCGCTCCAGCGGCCCGATTCGGGCGGGAGGACGTCGCGGGTGCCCTTGGGAGCGGTGTAGGAGCGGTCGGCCACGCGGCGAGACTACCGGCCGGTCCCGAGCCTCCCCGCACGCGTTGGCGCCGGCATGGGGCCGACTCAGGCGCCCTTGCCGGGCAGGACCCGGTAGGCGTCGTACACCGAGTCGATGCCCTTCACCGTGGCGATCAGCGAGTCGAGGTGCGACGGGTCGCCCAGCTCGAAGTCGAAGCGCATCTTCGAGATGCGGTCGGAACCGGTGGTGGAGCTGCACGCGATGATGTTGACGTGGTGGTCGGCGAGGGCGGTCGACACGTCACGGAGCAAACGGGCCCGGTCGAGGGCCTTCACCTCCATCGACGCCACGAAGAAGCCGGTGGGCGCACTGTCCCACTCGACGTCGATCAGCCGGTCGGCCTGGCCGGCTGACAGCGACGCGGCGTTGGCGCAATCGGCGCGGTGGACCGACACGCCCCGACCGCGGGTGACGAAGCCCATGATCTCGTCACCCGGCACCGGCGTGCAGCAGCGCGACAGGCGCACCATGACGTCGTCGAGCCCTTCGACGTGGATGCCCGACGACGAGCTGCCGGGACGCTTGCGCGTGGTGCGGGCGGTGCGGGGGAGGTGCTCCTCGACCTCGGGCTCGCCGCCGCGCAGCGCCTTGGCGACCCGTCCAGCGACCGACTTGGCCGAGACGTGCTTCTCGCCGATGGCGGCGTGGAGGGCCTCCACGTCGGCGTAGTTCAGCTCCTCGGCCACCTCGGTGAGCAACGGCGAACGGTTGAGCTTCTGGACCGGCAACCCCTCGCGCCGCAGCGCACGCTCGAGCTCGTCGCGGCCGGTCTCGATCGCGTCCTCGCGACGTTCGCGCGAGAACCACTGCTTGATCTTGTTGCTGGCGCGTGGCGTGACGACGATCGACAGCCAGTCCTTCGACGGGCCGGCACCCTCGACCTTCGAGGTGAAGATCTCGACGGTGTCGCCCGACGCCAGCGAGCTGTCGAGCGGCACCAGACGCCCGTTCACCCGCGCACCGATGCAGGCATGGCCGACCTCGGTGTGGATGGTGTAGGCGAAGTCGATCGGCGTCGAGCTGACCGGCAACGTCACGACCTTGCCCTTGGGGGTGAACACGAAGATCTCGTCCTGGTCGAGGTCGACCTTCAGGTTCGCCATGAACGTCGTGGGGTCCGAGGTCTCCTGCTGCCAGTCGATGATGCGGTTCAACCACGCCACGTCGTCGCGCGACGACTCGTCCTTGTAGCTCCAGTGCGCGGCGACGCCGTACTCGGCGCGGTTGTGCATCTCCAGGGTGCGGATCTGCACCTCGATCGCCTTGCCCTGGGGCCCGATCACGGTGGTGTGCAGCGACTGGTACAGGTTGAACTTGGGCATCGCGATGTAGTCCTTGAACCGCCCCTGCACCGGCTTCCACGTGGCGTGGATCGACCCCAGCGCGGCGTAGCAGTCCTTCACCGTGTCGACCGTGACCCGGATGCCCACCAGGTCGAAGATGTCGTCGAACTCGCGTCCCTTGACGACCATCTTCTCGTAGATGCTCCAGTAGTGCTTCGGGCGGCCGGTGACCTCGGCGTCGATGCGCAGCTCGCCGAGGCGGTCCTTGACCTGTTCGAGCACCTGGGTGAGGTAGATGTCGCGCTCGGGTGCCCGCGTCGACACCATCTGGTCGATCTCGGCGTAGCGCTTGGGGTGCAGGGCCGCGAACGACAGGTCTTCGAGCTGCTGCTTGAGGTCCTGCATGCCGAGGCGGTGCGCGAGCGGCGCGTAGATGTCGAGCGTCTCCTGGGCGGTCCGTGCCTGCTTCCACGACGGCATCGCCGCGATGGTCCGCATGTTGTGGAGTCGGTCCGACAGCTTGATGATGAGGACCCTGATGTCCTTCGCCATCGCGATGAGCATCTTGCGCATCGTCGCCGCCTGCTGGGCCTGCTTGGAGTCGAACTTGAGGCGGTCGAGCTTGGTGACCCCGTCGACGATCGCCGCGACCTCGGGACCGAGCTCGCGCTCGACGTCGGCGAGCTCCACACCGGTGTCCTCGACCGCGTCGTGGAGCAGCGCCGCCGCGATCGTGGTGTCGTCGAGGCCGAACCCCGCCACGATGCGGGCGACCGCGAGCGGGTGGGTGATGTAGGGCTCGCCGCTCATGCGGATCTGGCCGTCGTGCGCGTCGCGGGCGATCTCGTAGGCGCGGGTGATGTTGGCGACCTGCACCCGTGCGTCGCGCCCCTTGAACGCGGTGACCAGCGGCGCGACCTCGACCGATGGCGGCGCCAGCTCGCGCCGCCAGGGAAGGACCCGGTTGACGGTGGCCACCGGCTAGCCCTGCCTCGGCGAGGTGCTCACCCTGGCGAGGCTACCGGCGGCGGCGCGGCTCAGCGCCGCTTGCCCTTCTTGCGGGGCCGAGGTGGGTGCGTCGACGTGGACACGGGTGCCGCTCCGCCCGTCGGAGCTGCCGATGCGGAGCTGCTGCGGTTCGACCCCGCCGAGCCGCCGGGGCGCGCCCAGGTGGAGAGGATGTCGACGACCTCTTCGCGATCGCCGCCGAGGCGCCCGCGGACCTCGCGGTTGTGCGGCTCGCGCTCCTTCAACCACAGCACGACCGGCACGGCGACGAAGATCGACGAGTAGGCGCCGATGACCTGGCCGATCGTGAGCGCGATCGCGAACTCCTCCAGGGTCGTGGCACCGAGCATCCACGACCCGACCACCAGCAGCGACAGCACGGGCAGCGTCGCGACGATCGAGGTGTTGACCGACCGCATCAGCACCTCGTTGGTCGCGTAGTTGGCGACATCGGTGTAGGTGAGCCGGTTCTGCACGCCGACGTAGGCGGCTGACGTCCGCAGCTTGTCGAAGACGATGACCGTGTCGTACAGCGAGTACCCGAGGATGGTCAGGAACGCGATCACCGTCGCCGGGGTGACCTGGAACTGGAAGATCGCGTAGATCCCGACGCAGATGACGATGTCGTGGATGACCGCGATGAACGACCCGAACGCCATCTTCCACTCGAGTCGGATCGACAGGTAGATCGAGATCGCGATGAAGAAGTAGATGAGGGCGCGCACCGCGGACTCGGTGACCGCCTTGCCCCACGACGGACCCACGGTGTTGACCGAGACCGCCGCCGCCTCGACGCCGGCCGCGTCGGCGAGCGCCGCCACGATCGCGTCGCTGTCGTCGACCGCCTCCAACCCACCCCGGACCGTGATGCTGCGGTCGCCGGTGGTCGTGGTGACGACTTGGATCGTGACGTCATCGTTGCCCGAGTCCCGCAGGGCATCGCGGGTGCCCTCGATGCTCAGATCGGTCGACTCGACCTCCCACACGCCGCCGCCCTCGAAGTCGATGCCGAGGTTCAGACCGTTGATGGCGATGGCCGCGACGGAGACCACGACCAGCACGCTCGACACGAGGAGCTGGCGACGCCACGAGGGACGGAAGTCGAACCCCGGGTTTCCCCGGTAGAGGCGATGGGCGAGGCTCCTCATGCTGGAGCCCCTGCGCTGGCGGCGGGCACCCGATCGGGTGCCGGCGATGGCCCGTCCTGCACCATGTCGGCGGGGATGCCGAGCAGCCGTGGCCTGCTCGTGAGCCAGGGCCAACGCGACGCCGCCAGGCACAGCGGTCGCATGAAGAAGTAGGCCACGAAGAGGTCGAGGAGCGTCGCAAGGCCGAGGAACAGAGCGAAGCCGCGGACCGCGCCGATCGAGACCCAGTAGATGAGCGCGGCGCCGATCAGGGTGCTGACGTCGGCCTTCACGATCGTCGAGAACGCCTCCGAGAACGCGCCTTCGATGGAGCGACGCACCGTGCGCCCGGCGCGGACGTCCTCCTTGATGTTCTCGTAGTACACGATGTTCGAATCGACCGAGACGCCGACCGACACGATCAGGCCCGTCACACCGGCGAGCGTGAGTGCCAGGCCCTGCGCCTCCCCCAGCCAGCTCACGATGGCCCACAGCAGGCCGGCGCCGACGAAGAACGACGCCATCGCGATGATCCCGAGGACCCGGTAGTAGGCGATCATGAACAGGGCGACGAGCACGATGCCGACGATGCCGGCGATGATGCCGGCGTCCAGCGCGTCACGACCGAGGGTTGCGGACACCGTTCGGGTCTGCTGCGGCTCGAGCTCGAGCGGCAGGGCGCCGTAGCGCAGGACCAGGGCAAGGTCCTTGGCGTCGGCCTCGGAGAACTGACCGGTGATGCTGACCCCGTCGCTCGAGAACGTGGGGGTCTGCACCTCGGGCGCCGACACCACCGTGCCATCGAGCTCGATGGCGATCTGTCCCGTCGGGCAGGTCGCGGTGCGGTTGTAGCAGTCGGTCGCCATCGCGTTCCACGCGTCGAGCCCATCCTCGCCGTCGTTGAGCTGGAGGCCGACCATCCACGAACCGAAGTTGCCCACCTGCGCCTGCGCATCGTCGACCGCAGTGCCGTCGGCCCCCATCGGACCGAGGCGGTAGGTGGTGACGCTTCCGTCGGCGGAGGGCTCGCCCTGGAGGACGACCTCTGCGTCGTCCTCGACGTCATCGGGGGCGGTGAGCGGATCTTCGATCGGCGCGCCGCCGGCCAACACGTTGTCGGTGGCGAGCACCGGCCGGAACCGCAGGCGGGCGGTCTGACCGACCAGGTCCAGTGCCCGCTGGGGGTCGTCGACGCCGGGGAGCGACACGATGATGTTGTTCCCCTGCCGGGTGATCTCGGGCTCGGCCACGCCGAGGGCGTCGACGCGACGGCGCATGATCTCGATCGACTGGTCGAGCTGCTCCGAGGTGCCCACGTCGGTCGGCTGGAGCACCACCGACACACCGCCCTGGAGGTCGAGGCCGAGGAGCGGACTGTTGCCACTGCTGAACGTGTAGGCCAGCGCGACGATGGTCACCGCGATGGTGATCCAGAACGGAAGGAGGACCCGGCGCCGCATCAGGCGGGCGGGTCGATCTCGTGACCGGCAGCCCCGTCGTCGTCCTCAGAGGTCTCGTCGTCGGAGGTCTCGACTTCGAACTCGACCTTGTTCGACACGGCGCCGCGGGCGACGCGGATCTCGACGTT
>CAZBTQ010000061.1:13744-15255 GCA_964494405.1 uncultured Iamiaceae bacterium
CTTCGAACTCGACCTTGTTCGACACGGCGCCGCGGGCGACGCGGATCTCGACGTTGTCAGCGATCTCGACGAACAGGTCGTCGTCGTCCTCGCCGGTGATCGTGCCGTAGATGCCCGAGCCGAGCATGACGTCGTCGCCCACCTCGAGCGACGAGACCAGCTCTCGCTGTCGACGCATCTTTCGCTGTTGGGGAACGATGAGCGCCGCCCACATGACAGCGATCAGGATGATGAACAGGATGCCGTTCACGGCACGGAGACCTCGGTGATGGGGCGGTCGGGCCAGCGGGACACCGTAGTCCTGTTCACCCCCACACTTCGATCACCCTCCGCCTGAGCACCTCGAACGACCCATCCGCGATCGCATCGCGCATCTGCCGCACCAGGTCGAGCGTCCACGACACGTTGTGAAGCGTCAGCAGGCGAGCGGCCGTCGGCTCGTCGGTCATCAGCAGGTGCCGCAGGTAGGCACGCGAGTAGCGGCCGGTCCCGTCGCCGTCGAACGCTGGGTCGAGCGGGCCGTCGTCGTCGGCGTAGCGGGCGTTGCGAAGGTTCAGACGCCCTTCGCTGGTGAGGATCGTGCCGTGACGCCCGAGCCGTGTCGGCAGCACGCAGTCGAACATGTCGACACCGAGGTGCACCGCCTCGACGAGCCCGCGCGGGTCGCCGAGCCCCATGAAGTAGCGGGGCTGGTCCGACGGCAGCAGGTCCATCGTCGACGACAGCGCCTCCACCATCTGCTCCCGCGACTCGCCGACCGACAGCCCACCGATGGCGTACCCGTCGAAGCCGACCTCGATGGTGCGCGCCGCGCTCTCGGCCCGCAGCGCCGCGTCGGTGCCGCCCTGGACGATCCCGAACTGGGCCTGGTCGCGGCCCTGGTCCTGGCGCGCCGGCTGCTCGGCCAGGAACGCCGCGCGACCTCGCGCCGCCCACGCCGCGGTGCGCTCGACCGCCGTGCGGATCACCTCGGGGCTCGACGGCAGGGGCGGGCACACGTCGAGGACCATCTGGATGTCGGCGCCGAGGGCCGCCTGGATGCGGGCCGCGTCCTCCGGCGTGAGGTCGTGCAGGCTCCCGTCGTAGGTCGACTTGAAGCGCGCGCCCTGGTCGTCGACCGCAGGCTCGAGGCTGAAGATCTGGTAGCCGCCGGAGTCGGTGAGGACGTGGCCGGACCAGTCCATGAACCCGTGGAGCCCACCGAGCGCGTCGATGCGCTCAGCCCCTGGACGCAACATGAGGTGATAGGTGTTGCCGAGGACGATCTCCACCCCGAGGCGTTCCAGATCCTCGGCGGCCAGGGTGCGCACCGCCCCCCTGGTGCCGACGGGCATGAACACCGGCGTGCGGAACTCGCCCCGTGGGGTGCGGACCGTGCCCGTGCGGGCCGCGCCGTCGGTGTGGTGCACGTCGATGGTCAGCTTCACGTGTCGCCCTTGCCGCGTCGCAGGAACATCGCGTCGCCGAACGACAAGAAGCGGTACCCCTCGGCCAGCGCGACGTCGTAGAGG
>CAZBTQ010000062.1:0-5333 GCA_964494405.1 uncultured Iamiaceae bacterium
GTCGTCCGGAACATCTCGCACTTGCACGTTCGGCATGCATGCATAGTGCATGCACTTCCGTCGTCCGCAGCGGGCGAACGCGCTCGGATGCTCTACCGGCGGATCGAGGTGTGCTTGAACTCGTTGAGCTGCGGCCAACCGGTGAGCATGTCGACCACGCGCTCGACGGTGTGGATCGCGACGTCGCCATCACCGTTCGCGGTTTCCATCAACCGCACGAACACCCCGTCGCCACCGACCATGAAGGTGGGGACGCCCCATGCCTTCGCGTCGGCCACCGCCGCCTCGTGCTCGGTCCGCACCGCCTGGAGCGGGGCACCGCCCTCGATCTCGGTCCAGATGGCCTCGGGATCAAGACCTGCGTCGACGAGGATCTTGGCGATCTCGTCGCGGTCGTTGAGGTCCTTCGACTCCACGTGACGGAGGTCGAACAGGCGGCGGTGCACGGTGCTGAACGCCTCGGGGTGCTGGTCGCGGACGACCACCGACACCTGCAACGCCAGCAACCCGGTGTCGCTGTCGGGAGCGTCCCACACGTCGGTGCCGCCCTCTTCCACGTGCACCTGACCCAGCGAGAACGGCATGAAGGTGACGTCCCAACCCGCACCGGCTTCGAGCCCGTCGAGCACGTGCAGGTGGGCGATGCGAGCGAAGGGGCAGCGGTAGTCGTAGTTGACGGCGAAGGAGGTCATACCGGGTCCAACCGGACGGCCGTCAAAGATGTTCCCCGCTGGCCGCCGCGGGAGCCGCTACTCGTCGGGTAGCGGCAGGACGCGCGCGGCGATCTCACCCAGCGCCACGCCGAGCACGGCGCCGCCGATCACGTCGGAGGCGTGGTGGATCCGCACGTGGATGCGACTGGTGGCCACCACCGCGGCGATGGCGTACCAGGCCGGACCGAACCGGCTGCGGTCGGACAGCAGTCGTGCCGCCATGAACGCCGAGCTGGCGTGGCCTGACGGGAAGCTGCTGGTGGCCGGCATCCGCAGCTGATGGGGCCGTTCCCCCTCGTGCACAGGTCGAGTGCGTCGGAAGAGCGACTTCACCGGCCCGTTGACCAGGGCAGACTCGATTCCGAGCGATGCCGAGAGGCGTGCGATCCGTCGCCAGCCGTGGACGGGGTCGGCCACGCTCTGCGCAGACCCGAGGAGGTGCCAGATCAGGCTCCAGTCGGCGAGCGCCGACGCCGAGTAGAAGAGCCGGTCGACGGAGGGGATGCCGCGGATGTGGTCCCACGCGCGATCGACTTCGGCGTCGAACCGGCCGACTGCGTGGCCGATGGTGGGGGTGGCCGACACCACCGACGCGGCGACCGGCTCGGCCAGGTCGGGGTCGAGCACCGGGAGCGGCGTGTGGCTGCTCGTCTCGGCGAACGCGGCGCGGATGTGGTCGGCGAGGCGTGCGGGATCCTCGAGCGGGCCGAAGTGCCCGACGCCGTCGATCGTCTCGAACCGCCCGACCGGCGCCGCGTCGGCCACGGCCTGAGCGTTGATCGCGGGGGCGCCGCCGTCGACGCCACCTGCGACGGTGACCGGGCACGCGACCTCGTCGAGGTGGTCGTACGCGTCGTGGGTGGTGCTCGACATGTAGATGGCCGACTCGTCGGCGCCACGGCACTTCAGCCGAACCGTGCCGTCGGGTAGGTCGGCGAAGCCGTGCTCGACGTAGGCGCGCAGGGCGTCGGGGTGCAGGGCGTTGAGCGGTGGCTTGCCGGCGTAGTTGTCGTGGGCCTCCTGGCGGGAGTCGAAGACCTCCCGCCGCTTGCGCGCGCCGAGCGCCAGTGGGTTGACGGCTGGGCCGGCCGCCCCCTCGCCGAGGTCGCGCTTCGGGAAGATGATCGGCTCGAACAGGTACAGCGACGCGAACGAGCCCGGCCTGGTCCGCTCGGCCATCGTCAGCGCTGCCCCGCCCATCGAGTGGCCGACCCCGAACACCGGTCCCGTCGCCGGCAAGGTGTCGAGGGTCGCGACCACGTCGTCGCCGAAGATGCGCCAGTCGACGCCCGCGTCCGACGGCGTCGGCAGCGGGGTGTCGCCGTGGCCGCTGAAGTCGATGGCGACGCAGTGGAAGTCCTCGGCGAGCTCGGCCGCGAGGGGCTCCCACACGCGGCCGTGGAACCCGGTCGCGTGCGCGAACACCAGGGTCGGACCCACGCCGCCCAGGTCGTGGACGACCGGGGCGCGGCCGTGGTGTTCGGTCGACGGCTCCGTGTCGGTCATCGGATCATCCTGGCATCAGAGGCGCACGTCCTCAGACCCCGAGGGTCTCGCGCGCCGTCGCCGCCAGACCCTTGTAGTCGACCTTGCCGTTCGCAGCGCGACCGATCGTGGGGACCCGCACCACGTGGCGCGGTGCCTTGTAGGAGGCCAGGCGCTCCTTCACGTGGACGATGAGCGCGTCCGATCCCACGTCGGGGTCCGACAGCTCGACGACCGCGGTGATGGCCTGGCCGAACTTCTCGTCGGGCACGCCGACGACCACCGCGTCGAGCACACCGGGGTGGGTCTTGAGCGCCTCCTCGACCTCTTCGGGGAAGACCTTCTCGCCGCCGGTGTTGATGCAGACCGACCCCCGCCCGAGCAGCGTCAGCGTGCCGTCCTCCTCGACCGTGGCGTAGTCGCCGGGGATCGAGTACCGCTTGCCCTCGATCTCGATGAACGTCGCCGCCGACTTGTCGGGGTCCTTGTAGTAGCCGACGGGGACGAGCCCGGCGACCGCCACCCGGCCGACCTCGCCCGAACCAGGGACGAGGTCGTTGCCGTCATCGTCGATCACCCGGGCGTTCTCGCCGAGCGTGAAGCGGGCGGTCTTGGCCGCGTTGCCCGCACCCGAGACCGACTGGCCCATCCCCAGCGCCTCCGACGACGAGAACGCGTCGACGAGGAGCATGCCGTCGTGGTGCCCGAGCAGGCCCTGCTTTGTGGCCTCGCTCCACATGACGCCGGACGAGCTCATCATCTTGAGGCTGGAGATGTCCCAGCGGTTCGGCTCGGCGTCGAGGGCTCGCAGGAGGGGCTTGCCGAAGGCATCGCCGACGATGGCGATGCCGTTGACGCCCTCGCGCTCGATGGCGTCGAGCAGCTCGACGACGTCGAACGTGCGCCCCGGCAGGGTGACGACCGTGCCGCCACCCAGCAGGCCGATCAGCGCGTTGAACCAGCCCGTGCCGTGCATCTCGGGGCAGGCGGGGAGGACCGTGAGGGGGTCCGGCCCGAGCGACGCTGCGAACGCGTCGACGTCGACGCCACCAGAGAGCACCGGGTTCGTCCGCCCGCCGAGCACCTGGACCAGGTCGCCCTGGCGCCACATCACGCCCTTGGGCATACCGGTCGTCCCGCCGGTGTAGAGCATCAGGATGTGGTCGCCCGACCGCCCCCACGGCGCGACGACGCGCTCGGTGGCGCGCGTGGCAGCGTCCTCGTAGGGCGTCGCCCACTCGGGGCAGGGGCCCGAGCCGTCGTCGACCCACAGCCACGTGCGCACCCGCGGCACCCGGTCGCGCAGGCCGTCGATCCGCTCGGCGAACGTGCCGTGGAAGACGACGGCGATCGCGTCGGCGTTGTCCCACAGGTACACGAGCTCGTCGTCGACGTAGCGGTAGTTGGTGTTCACCGGCACCAGGCCCGCCTTGAAGATCGCGTACTGCGACTCCATGTACTCGGCGCAGTTGTAGAGGTACTGGGCGACCTTGTCCTGCTCGGCGGCGCCCGCGTCGAGCAGGGTGGCGGCGACGCCGTCGGCTCGTCGGTCCATCTCGGCCCAGGTGCGGTGCAACGTGTCGTGCACGAGCGCGGTGCGGTCCCCCTGGGTGTCGGCGACGACCTCCCAGATGGACGCGAAGTCCCAGCCTCCCATGGCCCCCTCCAGATGCTTCGACGAGTGCGTGAGGGGCCGATGCTATTCACACCACGCCAACTAGCGTGCTGGGCGATGGACTTCGACCTCCCACCCGATGACGATCCGCGGCGGCTCGCGGTGCGCGAATGGCTCGCCGCACACCCGTCGCCGAGCGGCCGGGACCTCGCCGAGGCCGGGTACGTCGTCCCGCACTGGCCGCCGCCCTACGGCATCGACGCCGATCCGATCCACCAGATCCTCATCGACGAGGAGCTCACGGCGGCGGGGGTGAGCCGGCCGTCGAACCCGATCGGCATCGGCTGGGCAGGACCGACCATCCTGCACGCGGGCACCGACGAGCAGCAGCAGCGCTACCTGCCGCCGCTACTCGCGGGCGAGGAGATCTGGTGCCAGCTCTTCAGCGAGCCCGACGCCGGGTCCGACCTGGCGTCGCTCACCACCCGGGCCGTGCGCGACGGCGACGAGTGGATCGTCAACGGCCAGAAGATCTGGACCTCGCTCGGCCACCAGGCGCGGTTCGGCATCCTCATCGCACGCACCGAGCCCGACGCCCCGAAGCAGCAGGGCATCTCGTACTTCGTCTGCCCGATGGACAGCCCCGGCATCGAGATCCAACCCATCGTCGAGATGACCGGTGCCCACACCTTCAACCAGGTGTTCTTCACCGACGTCCGCCTGCCGGCCGACGCGCTCGTCGGCGAGGTGCACCGGGGCTGGACGCTCGCGAAGGTCACCCTGAGCAACGAGCGCGTGTCGCTGTCGAGCGGCGGCGCGCTGTGGGGGAGGGGGCCGACTGCCGGCGATCTCATCGACGTCGTGCGTGCGGCCGGCGGCACCAGCGACCTGCTCCTTCGCCAGCGGCTTGCGCAGCTGCACATCGAGGAGGAGATCCTCCGCCTCATCCGCCTGCGCACCGTCACCGCCGCGATCCGTGGCGAGCCACCGGGGCCCGAGGCGTCGATCCGCAAGGTCCTCGCCGACGAGCACGGTCAGGCGATCATGGGCCTTGCCAAGGACCTGGCCGGCCCTGGCGGCATGCTGGCCGACCGCGGACCCCTCGGCACCGACCCCGCGCTGTGGCACTACGGCTTCTTGTTCGCGCCCGCGCTCACCGTCGGAGGTGGCACGGGCGAGGTCCAACGGAACATCATCTCCGAACGGGTCCTGGGCCTTCCCCACGATCCCGAGGTCTGACGGCGTCCGCCGTTCCCATCCGTTCCACCGCACACCAGAGGAGCCATCAGTGGCCGACACCCCCACCGACCAGCTGCGCCGCCACCAGAAGGTCACCGCCGGCGAGGACATCCTCGGCGTCCCGCCCGGCACCAAGGGCAAGGTGCTGCTGGTCAACGGCATGGGTCCGTGGATCCGCTACCGGGTGCTGTTCGCCAACGGCGTCGAGCGCGGCAACGTGCTGCGCGAGTCGCTCGCGGTGTGACAGCGACTCGCTCGTCGCGTCGGCGACGCGTTGACAT
>CAZBTQ010000062.1:5433-15000 GCA_964494405.1 uncultured Iamiaceae bacterium
GAGTCGCTCGCGGTGTGACAGCGACTCGCTCGTCGCGTCGGCGACGCGTTGACATAGCCTCCAACAACTGACCGATCGAGGGGGATCCATGAAGCTCAGCACGTCGATCAACTACGCCGGTGGGTTCAAGGAGGCGATCGCCCGGGTCAAGGACCAGGAGTCCGCCGGCATCGACATGGTGTGGGTCGCCGAGGCGTACGGCAACGACGCCGTCACGTTGATGGGCTACCTCGCCGCGGTCACCGAACGGGTCGAGATCGCGTCGGGCATCCTGCCGATCTACACGCGCACGCCGACCCTCCTCGCCATGACCGCGGCCGGCCTCGACGAGCTGTCGGGTGGGCGGGCGGTCCTCGGCCTCGGTGCGTCGGGTCCCCAGGTCATCGAAGGCTTCCACGGCGTCCCCTACGACCGCCCCCTCCAGCGCACGCGCGAGATCATCGAGATCTGCCGCAAGGTGTGGAGCCGCGAGCGCGTCGAGCACGACGGCAAGGCGTACACGCTGCCGCTGCCCGCCGATCAGGGCACCGGGCTCGGCAAGGCGCTGAAGATCATCACGCATCCCCAGCGCGCCGACATCCCGATCTACGTCGCGTCCCTCGGGCCGAAGAACGTGCAGATGACCGCCGAGGTCGCCGACGGCTGGTTGCCCATCTTCTACAACCCGCACAAGGCCGACGTGGTCTGGGGCGACGACCTCGCCACCGGGTTCGAGAAGCGCTCGGCCGACCTCGGTCCGCTCCAGATCGTGGCGGGCGGCGCGATCGGCTTCGGCGACGCCGAGGCCACTCGCAAGGTCCGCGACATGGGTCGCCCGATGACGGCGCTCTACGTCGGCGGGATGGGCGCCCGCGACCGCAACTTCTACAACGACCTGTTCCGCCGCTACGGCCACGAGGCCGAGGCGAAGGAGATCCAGGACCTCTACCTCGACGGCAAGAAGGACGAGGCAGCAGCCAAGATCCCCCAGGAGTTCCTCGACGCGAGCTCGCTGTTCGGCGACGAGGGCTTCGTGCGCGACCAGGTGCAGGCGTACAAGGACTCGGGTGTCACGGCGCTGTCGATCCAGCCCGTCGGCGACAAGCCCCTCGAGATCATCGAGAAGGTCAAGGCCTGGGCCGAGTAGCCGCCGCCGTCAGGCGGTGATGCGGCCGAGGACGGCCTCGGCCTCTTCCACGAAGCGCACGACCAACTCGGCGGCGGGGACGAGCTCGTCGATCGCGCCCGCGCCCTGGCCCGCGGGCCAGAACTCCTTGGCCGGGTCGACCTTGGTGTCGAGGTCGGCTCCGAGGTGGTTGGCGCCGTCCTCGCTGGAGCGCAGGAACTGCGCGGGGAAGGGCTGGAGCTCGTCGGGGTGCTCTTCCCAGTACTGGGTGTAGTCGTTGCGCACGACCCGGCAGGTCTTGCCGGTGTAGCCCCGGGAGATGACCGTGCCGTCGTCCTGGAGGCCGAGGAGGGCCTCCTTGTAACCGGGGGTGGTGCGGGCCTCGGGCGTGGCGATGAAGCGCGTACCCACCCAGATGCCGTCGGCACCGAGCGCCAGCGCAGCGGCGAGCCCCCGACCGTCGACGATGCCGCCAGCGGCGACCACGGGCACCCGATCCCCGACGGCGTCGACGATCTGGGGCACGAGTGCGAACGTGGCCACCTGGCCGGTGTGGCCCCCGGCCTCGGTGCCCTGGGCGACGACGATGTCGCAGCCCGCCTCTACGGCCGCGATGGCGTGGCGGACCTTGCCGCACATGTTCATGACGAGGACGTTGTTGCGGTGGCACAGGTCGACGACGTCGCGCGGGACGCCGAGCCCGGCGACGAACACCTGCGCGCCGCCGTCGATGATCGAGCGCACCTTCGACTCCATGTCGCCGGGCGACGCCGTGAGCAGATCGACGCCGAAGGGCTTGTCGGTGGCGGCACGCACCTGGGCGATCTCGTCGATCATCTCGTCGTGTCGCATCGTCGATGCGCCCATGCAGCCGAAGCCGCCGGCCTCGGACACGGCCGCGACGAGCTGGTGGTAGGAGACGCCGCCCATGCCCGCCAGCATCACGGGATGGTCGATCTGGAGGGCCTCGGTCAACCGGGTGCGGATCATCGCGGGATGGTACCGCCGTTGTTGGACCCCGCGCCGATAGACGACGCACGAGCGTCGACGAATGCCGGCGGGCCCGACAGCGCGCCCTTGCGCCAGCGTCGTGGGGTGAGGGCCAGCCCGCGTGGCGAGTCCTCGAACAGCCACCGGCCGAAGTGGCGTCGGGTCCACTGCGAGGTCCCCACGACCCGGATCGACGCATCGGTGATGCGCCGGTTGGACAGCGCCCGGTTCAGCAGCGCTGCCGTGCGGTGGTCGGCGTCGAGCTCGTGGTGGACGGCGTCGGCGTAGTGCGCACCTGGACCCGCGGCGGCGCCAGGCAGCGCGATGGCCTCGGCGGCGAGGCGTCCGGTGAGGAGCGCCTGGCCGATGCCCTCGCCGGTCATGAGGTCGCAGGCCCGAGCAGCGTCGCCGACGAACAGGGCGCGTCCGGCGTGCAGCGTCGCCTTGTCGACCGAGGCCGGGATCGGCCACGCGGTGTGCGGTGCCTCGGGACGCGCGTGCGCGCCGAGCACGCGTCGGATCGCCGGCCGGTCCAACAGCTCGGGCCACAGGCGTGCCAGCGCCTTGCCATCGAGGTGGGCCCCGCGGATCACGCCGAACCCGACGTTGGCACGACCTCCGACCAGCGGGAACGACCACGCGTAGCCGGGCAGCAGGTCGGGCTCGAACCACACGTGCAGGTCGCGGGCTCCCGGCGCCACGTCGCGGAAGTACTGCCGGAACGCGTGCCACTCGCCGCGGTAGCCCGGTTCGTTCGCCCCGAGCGCTCGGCGCAGCGGCGACCACATGCCGTCGGCGCCGACGACCCACTGGGCGGCGACGACCCCGAGGCCCTCGACGTCGAGATCGATGCGGTCGCCGTGGTCGACCGCACCCTGCAGCGCCGCGCCGTCGACCACCTCGACGCCTCTCGACCGAGCGAGGTCGACGAGCGCGGCATCGAGGTCGAGTCGTCGTGCGATCGCGGCGTAGGAGCCGGCACCGGTCGGGAACGGGAGGGTGACGATGTGGCCCGAGGGCGCGTGGATGAACGTGCGGGAGACCTCGGTCCACGACGCGACGTCGCCCGGCCGCAGCCCGAGCCTCTCGAGCTCGCGCAGTGCGAGGGTGGTGAGCCCGTCACCGCAGGTCTTGTCGCGCGGGAACGTCGCCTTGTCGACCACGAGCACGTCGGTGTGCCCCATGGCGTGGAGCGTGAGCGCTGCGGCGATGCCGGCCGGCCCTGCGCCGACGACGGCCACCTCGACCGCCCGTCGTGGGGCCATCAGTCGCCCGTGCTGTCGGAAGGGGGCTCGCCAGGAGGCGGTGTCGTGGGCACCGTCGTCGTGGTGGTGGGCACCGACGACTCGCCTGAGCAGTTCTCGCCCTCCCGGCGGCGGTAGAGCGCGCCGACGTGGTCGATCTGGACGCGACCGTCGAGGTAGGTGCGGGTGCGCTCGGTGCGGACGCGCGTGCAGGTGCCCTGCGGCTCGGTGGTCTGGCCGGTCTGTTCGGCGTTGACGTACTTGGTGGAGTAGAGGGTCACGGTGATCGACGTGCCGGTGTACTCGGGCCAGATGAGCACCCCGTACGGCGTGTTGTTGACGATCTGGAGGTCGGGGTGCGGGTACGACAACGTCGCCTCGCGTCCGTAGGGGTAGCGGGAGAAGTAGATGGAGTGGGCCTGGTACTCGCCATAGTCGAGGCCGGCGAAGAACGCTGCGTTGAACAGGCCGGTCGTGTACTGGGAGATGCCGCCGCCGAGCTGATCGACGAGCACTCCGTTGGTGATGCCGCCGGCCGGGAGGTACCCCTTCTCGGCGGTGCGGACCCCGACGTGGCCGTTCAGCGAGAACGTCGCTCCGGGCTCGATGACCACGCCGCGCGTCGCGTCGGCGATGAGGTGGATGTTGGTGACCCGGTTCTGGCAGCAGGCGTGAGTGGTGGTGAAGGACCCGACCGGCTCGATGATGCCGAGGCCCTCGGCCCACGCGCGGTCGCGGGCGAGCTCGCCCGCTTCGAGGTCGAACGACACGGTCGTGGCACCTGTGCGCAGCGCGGTGTCGACGCGACCCACCGAGTCGGCCGAGCAGCACGCGGTGGGGTTGTCCCCGCCCTGGATCTGCACCTGGCCGCCGACCACGACGAACGTCGCGTCTGAGCCGGCGGTGCCCGCGTCGGCGAACAGGGCCCGCAGACCCTGATCGGCCGTCGCGTTGTCGAGCTGCCAGCTGGCCGTGCCGTCAGGTCCGCGGACGAGCACGACCCACTGTCGCATGGTGCCCGGATCGATCTCGTGCTCGGCAGAGCCCGCGGTCGCGGTGATCGGTGCCGCGGTGGCTGCTTCGGCGTCGGCGGCGACCGCTTCAGCGTCGGCGGTGGATGTCTCTGTCGGCACGTCGACGAGCACCGGCTCGACCGCGATGGGGTCGCCGACGGAGTCGCTCGCGTCGGCGACCGCGAGGAGACGGTCGCCGAGGTCGACGGGGTCGAGCCCCGCCCCCGGCGTCCCCGGCACCGCGCGGACACCAGCGGCGTCGCCCTGCAGGATGGGTTCGATCGGAGCGGCCATGCCGGGGACCTGGAGCTCGGCCGCGGAGGTAGCGATGGCATCGGCGTCGATGGCGTGACGCGGGTGCACGTCGCGGGTGGTGAAGAAGCTGCCGACCCACGCGAAGGGGCGGAGGGGGAGTGCGACGTCCTGGGGTTCGAGCTCGTCGACGGTGGCCTCGATGTCGATGACCAGCCCCACCTCGCCCGCGCTCGTGGTCACGGGTCCGTGGCCGGCGTCGATCGACACCTCGGTGGACGCGGTGGCCGCGTCGGCGGTTTCGACCACGGCGGTGAGCTCGGCGCGGTCGAGCCCGCTGACCGATTCGCCGTCGAGCTGCACACCCCGGGGCGCGTCGTCGCCGGCGAACCCCGGATCGAGGTAGGACGCGGCCAACAGGGCGAGGTAGAAGAGGACCAACGCTCCGCCCGCCCAGACGAACGCGCCGCGTCCCCGCAGCGGGGGCAGCCAGGACATGTGGCCACCACTATCGCACCTGGCGACCGCGATTCGGACGCGCCGGAATGGGCTCAGGCGTGGTGCCTCTGCCATGATCCGGGGAACCACCGGGGGACGGTGGAAGTCCGATCGCAACAGGAGAGAGCAAGACGATGGGAATCCTCGACGGGCGTGTCGCCATCATCACCGGTGCCGGCCGCGGCATCGGCCGTGAGCACGCGCTGATGATGGCCGAGCAGGGCGCCAAGATCGTCGTCAACGACCTCGGTGCAGAGATGGACGGCTCGGGCGGCGCCACCGGCCCCGCCGGCGAGGTCGTCGAGGAGATCCGCGGCATGGGCGGCGAGGCCGTCGCCAACGGCGACGACATCAGCGACTGGGAAGGTGCTCAGCGGCTGGTGAACCAGGCGGTCGAGACCTTCGGTGACCTCAACGTCGTCGTCAACAACGCCGGCATCCTCCGGGACCGCATGCTCACCAACATGACCGAGGAAGAGTGGGACGCGGTCATCAAGGTGCACCTGAAGGGCACCTTCGCCCCCGCCCGTTGGGCCGCCGCCTACTGGCGCGAGCAGTCCAAGGCCGGCAAGGAGGTCTCGGGCCGCATCATCAACACGGCATCGCCGTCGGGCATCTACGGCAACGTCGGCCAGACCAACTACGGCGCGGCCAAGGCCGGCATCGCCTCCTTCACCGTCATCGCCGCCCTCGAACTCGCTCGCTACGGCGTCACCGTCAACGCCATCGCCCCTACGGCGCTCACCCGCATGACCGAGAACCTCGGCATGGGTCAGCTGCCCGAAGAGGCCAAGGAGCAGATGTCGCCGCGGTGGATCTCACCGATCGTCACCTGGCTGGCAAGCGATGAGGCCAAGAACGTCACCGGGCGCGTCTTCGACGTGAGCGGCCGCTACCTCGGCATCGCCGAGGGCTGGCACCGCGGTCCGGTCGCCGACCCCGTCGACGACCCGGCCCAGCTCGGGCCGGTCGTGGCCGAGCTCATGTCGAAGGCTCGCCTCAACGCCGACATGGGCGGCAACGACGCCGAGGGCCCCGGTCGCCCCGGCAAGAGCATCTAGCCTCGGCACGCACATCGCCACGCACGACGACCAGGGGGGAACGTCATGCCCATCAATCCGGATGCCGTCGGCTCGAAGGGTGAGCCGGGACGTCGAAGCTGGACCAGCAAGGACGCGCTGCTCTACGCGGTGAGCGTCGGCGCGGGCAGCCTCGACCCGGTCACCCAAGAGCTCGAGTTCACCACGGAGAACACCAAGGACGTGGCGCAACGCGCGCTGCCGACGATGGCGGTGGTGCTGGGTGCGGGCGGTGGTGCCATGGGCAACATCGGCTCGTTCAACCCGGCGATGCTCGTCCACGGCGAGCAGGCGATCACGCTGCACCGCGAGCTCCCCGTGCAGGGCGAGCTCGAGGCGCAGGGCGAGATCGTCGGCATCTACGACAAGGGCAAGGGCGCGGTCATCGTGACCGAGTCGCACTCGACGCTGGTGGAGACCGGCGAGCCGCTGTTCAGCACGCGCTCGTCGGTCTACATCGCGGGTGAGGGCGGCTTCGGTGGCGACCGGGGGCCGTCTGGTCCCACCAACGTGCCGCCCGAGCGCGACCCCGACCACGAGGTCACCTATCAGACCCGTCCCGACCAGGCGCTGACCTATCGGCTCAACGGCGACCGCAACCCGCTGCACTCCGACAAGTCGTTCTCCGACATCGGTGGGTTCCCCCGGCCGATCCTGCACGGCCTGTGCACCTACGGCTTCACCGGTCGTGCGCTGCTGCACTCGTTGTGCGACGGCGACCCCGCCAAGTTCCGCCACATGGAGGCTCGCTTCGCATCGCCGGTGCTGCCGGGCGACGCGCTCACGGTGCGCATGTGGAACACGGCCGATGGCGAGGCCGTCTTCACCACCTCGGTCGGCGACAAGGTCGTCATCTCCGCCGGTCTCTGCCGCTTCGGCTGATCCCGATGTCGAGCGTGTCGACACTGGCGCGTTCTTCGGGCTACAGGAGGGCGAACAGCTCGGTGAGGTCGGAGATGCTGGGAACGGACGGGTCGGCCTCGGCCTGTTCGTCGCCTCGGAGCACGGCCGCGCCCCGGTAGCCGAGGTCGATCGCGGCGGCGACGAGGTCGGGCACGTCGTCGACGAACAGGCAGTCGGAGGGATGCAGGCCGAGTGCGTCGGAGGCGTGGGCGTACATCCGCGGGTCGGGCTTGGTGCACCCCAGCACGGCGGAGATGGCGTAGGCCTCGAAGTAGTGGGCGATGCCGACTCCCTCGTGGAGTCGCACCAAGCCTGGTGACATGTCGGACACAACCGCCATGCGCACGCCGCTCGCTCGGAGCTGCTCCAGGACCGCGATGACCTCCGGGTAGGGCTCGACGATGGTCGACGGCTCGAGTGGCCGACCCAGGTCGGCGAGCAACGGATCGGTCGGCGCGACCCCGAGCTCGGCCAACATCGCCCGGTGGTAGTCGTCTCTCGTGTGCTCCGCCGGCGGCACCGACTCCCAGTACTGCTCACCGACCTCGATCGCTCGTCGGAAGTCGGCCTCGGTCAGGTGGGGAGCGAGCGCGAGCACGGTGGGCTCGAAGTCGAGCCGGGGGTTCCAGCGCCCGCCGATGGGTCGGATGAGGACGCCGCCAGAGTCGAACAGCACGCCCTTCACCGTCGCCACGCCGGCAACCCTATCGACGGTGGCGGTCTAGAAGAGGCGCAGCTCGTTGGACTCGATGCCGCGGAGCTCGTCGTAGTCCACCTCGACGCACTCGATGTCGCGGGTGGCGGCGAGGGTGCGCGCCTGGGGCTTGATCTGCTGGGCGACGAACATGCCGCGCACGTCGGCCAGCGCTGGATCGGATCGCAGGAGGGACAGGTAGCGGGTGAGCTGCTCGACTCCGTCGATCTCGCCCCGCCGCTTCACCTCGATGGCGACGAGGTTGCCCTCAGCGTCGCGGCACATGAGGTCGACCGGGCCGATGTCGGTCGGGTACTCGCGCCGCACGAGCGACAGGCCTTCGGCCATGACCGTGCAGTTGGCGGCGAGCAGCTCTTGGAGGTGTGCTTCGACGCCGTCCTTCGACAAGCCGGGATCAACACCGAGCTCGTGCGCCGTGTCGGAGACGATCTCGTCGATGGTGATGGTGAGCGTCTCGCCCTTGGGGTTGGTGACGGTCCACTCGCCGTCGCCTTCGACGAGGTGGTTCGGCGCGTTCATCCAGTTGAGGGGCTTGTACGCACCGCCGTCGGCATGGATCGCCACGCACCCGTCTGCCTTGACCATGACCAAGCGGGTCGCCATCGGCAGGTGGGCGGAGAGTCGGCCCGCGTAGTCGACGGAGCAGCGGGCGATCACGAGGCGCATCGTCGAACGACGCTAGTGCCGCTCCTCACGTTCCCCGGCCCTTGACGGCGATGGAGGCCGGCGAGCGCCAGCGGTACCGTCGAGGTCGTGCCATGCGTCGAGCGACCGGACATGTCGGACTACGGGGTCCCGACCGATCCCGCCGGCGCCTTGCCGTGGTCGTGGGCACAGGAGCGGCTCGTCGCCAACCACAACTACTGGCTGGTCACGGCGTCGGCGTCGGGTCGGCCCCACTCGCTGCCGGTGTGGGGCGCGTGGCTGCCCGAGGTCGATCGGTTCTGGTTCTCGTGCGCACCGGGGTCTCGCAAGGCGCGCAACCTGTCCCAGAACCCGTGGTGCGTGGTGACGGTCGACGACACGGTGGAGTGCGTGTCGGTCGAGGGCCGGGCTCGCATCGTCGAGAAGGGGGTGGACGACGCTGCGACCGACCGGGCGCTCGTCGCCTACGTGACCAAATACTGGCCGGACCCGGCCGACCACGAGGCCAGCGAGGCGTTCATACGTCGCAACCTGATCGTCGAGCTGGTGCCTGATCGGGCCTTTGGGATCATCGAACGGGAGGATGAGTTCGCCCAGAGCGCCACCCGCTGGTCGTTCTGAGGTCCAGGCCAGGGCAGCGCCGCGCGTGTGGAGCGGCCACGACGCGTGGGGAGAGCCGCAGGAGCATCGCGCGGCTCGCCGGGCGGCAGGATCATCACGAACTCGCCGGCCTCGGTGACGGCCACGATGTTCACGCCGACGACGTTCGTCGGGTAGTACACCCAGTCGCACGTCGAACACACCGACCGCACCAGGTTGTTCCGGCACATCGGGCAGTACTGATACCGGCCAGCAGCGGGCATCCACTTCGGATACGCCGACTCGGGATCTCCATCGCTCGCCACCACGGCAACAGCCAATCAGGGCAGGGCGGTGCCGCGCTTGCGGAAACGTGAACGGATCAGCTCGCGGCGAGCCTGGAGGTCTCGGTAGGTGAGCGACGGCACCTCGTCGGGGTCGACGCCGAAGCCGGCCTTCACGCCGCTGAGGTCCAGGTCGACGCTGCGCGGATCGACGCCGATGTCCCGCGCGATCGCGGCGCCGTGGGTGGTGGCGAAGTAGG